>CAMBLP010000042.1 GCA_945868195.1 Bordetella parapertussis
CTTGACCCAAGTTTCCCCAGGCCGGTTATACGTCGCTGCTCAAAGGAAGTGAGGTTATTTACATCAAGCTTTTACACTTAACGTGCATTTCCAAACTTCTTTGTGAGCACTTGATTTCGTTTGCAATTACTTGACCTGTTACAGCCAAGCAACCTGCGACACTCATTCCAAGCGCCCACACTTATCGGTTGTCAAATTTTTAAAGAACAAGGTATTGCATTGCAGTGCGCTTTTCCTCGGCATATCATGCCTCGGCAATCCGCTAACTGCAGGTAATTTTCAAGATTTTGGGGTTAATTGAGTCTAAAAAGACGTTAATTCCACAGATCCTGCTAACTACTTATTTTTTCCCCCGCTGTTTAATCAGCAGAGAAACGAGATTATGCATGAATTGTTTAGGTGTGTCAAATCAATCTAGCGGGAAAATACGACAATCCTAATTTTTCCTCAATCGACACTCAGTTTGTCTGAGAACTGCTTTCGAAACTTGGAAATTTTGGGGGCAATCACCATTTGGCAATAGCCCTGCTCAGGGTGCAGGGAGAAATAATCTGCGTGATATTGCTCCGCAGGCCAAAATATTGCTGCGGGTCGCATCTCTGTTGATATGGGATTGGCGTAGCGCTGAGAGAACTCTAATTGCGCTACGAATGCTGTCGCAACGGCTTGTTGATCAGGCGTTTGAAAAAAAATAGCGGACTGATATTGCGGACCCACATCATTACCCTGTCTTCCCGGCGTTGTTGGATCGTGTGTCGCAAAAAAAACTTCGAGCAACTCCTTATAACTGATCACCGCTGGATCAAAATCAATCTTGACGACTTCGATATGGCCTGTCAGCTTTGTGCATATCTGCTCATAGGTAGGATGCTCAACCGAACCCCCGCAATATCCGGACTGAACAGCGTGCACCCCCTTCAAGGCCTTGAACACGGCCTCGGTGCACCAGAAGCAACCGCCCCCGAACACTGCGGCTTCTAATGTTGATGAATGATTCACGCTTAATTCCTTAGAGAAATAATCCATTGCGCCAGTTTTTCGGCGTCTTGTTCACTCACAGACTGACCAGGCATCGGCACCGCGCCCCATTGTCCACGCCCACCCTTGCGGATGACTTGGATTAAATAGGGCGCGGCGTCCTCTTTATTAGCATGGCGCTGCGCGATCGCCCTAAAAGACGGGCCAACACGTTTGTTGTCAACTTGATGGCAACCCAAGCACGCTCGGGCCTTGGCTAGGGCCGAGCCCTCTTCGAGCGTCAGCGCCGCAGGCGCGCTTGTGGGAGCGCCTCCAGATGCAGCCCCGCTCGCCTGAGCCAAAGAAAACACACCCATGGCTAAGGCGAACGCGCATGCATGAACAAAACGCCACTCTGCCTGAGCAGAAAGCAGCTTACTTATCAAAAGCATCTGTGACGGCTCCACGGCTTGCTGAACTCACCAGCTTGGCCAACTTGGCCAGCACGCCACGGCTGTAGCGCGGCAAAGGCTGCTTCCAAAGCTTGCGGCGGCGTTCGATTTCAGAATCGGCTACGTTCAATTGGAGAAGCTGAGTATGCGCATCGATCGTGATGGAGTCACCTTCTTCAACGAGGCCAATCAAGCCCCCCACAAAAGCCTCGGGTGACACGTGTCCAACCACCATGCCCCAGGTTCCGCCCGAGAAACGTCCGTCCGTAATGAGGCCCACAGTCTCACCCAAGCCCTGCCCGACCAAGGCCGAGGTCGGCGCCAACATTTCGCGCATACCTGGACCGCCTTTAGGACCTTCGTAACGAATCACCACCACATCGCCGTGCTGAATTTTGCGCGCCATGATAGCGGCCATCGCATCATCCTCTGAATCAAAAACGCGCGCGGGTCCAGTAATCACTGGGTTTTTTAGACCTGTGATTTTTGCGACACAGCCCTCTGGCGAAAGATTGCCTTTTAAAATCGCCAAGTGACCCTGCGCATACATCGCATTTGGAATCGCACGAATCACCGTTTGACCAGCGGGTGGCTGGTCCGGCACCTCTTTGAGCACCTCGGCGATCGTCTTGCCACTGATCGTCATACAGTCGCCATGCAGGAGACCTGCATTGAGCAAGATTTTCATCACCTGAGGAATACCGCCTGCGCGATGCAAATCAACTGTCAAATACGATCCGGAAGGCTTGAGATCGCACAATACTGGCACGCGCTTGCGTACGGTTTCGAAATCATCGATGGTCCAAGGCACTTCGGCGGCATGCGCAATCGCCAAAAAGTGCAAGACGGCATTGGTTGATCCACCAATCGCCATGATCACCGAGACCGCATTCTCGATGGATTTTCGTGTAATGATGTCGCGCGGCTTGCGGCCATGACGCACAGCATCGACCAAGACGCGCGCGGCCTCTGCGGCCTTGGTAATGGCTTCGCCATCTTCATTTGCCAAGGTGCTTGAATAGGGCAGCGCCATACCCATCGCCTCGAACGAGGAACTCATCGTATTGGCTGTATACATGCCGCCGCAAGAGCCTGAGCCCGGAATCGCTTTTTGCTCGATCGCCTTAAAGTCCTCGGTGCTCATGCGGCCCATGGTGAATTCGCCGACCGCCTCAAACACAGAAACAATATTCAGATCACGGCCTTTGTGCGAGCCAGGTTTGATCGTGCCGCCATAAACATAAATACCAGGCACGTTGATGCGGGCGATACCGATCATGCCACCAGGCATATTTTTGTCGCAACCACCCACAACGACCACGCCATCCATCCACTGACCCTGAACGGCCGTTTCAATACAGTCTGCAATCACTTCGCGCGAAACGAGCGAGTACTTCATACCTTCCGTTCCCATCGACATACCGTCTGAAATCGTGGGTGTGCCAAACATCTGGGGATTGGCCTTGGATTCGCGAATCGCGATGATGGCGGCATCAACCAACGGCTGCAAACCACTGTTGCAGGGCGTGATCGTGGAGTGCGCGTTGGCCACACCAATCATCGGATTGGAGAAATCTGATTCTTTGTAACCCATCCCGTAGTACATGGAACGGTTGGGCGCGCGCGTGACGCCTTCGGTAATATTTTTGGAACGGTCGTTATTTGCCATGAGTAAACACCTATCAATGAAGTTTGCAGCGGTTATTATCGGACATCTTTTGCTTGGTGGCTTGTGATGCTGCAATTTCCTAATTTTGACCCAATTGCGATAAAACTGGGGCCGATTGCGATCCATTGGTATGGATTAATGTATTTGACGGCCTTCGGTTCGGCCTGGTTGCTTGGGCGATGGAGAATCAAGCACCATAAAACCACAATGACGATGCGCGACCTCGAAGACATCATCTTTTACGGTGTGCTCGCGGTGGTCGCGGGCGGCAGGCTGGGCTATACGCTTTTCTACAAGCCCGCCTATTACCTGGCTCACCCCCTTGAAATTTTTTATCTTTGGGAAGGAGGCATGTCTTTTCACGGTGGGCTCCTAGGCGTCACGCTCATGATGTTTTGGTTGGCGCGCAGCCGCAAATATCCTTTTTTAATGGTTTGCGATTTCGTTGCGCCCTTGATTCCGCTAGGCTTGGCCGTAGGGCGGCTCGGAAACTTTATCAATGGCGAACTCTGGGGCAGAGCGAGCACGCTGCCTTGGGCGATGGTGTTTCCTCAGAGCGGCGACGGGATCGCGAGACACCCCTCACAACTCTATCAACTCGGGCTCGAAGGCCTGGCTCTTTTCGTGCTTGTTTGGTGGTTTGCTAACAAAGCGCGTCCGGTAGGCCAGATCAGCGCAGTGTTTCTGATGGGTTATGGATTTTTCCGGTTTATCGCTGAGTTCGCCCGCGAGCCTGACAATTTTCTGGGACTGCTGGCTGCGGGTCTCACGATGGGGCAATGGCTCTCCTTGCCAATGATCATTGCCGGGGCTGTTGTGTATAAATGGGCCGCTAAAAAAGCCTAAAAAAACACGAATAAAAAAAACCTGCCAATTCATATGGCAGGCTTTTCCTATAAATGCCCCGCTCGTGCCGTTTAGGCCGGCATCTCGAACCTAAGGTTCAAGTTGGCCACGTTCTGCTTGATTTCGAGCGCATCTGACTAGAGACGAGCATTCCCATCGAGCTATCCTGCGACCTGAATATGCCAAAGCATTGGTTCTGAGAATATATGACCTAGTCACGAACACAGCAGGGACAAACTTTACTCTCGACGGGGGCTGGTCAGCGTGGCTTGGTCCCACGGCTGGGAGCCACTGTTGCAAGCGCTTCGTCGAGCATTGCATTCATGTCGTCAATTCTACGCTTGAAGTCGCCAACCGCCAAGCCGCCCAGCGGGCCGTCAGGTGCACGCACCGAAAGCAGCTCAACCGCAATCTGAATCGCCGCCATCACGGCAATCCGTTCATTTCCGGAAACCTTGCCCGAACCTTGAATACGCCCCGCCAGTTGACTGACGTGCTGAGCCGCATCCGATAATGCTTGTTTTTCTTCGGGTGGACACGCTAGAGAGTAATCGCGGCCTAATATTGAAATATCGACGCGCTCCATTATTGCTTCTCCTCGACCTGCTGCGCACCCGGCAAGCGCTCTAAGACGGCGTCAATGCGTTGCTGAGCCTGCGTCGTCACATCACGCAACGCTGACACTTCTTTTTCGCGCGAAGCGAGTTGCGTTTGCAGCGCCTGATGCTCTTGCTTAAACAAATCTAAAGACCCTTGCAATACATCACGCTCCGATGCGGCGGTGGCCGCTTTGCGACTCAAGCTCTGCGTTTGCGTGCCTTCTTGGGCGAGTTGCGATCGTAAAGCGTCACGCTCGCCCTCGATCTGAACGAGACGAGCTCGCAAAGCAGTTTGTTCAGCGAACAATTGCTGTGTGTAGGCGAGCAGTTTCGCCAAGCGCGTGGATAAGTGATCGAGATCTTCAAGCATGTCGATATCGTAAAGCAAAAATGGAAAAGCGAAATAGGCTGAACAACAACTCGTCGCCAATCTCAAGAAAAAAAATCAATCTCTGCACGTTTTGTCAGCCAGCATTCAGTTTCGCATGGTAGCAATGCAAAGAAAGCATCTAAAAATCACTGCATCACCCCTAAATCGAAGATTGTCAGGAAATCTTTGGCTAAAGCGCCCTAGGTATAACCCTTTTTTAGGGAAAACCCCATCAAGAATCTCGTGCTTTTTGGTTTGCATTGGTCGTACTCTCATTTACCATGCAGTCCGTGATGCACTCTTGTTCATTTTCTCTTTCAAGAGTTCATTTAGTTTATCTGGCGGACGTCTTGCGTTCCCAGTTTTAAAACAATTATTTGCAGCGTAGTCAAGGAGCTTGTCACCATGCAGGTTAAAAACAAACAGAACTTCTGGGCGGGAATGATGTTCATCATCATCGGTATCGCGTTCGCCTGGAAATCCCTCGAGTACTCGATGGGTACTGCCGCACGAATGGGGCCCGGATATTTCCCTCATTGGCTAGGGGTCCTCATGGCGATCCTTGGCGCTTTGATTTTGTTGGGTTCCTTGAGCAAAAAGGCCGCCACAACTGAAGTCGGAAAATTTGATTTCAAAATCATGGCGATTATTACTGCCTCAGTACTTGTCTTTGCTTTCATCTTGCGACCGGCCGGCCTGGTCGTTTCAATGCTTGTCTTGGTCATTATCAGCGCCATGGCTAGCCACGAGTTCACCTGGAAAGTCACGATTGCCAACGCAATCTTTCTGGCCATCTTGTGCTATTTGGCTTTCATTGTTGGTCTCAAGTTGGTGTTCCCGATTTGGCCTGCATTTCTTGGCATGAACTAAGGAGCACTGATTCATGGATCTTCTCAATAACTTGATGACTGGTTTCGGAGTGGCATTTACTCCTGAAAACCTCGCCTATGCATTCTTGGGCTGTTTATTGGGTACCTTGGTTGGCGTTTTGCCAGGCCTGGGTCCCGTCCCTACGATCGCAATGTTGCTGCCGATCACGTATGTGTTGCCCCCTATCGCGGGTCTGATCATGCTGGCCGGTATTTACTACGGTACACAATACGGTGGCTCAACGACTGCTATTCTGGTGAATCTGCCGGGAGAAACGTCTGCGGTGGTGACGGTGCTAGATGGTCACGCAATGGCTAAAAATGGCCGTGCAGGTGCGGCACTGGCTATTGCAGCCTTGGGCTCGTTCTTTGCAGGTAGCGTGGCAACGTTGTTGATCGCCGCTTTTGCCCCGCCGTTAGCTGAACTCGCCTTCAAGTTCGGCCCCGCAGAGTACTTCTCACTGATGGTGCTGGGTTTGGTGGGTGCGGTGGTGCTGGCCTCTGGCTCGCTGATGAAAGCCATTGCCATGATTTTGCTGGGTCTATTGCTGGGCATGGTCGGTACGGACGTCAACTCCGGCGTGGCGCGCTTTGACTTCGGCATCCCCGAACTGCAAGACGGCGTTGGTTTTGCCATCGTGGCCATGGGCGTGTTCGGTTTTACCGAGATCATGACCAACCTCGAGCAAAAAGAAAATCGCGTCGAGGTGGACTCCAAAATCGGTTCACTTTATCCCAATAAGCAAGAATTCAAAGAGTCGTGGCCTGCTGTCCTTCGTGGTACAGCTGTCGGTTCTGTACTGGGTATTTTGCCTGGCGGCGGTGCGGTGTTGTCATCATTCGCGTCCTACACCATCGAAAAGAAACTCTCCAAGAACCCTGAGCGTTTTGGTAAAGGCCACCCGGCTGGTTTGGCAGGCCCTGAGTCCGCCAACAACGCCGGTGCACAGACCTCGTTTATTCCTCTGTTGACACTGGGTATCCCAGGTAACGCTGTGATGGCGCTAATGGTCGGTGCAATGACCATTCACAACATCCAGCCTGGTCCCCAGGTGATGACGAGCCACCCAGAACTGTTCTGGGGTCTGATCGCCTCGATGTGGATCGGTAACCTGATGTTGGTGGTGCTGAACTTGCCTCTGATCGGCATCTGGATCAAGCTGCTGACCGTCCCCTATCGCGTACTTTACCCCGCCATTCTGCTGTTTTGTACGATTGGCGTGTACTCGCTCAACTACAACGTCTTTGACATTGTGGTGACGGCGATCTTCGGCATCGTGGGTTACCTGTGGTCTAAGCTGAAATGCGAAGGCGCGCCTTTGTTGCTGGGCTTGGTATTGGGACCATTGATGGAAGAAAACTTCCGGCGAGCCCTACTACTATCTCGAGGTAATTTCATGACCTTCCTCGAACGCCCTCTGTCTGCCTCGCTCTTGGGTGTTGCCGCTTTGTTGGTGATCATCATTTCGCTGCCTTCCCTCAAGAAGAAGCGTGAGATTTTCGAGGAAACTTAATTCGTGGCATCGATCAACAGCAAAACCTACGAAGCCTCTTCACCCCGCAAAGTCGCATTTTTGGGCTTGGGGGTGATGGGTCTGCCGATGGCAGGTCATCTGGCGAAGGCTGGCCATCAGGTCACGGTCTACAACCGCAACGCTCAAAAGGCGCAAGCCTGGGTGAAAGAGTTTGGTGGTCGTGCTTGCGCCACACCTCGTGAAGCTGCAAGCGGCGCAGAGATCGTTTTTTCCTGCGTCGGCAATGACGATGACTTACGTAGTGTCGTGCTTGGCAACGACGGTGCTTTTGCTGGCATGCATGCGGGTACGACCTATGTCGACCATACGACGGCATCGGCCTCCGTTGCTCGCGAAATGCATGCCGTGGCACAGGGCAAATCGATTAAGTTCATCGACGCGCCTGTCTCTGGCGGCCAAGCTGGTGCGGTCAACGGCATGCTGACCGTCATGTGCGGCGGTGATGCCGCTGACTTTGCACATGTGCGCGATGTCATCGCTGTGATGGCGCGTGCCGTGACCTTGGTGGGTCCTGTTGGCGCGGGGCAACTCGCCAAAATGGTCAATCAAATCTGTATCGCCGGTGTGGTTCAAGGTTTGTCCGAGGGCATCGCCTTTGGTCAGGCTGCAGGCCTAGACATGAAGCAAGTCCTTGATGTCATCAACAAAGGTGCTGCACAAAGTTGGCAGATGGAAAACCGTGGCAACACCATGGTCGACGATCAATTCGAATTCGGCTTTGCGGTGGACTGGATGCGCAAGGATTTGAGTCTCGTTTTGGACGAATCTCGCCGTAATGGCGCCCGTGTTCCTGTGACCGCACTGGTTGATCAGTTTTATGCTGACGTACAAAAAATGGGTGGATCGCGCTGGGATACCTCCAGCCTGATCAAACGCTTAAAGTAAGTCTCAAAAAAATAAATCTCAGTTTTGTAATCTGAAACGGCACTTAATTTCATTTAAGCGCCGTTTTTCTTTGGGATCTAGGCCAAGCTCTGAGGCGACGTGTGCACGACAGCCTCGATTGATTCATCGCGCAGTTCTTGTCCGCGCTTGAAAATCAAAGGAGACAGCTCATTCAAGGCCTGGGTATAAACCTCGCGCTTGAAGTCAATGACGGCATCCAGAGACACCCAATAATGACTCCAACGCCACGCATCAAACTCCGGGTGGGGTGTCGCTCTCAACTTGACGTCTATGTCACGCCCAAGCATACGCAGCAAAAACCAAATCTGTTTTTGCCCTCTGTAATGCCCGCGCGACTCACGGCGGATAAAGGTATCCGGCACGTCGTAACGCAACCACTCTCTTGTGCGTCCCAAAATACGGACATGGTCAGGCATTAAGCCGACCTCTTCGTGGAGTTCGCGAAACATGGCTTGAACCGGGCTTTCACCGTGTTTAATGCCACCTTGAGGGAACTGCCAAGCATGCTCCCTGATCCGCTTACCCCAAAAGACCTCATTTTTTTGATTAACGAGGATGATTCCGACATTTGGACGGTAGCCTTCGCGATCAAGCATGGCCACTCCCAACGAATTCAATACAATTACATTTAATTATACGTACCTGTTGGGCAATTTGCCTTAATAAATTTTTCATCAAACAATGCGCGCATCCGCCTATCACATCAGCACTCTGAAAGAAGCCCCCAACGACGCCGAAATTGCGAGCCATCAACTCATGATGCGTTCCGGCATGATTCGCAAACTCGCCGGGGGCATTTACAACTACATGCCACTCGGTCTGCGCGTGATTCGAAAAGTCGAACACATCATCCGTCAAGAAATGGACGCATCCGGAGCACTCGAGCTTTTAATGCCCTTCGTGCAGCCTGCCGAACTGTGGGTCGAGTCCGGGCGCTGGGAACAATACGGTCCCGAACTGTTACGCATCAAAGATCGCCATGGCCGCGATTTTGTTTTGCAACCGACCTCCGAAGAGGTCATCACCGATATCGCGCGCAACGAGATTCAGAGCTGGCGGCATTTACCCGTCAATTTTTATCACATCCAGACAAAATTTCGCGACGAGCGTCGCCCTCGCTTTGGCGTGATGCGCGGACGTGAGTTCACCATGAAGGATGCCTACTCCTTTGATCGTGACGTCGCAGGCGCGCAGAAAAGTTATCAGGTGATGTTTGATGCCTACATGCGCATTTTCGAGCGCCTGGGTCTGACCTTTCGCGCGGTTGCGGCGGACACCGGCTCGATCGGCGGCTCTCAGAGCCACGAGTTTCAGGTGATTGCAGATATTGGCGAAGATCTGATCGTCTACGATCCTCGCTCCGACTATGCCGCCAACATCGAGTTGGCACCTGCACCCTGCCTGATCAGTGAACGTGCGGCTCCGGGTGCTCCGATGCAATCTGTTTCAACACCCGAGGCTACCAAATGTGAAATGGTTGCGGAGATGCTCAAGGTTTCTCTGAGCCACACAGTGAAATCCATCGTGCTCGCCACGGAACAAGAAGGCAAGCCTGCGCAAATCTGGCTGTTACTGCTGCGCGGCGATCACGAACTCAACGAAATCAAAGTGGGCAAGATTACAGGGCTGAATAAAGGCTTCCGTTTTGCCACAGAGGCTGAAATTGTCGAACACTTCGGTTGCAAGCCTGGTTATTTGGGTCCTGTCGCGACCCAAAAACCCGTGCGTGTCGTGGCTGACCTGACCGTCGCCAAGATGCACGACTTTATTTGTGGCGCCAATCAAGAAGGTGCGCACCTGACAGGCGTGAACTGGGTGCGCGACTTGCCCGAGGCCAGTTTGGTGACCGATCTGCGCAATGTGGTTGAAGGTGACCGCGCCCCCGACGGACAGGGGACGCTCGCCATCCAGCGCGGAATCGAAGTCGGACATGTCTTTTACCTTGGCACGAAATACTCCGAAGCACTCAAAGCGACTTTCCTCGATGAAAACGGCAAACCGGCGCTCATGGAGATGGGCTGCTATGGCATCGGTGTCACGCGTATCGTTGGTGCCGCCATCGAGCAGAATCATGACGCCAAAGGCATCGTGTGGCCCCGAGCCATTGCGCCGTTTGAAGTGGCGATTTGTGCAGTGGGCTGGGGTAAAAGCGAAGCCGTCAGACAGGCTAGCGAGATACTCTACACCGAGCTCAAGTCCCGCGGCATTGATGTCATCCTTGATGATCGCGATCAACGGCCTGGCATTATGTTCGCCGAATGGGAGCTCATTGGCCCCCCAGTGCGCATTACGGTTGGCGAACGCGGTCTCAATGACGGTGTTGTCGAGGTTCTCGGTCGCAAACAAACCGAAGCCGCGCGCATCCCACTTGCGGAGTGCGTCAACCAGACGCTCGCCTTGCTCGAATCTTCTTAAACTTTTTATCAGGTTTTTATGCCCGTCGAGCGCCCCAGCTTTAAACACCACATGCCCGTCCGTGTCTATTACGAAGACACGGACATGGGTGGTGTTGTTTTTTATGCAAACTATCTCAAGTACATGGAACGCGGCCGCACTGAATGGCTGCGCTCACTCGGCGTCAATCAATCCGACCTTGCCACACAAGAACAACGTGGTTTTATGGTGGTACGCGTCGATGTCCGCTACATTTCGCCCGCACGTCTCGATGATTTGTTGCAAATTGAAAGCGAAGTCACACGAATGGGGCGCGCTTCGTTACACTTCTCGCAGTCCGTGATGAGAAACGGGGAACTCATTACCCAAAGTAACATCCAAGTCTGTTGCGTAGAAACCGTTAATATGCGGGTCGCTGCAATTCCAAAATCCGTTCGCTCCAAATTAGCCGCAATTACTCAGGAATAAGTGATGCAAACCACTCAAGATATGTCGATGCTCACGCTGGTGCTTAATGCCAGCCTACCCGTACAGTTCATCATGCTGTTGCTCATTGGCATTTCCATTGTCTCCTGGACTTTTATTTTTGCGAAACGGGCCACCATCAAAAAAACATTGCTCCAAACCAGACGCTTCGAAGATGACTTCTGGTCGGGTGGCGATCTTGCCTTACTGCATCAGTCGATTTCAACCCGCCGGGCAGAGCAAGGCGCTCTCGCGCGTATTTTTGATTCGGGTATGACCGAGTTTCTCAAAGCACGTCGCAGCGGCACAGCGACTGATGTCAACGGCACAATGGACGGCGCACGGCGCGCCATGCGGGCGGCGTTTCAACGCGAACTCGATGAGCTTGAATCCCACCTCAACTTTCTGGCATCGGCAGGTTCTGTTAGCCCCTATATCGGCCTGCTTGGCACCGTCTGGGGCATCATGGGCGCTTTTCTCGGTTTGGCGAATGTCCAACAGGCAACACTAGCTGCGGTCGCTCCCGGCATCGCAGAGGCGCTCATCGCCACCGCGATCGGCCTGTTTGCCGCCATTCCAGCTGTTGTGGCGTATAACCGCTACACACACGACATTGACCGCTTGTCGATCCGCTTTGAAACCTTTGTCGACGAATTTCTGAACATTCTGCAGAGGCAGGTGCGCTAATGTCCTCGGTCCGCTCAAGCTCCGGGCGTTCGGGTCGGCGCCTAAAAAACGAAATTAACGTCGTGCCCTACATCGACGTGATGCTCGTATTGTTGGTCATTTTTATGGTAACAGCACCTCTGATTACACCAGGAGTGATCGAACTGCCCTCCGTTGGGCAGGCTGCCAATGTGCCAGCAACGCCTCTCGAAGTACAAATCGAAGAGGACAGCAAAATTTCCTGGCGCAAACGTGATGCTGGCGCAACGTTTGTTCCCGTCGAGCGTAGTGCTCTTGCTCAAACGATTCTTTCCGAACTCAAGCCTGACCAGCCCGTTATTATTTCTGCGGACGGTAAAGTCCCCTATGAGGTTGTAATGAAGGTCATGGATGACCTACGGAAAAATGGTGTCACAAAACTTGGTTTACTCGTGGATCAAAAGAGTGAGGCTACCCCAGCGCCCAATGCATCGCCTAAACGTGCACCCACGAATGCACCCAACACAACCAAAAAATAAAAAGGCTTCTCGCACACTCGCTTAGCGCTTGTTGCTCAACCCATGACCCCACGCTACGATTCCATCCCAAAAGGGCCTAGCCTGCCACCCAAAGAAGCGCTCAATTGGCGCGCTTTTGGTTTGGCGATGCTTGCGCACGGTGTTTTGGTATTGTTTCTTGTCGTGGGTCTCAATTGGAAAAACGAAGCCCAAGGTCCGCTCCAAGTGGAGCTCTGGATGGACGGCACCACGCCCGTTAATCCTACGCCCTCAAAGAGCGAACCCAAGCCTGAACCCAAACCAGAACCTGCGCCCGAGCCCGAGCCCAAGCCGGAGCCGCCACCTCCGCCTCCCCCTCCGCCACCTCCACCTCCGGTTGCAAAAGCGGCGCCTGAACCTAAGCCCGTCATCGATCCTGAAATTGCCCTCGAAGAAGAGCGCAAACGACGGGCTGAGCTCGAGCGTGCGCAGCTTGAAAAAGAAGCCGCCCAGAAAAAAGCCAAGGAAGATGCTGCCAAAGAGCAGCAGCGCATCAAACACGAGCGCGAGAAAGCGGAAAAACAAGAGCGTGATCGCCTAGACTTAGAGCGTAAGAATGCCGACCGCGTCGAGCGCGAAAAGCAAGAAAAACAGGAAAAAGAAGATGCCGCCAAAAAGGCTGAGGTTCTGAAAAAGCAGGAGGCCGCCAAGAAGGCGGCTGAGGAAAAGAAAAAGAAAGAAGAGGAAACCAAAAAAGCGAAAGAAGCGGCTGACAAAAAAGTCAAGGATGAAGCCGACAAAAAGGCCAAGGCGGATGCCGCCAAAAAAGCCGCCGCTGACAAGGCCCTCAAAGATGCCTTCCGTAGCGATGCTCTCGGTGCAGCAGGCATCCCAGGGGGTACAGCAGACCGTAACCAAGCCGGTGGCGGCAAAAATGATGGCTATGGTGCCAAGGTCAAAGCCTGCGTTCAGCCCGGCGTTTCCTTTCCAACCCCTCCCCGCGGCAACACCAACCCTGCGGCGCAATATCGTGTCGATCTCAGACCTGATGGAACGGTTGCCAATGTCAAACTGACCCGCAGTTCTGGTAACCCCAACTTTGATCGTGCCGTCGAAACGGGCATTCGCCGATGCTCTCCTTTCCCAACCCTGCCCTCAGGCAAGCACCCCAGTTCTCTAGACGTCAATTACAATATGTTTGATTGACAGGAGTCCTGCAACCATGAAATATCACACATCATCTATGAACAGCTTGTACCCGTCATCCATTCTTTACGCACTCAAGACCTGGCTCAGCCTGACTGTGCTACTGCTGCTGATCGGCTTTAGTTTTACCGCTAACGCTCAACTGCGTGTCGATATCTCAGGCACGGGCGCCCAACAATATCCTGTTGCGATCGCTGATTTCAGTGGTGACGCCGCTGGCGCACAGGTCGCTGAAATTATTCGTGCCGATCTGACCCGGACCGGTCAGTTTCGTTTAATCAGTACAGCAGGCACGCCGCTGACCTATGCGACCCCTATCGCCTATGATGAGTGGCGCAAGCGCGGCGCCGACTTTCTCGCTTATGGCACTGTGACACGCAATGGCGATCGCTTCGAAATCAAATATCGCTTGGGCGATACGGTCAAACGCGGTTCGCTCGACGAGATCACGATTGTCGGCAGCGAAAAAGAATTGCGTCGCATGTCGCACCAGATCGCCGATCGCATCTACGAAAAAATTACTGGGATACGAGGCGTATTTTCTACACGCATTGCTTATGTTTTAAAGCGTGGAAAAACCTTTGAGCTCCAAATCGCGGATGCTGATGGTCAAAATCCCCAAGTCGCCCTGCGCTCTGGCGAGCCTATTATTTCTCCCGCCTGGTCCCCCGATGGTTCACGCCTGGCTTATGTGAGCTTTGAGTCTGGCAAACCCGTTGTTTATGTTCACCAACTGGCGACAAGCAAGCGCTTTCCAGTGGCCAATTACAAAGGTAACAACTCGGCGCCTGCTTGGTCGCCTGATGGCAATAATTTGGCTGTCGTACTCACGCGAGACGGCCTTTCTCAGATTTACTTAGTAAATGCCACTGATGGCGGGAATCTGCGCCGCCTGACTCGCTCGCCCTTGATTGATACTGAGCCATCGTATAGCCCAGATGGCAAGACGATTTATTTCACGAGTGACCGCAGTGGCAGCCCACAAATCTACCAAGTGAACGCGCAAGGCGGCGAACCTCGCCGCGTGACCTTCAATGGCAGTTACAATATCTCACCTAGGGTTTCTCCCGATGGGAAGACTCTACTATCCGTCACTCGGCGCGACGGCTCTTATCGCGTCGCATCGCTGGATCTAGCGAGTGGCGCCGAATCGCTCTTAACGCAAGGTCGGGATGACCAATCACCGAGTTTTGCACCGAACGGCATGCAAGTCCTTTACGCTGCAAATCAAGGTGGTCGCAGTGTTCTTGCAGGTGTTTCAAGCGATGGACGTGTGCGTCAGACGCTATCGGTTTTGAATGGCGAAATTCGTGAACCGACCTGGGGTCCCTTTACGAATAAATAGTTTTAAAAAGTTTAGTTAACATTTTTGTATATAGTTGTTTGAATTTCTCTCTAAGGTAAATATCATGAGATCGCGTATCGCTAAAGTTGTGACGATTGCTGCACTCGCTGCCGGCCTGGCTGCTTGTAGCTCTGTTTCTCTGG
>CAMBLP010000043.1 GCA_945868195.1 Bordetella parapertussis
AAATCAGCTAACAGATCGGCTTCGTCTTCGATGCCTACGGATAATCGAATCAAGCCTTCTGCAATACCCATTTGCGCACGCAAAGCAGGACCCATTTCATAATAAATCGTTTGGGCGGCAGGAAGCGCGAGACTGCGGGTGTCACCCACATGCGTCGCTAAAATCACAATCTCAAGATGGTTAAGAAAATCAAAACTGTCAATACCCTCAGCTAACTCGAAGGCAATCAAATTGCCAAAACCCCCGTTAAATAGCTTTTTGGCACGCGCATGCTGAGGGTGAGCAGCTAAACCGGGATACGCTACCCTTGAAACACCTGGGTGTTTAGAGAGATAGGTCGCTAAAGCTTGTGCATTGCTACAAATTTTGGTTAAACGCAAAGATAGGGTTTCTGCACCGACTGCAATACGATGGGCGGCATCGGCTGAAAGCGTAGCGCCCATATCGCGAAGACCCTTTTTCTTGATTTGAGTGAGCCCCCAGCCTGCTACGGCACCCTTTTTATAAATATCTAAGATGTTGGGACATTGTGTCCAATCAAACAACCCAGTGTCAGTCAACGAACCGCCTAAGGCATGCGCATGCCCGCCAATATGCTTGGACAGTGAGTTCATGACAAACGTCGCGCCAACCGATTTTGCTTGAAAGAGCCATGGAGATGTCAACGTATTGTCTACGACATACATCAAGCCATGCTTGGCGCACAGTACGCCAATCGCCTCAAGATCGGCAATTTGTGTACCTGGATTGGCGATCGTTTCGGTGAACACCATTCTTGTATTGGGACGAATCGCGGCGGCAACCGCGGTGATGTCCGTGGGGTCTACCAGGGTCAATTCGATGCCCAGTAACTCCAGAGTTCCAAAAAGACTATTTGTATTACCGAAAATAAATTGACTGGAAACAAGATGGTCGCCCGCTTTGAGAAGCGTCGTAAACAAGGCCGCTAAGGCCCCCATCCCGGTAGAAAAGCTCAAACTCGCAATCCCACCCTCCATGGCCGTAATTTTTTTTTCTAACGCATCCGTTGTGGGGGTTCCTTGACGCGCATAGGTATATCCAGGCTTACCTTGAAAGACGGCAGCCAACTCCCTCGCATCCGGATAGGCATATTGGGTCGAGGTGTGAATTGGCTTGTGGACCGCACCGTGCTCGACAGATAATCGGCGGTCGCCATGCAAAATCGTAGTGGTAAATCCGTGCTTGGCCATGACTCATACTCAATAAAAACTGTGGAATAAAGAACGACAGTTTAATTGATTAAGGCTGTCGTAAAGATCATTTAATGCTTCGTTGCCTCACTGTTTCATAAAGGCAAACGGCTGTCGCCACACTCACATTCAAACTCTCGACACTGCCAAGCATGGGAATATGAACCAATTCGTCACAGGTTTCGCGTGTCAAACGACGCATGCCCTCGCCTTCGGCACCCATGACCCAACCCATTGAGCGTTTACCTTGGGTTTGATGTATGCCTTCAGGCGCTAGGTCGTCCGTTCCCACTAGCCAGATATCGCGATCTTTGAGCTCACGCATCGTACGCGCCAAATTCGTCACCATAATGTATGGGACTGACTCAGCCGCGCCACACGCCACGCGCTGTACAGTCGTATTCAGTCCAACGGCACGGTCTCTTGGTGCGACCACAGCGTGAACTCCCGCTGCATCCGCGGTTCGTAAACAAGCACCAAGATTATGTGGATCCGTCACACCATCCAAAATCAATACCAAAGCGGCGCCCTCGACATCATCCAGCACCTCATCCAGATCATCGGCCAGTTTGCGCGCATCCGCGACCGCCACCACACCTTGGTGCCGAGAGCCTCCGGCAAGTCCGTCAAGTCGATCCGACCCCACAAGATGTACAGGACGCCCTGCCTTGCTGATCTGCTCAATCAAAGACTGCATCCTCTTGTCTTTGCGCTGCGCTTCAACATAGACCTCGCGAATTGATTCAGGCGCCTGGCGAAGGCGCGCAATGACTGCGTGAAAACCTGCGAGCATTTGTGTTGCTGCCATCGATCAATTCCTATCGCCCTTTGCGGGCTGATTTTTTAACACCGGCGCTTTTGGAGGCTCGAAGCAATTTTTTGCTAGGACGCGTGGTTTCCTGTTTACCCGCTTTTTTTGCTTCGGCGCGTCGCACGCTAGCGACTTTGCCTTGGAGCTCAGCTGGTTTTGTCGGGGCCGCCTTTTTAACACGACGCGCAACAGAGTCGTCAGGACGCGCAGCAGCTTTGCGCAACGCAACAAAACTGGTTCCGGTCACGAGACGGAACTCAATGCGGCGAGCCTCTAAATCGACACGCGCCACCTGCACTTGCACCGCATCAGTGAGACGATAGCGCATTCCTGTGCGCTCTCCACGCAACTCATGCAGCGATTCGTTAAATTGAAAATACTCCGTACCTAATTCAGAGACATGGACCATCCCTTCGACGTGCAAGGTATCAAGCGTGACAAAGACGCCAAAGCTCGCCACACCTGTAACACGGCCACTAAAGGTCTCGCCCACACGCTCTTTGACAAACCAGCATTTGAGCCAGGCTTCAACATCACGCGAAGCCTCATCAGCACGACGCTCTGTACCGGACAGCATCAACCCCAGACGCTCCCACAGATCATGCTCATATTCTTGCTTTGTTGCGCCAGGAGCCGCCACAAAACCGTGCAGCGCAGGCTGATAACGCTCACCGTTGAGTAATGCTTTGATGACTCTGTGCGTCAGCAAATCGGGGTAACGGCGAATCGGCGAAGTAAAGTGGGTATAAGCTGGGTAAGAAAGTCCGAAATGACCCATATTGTCCGGACCATAGATCGCCTGCTGCATCGAACGCAAACACATGGTTTGAAGCAGTGCGTAGTCAGGTCTGGCACGCGCCTTGTCTAATAACTCAGCATAGTCCTTGGCGCTTGGTTCGGCGCCACCTCCAATACTCAAGCCAAGCGTGCGCAAGAACTCTCGCAAGGCTTTGAGCTTATCCGTAGTAGGCCCTTCATGAACACGATAAAGGCCAATATGCTTGCTGCGTGTCATGAAGTCAGCGGCACAGGTATTGGCGGCCAACATACATTCCTCGATCAGGCGATGCGCATCGTTTCGCACCAATCCAATAATTTTTTCGATACGCCCTAATTCGTTACAAACAATTTTGGTTTCAACCGTGTCAAAATCAATCGCCCCACGTGCCTTTCGAGACTGCTGAAGGAGTTGAAAAACAGAATGCAGGCCTTGAATTTGCCGGATCACATGAGAAAAACTGCGGGCAGCAGGACCTTGAGGTTGCTGCAAAGTCTCCCATACTTGGTTGTAAGTAGTCCGCGCTTGAGAGTGAATGACTGCATTGTAAAACTGATAGGCTGCGACTGTCCCTGCCTTGGTGCCCGTCAGCGGAATCACCATGTCACACACCAAAACCAAACGATCTACTTCTGGTTTGAGCGAGCACAATCCGTTGGAGAGCTTTTCAGGCAACATCGGGATCACGCGGCGAGGAAAATAAACACTCGTACCACGTATCCGCGCATCAATATCTAATGCGTCTTCGGGCCTGACGTAGTGACTGACATCCGCAATCGCAACCAGTAAGCGCCAAGCAGGACGTTTACGACCGGAACCTAGATCGACCTCTTCACAATACACCGCATCATCAAAGTCACGCGCATCTTCACCATCAATCGTAATAAATGCAACATCCCGCAAATCAACACGATCTTTGAGGTCTTGTTTGCGGACAGCATCCGGCAATTTATCAGTCTGACGCAAAGCGGCGTCAGAAAACTCGACTGGCACATCGAACTTGCGCACGGCTATTTCAATTTCCATGCCAGGGTCGTCGATTTCACCGAGAATCTCCGCCACGCGACCAAGAGGCTGTGTATGGCGCGTAGGCTGCTCAATAATATCGACTGATACGACTTGCCCATGTTGCGCCCCACCTGTATCACCAGGAGGAATCAACACGTCATGCTTGATGCGCTGATCTTCAGGCACCACGATCGTCATCCCACGTTCGTTTAAAAAGCGTCCCACCAAACGATTGGTACGGCGCTCAATCACTTCAACAATGGTGGCCTCAGGTTTGCCACGGTATTCGCCCGTTGGCTTGACCAGAACGCGATCACCATGAAGCACCTTGAGCATTTCACGCGGTGATAAAAAGAGGTCTGGACCTCCTCCATCGCGCACTAAAAATCCAAAGCCATCGCGATGTCCCTGGACACGCCCTGCAACAAAATCAAGCTTATTCGCGAGCAAAAGCACGCCTTTCCGGTTTGGAAGCAATTGACCGTCGCGTTCCATCGCTGCGATTCGACGATCAAAACCCTTGAGGGTTTCTGCAGACTCTAGGCCAAGCCGCGTCGCGAGGTCTTCGGGTGAAAGCGGCACGAGCGCAGTCCGCAAGGACTCTAAAATTTCTTCGCGACTTGGAACATCTGGGTCAAAGTCAACAGGATGTTCTGGAGTGGCTGCGCTGGGGCGACCGTTCTTTGAATGGGGAGGAAGGCGATTTGCCAAAGTTTGAATCTCGCTTATAATCCGATGCTTCTGAAGTACAGATAGGCCCAGGTGGCGGAATTGGTAGACGCGCACGGTTCAGGTCCGTGTGCCGCAAGGTGTGGAGGTTCGAGTCCTCTCCTGGGCACCATTGAAGTGTAAAGCAAAATACCTGCTGCTTTAATGATCACACACTGTTTTTTTCAGCAAAATAACTCACCTCAAAACTCTTTCATTAGATTTTGGGGTTTTTTATTATCTGCCCATGACAGCAGAGCTTTTTTGATCAAGTACACGCATTGAGTTCTTTTCTCATCATGACGTGTTCAATATTGGCATCTAAAAACACTTCCCCAAACTCGACGAATCCTTGTTTTGAGTAAAAATCTTTGGCATGAAGCTGGGCTCCCAGAACAACATGTTTAAAACCTCTCTCCTGTGCCGCCTCAACCAACGCTTGTAAAACCGCTGCGCCGATACCCTTTTTTCTTTCAGAAAGCTTGACTGCCATGCGTCCAATGTGGCCATCCGGAAGCAGGCGCCCTGTCGCGACTGCCACGCCTTGATGGCTGAATGCCAAGGCATGCAAACACTCAGCATCCATTGCGTCGAGCTCTTCGGCGATCGGCACCTGTTGCTCTTCGACAAACACCTCAAACCGAATCGCACTCGCGCGGACGCCCAAATCGGACCAAGTCCCTAATTGCACACGTACCGTCGCCGGATGCACTTTAAAATTGTCGTGTTTCACGAAAAATCCTTTAAAAGCCTATTTGTATATTATGGCGGAGCTTGCTTCTGAGTGCTTGAACATTGAACCGTCGCGCTACACTTAGATACCTTTAATTTCTAACGATGTAGGCTATGTTTGCTGCGGTTATCGACGCTGCCTTTCCTGTGTTTGCCCTCATCCTGACGGGATGGGCCTGTTCAAAGCGCAACTTATTGGGTCCTACCAGCCGCGAAGGCTTAAACAGCTTTGTGATTTACCTCGCCTTGCCAGCTCAGCTCTTTGACGTGATGTCGAACGTCCATTTTTCAGAACTTGCGCAACCAGGTTTTTTTTGGTCGTTTGCCTTGGGTATGTTTGGAACGGCAGGTTTATATGCCCTTGTCTCGCGTGAAAAACACATCCCACCCTTAGACAGACTCATTAACAGTATGAGTGCCGCGTATGGAAATGCTGGTTTTATGGGTATACCGCTTTGCTTGATGGTATTTGGCAAGGCTGGGTTGGCACCCTCCGTCATTACAGCGTTTTTTACCGTGTCCTTGCTATTTGCCGTCACGATCATGCTTGCTGAACTTCAAAGACTCGATCACGCGGGTATGGTGCCTGCTATCAAGAAAGTACTCCTCTCCATGTTTCGTAATCCACTGCTAGTCGCGCCACTTTTGGGGGTGCTGTGGTCATTCATGCAGTGGCCGATGCCTGCACCTGCGATGCGTTATATCAGCTTATTAGGCGATGCCTCCACACCCTGCGCGTTGATCGCAATCGGACTTTTTCTCGGACAGGCCTCTGAGAAACGCGCAGGCCCAGAAGTGATGCGCATTGTCCTATTCAAGCTCTTGTTCCAGCCTGCACTCACCGCATTTTTAGTATTAGTTGTTTTTGATGTGCCTAAAATCTGGGCCCTAGTCGCGATCTTGGCCGCCGCACTTCCTGTTGGCACTGGACCCTTTATGATGTCTCAACTGTATCAACGCGATGCTGCTGCCAGCGCCCGCGCTATTCTGATCTCAACCGTTTTATCCGTCGTCACGATCTCGATACTTGTTGCATGGATCAGCCAAGAACTTTGAGTTACTTTTAATCCTTACAACTTTACCAAATATCTCTCTAGGCGCCCACCATGTCACAACCCTCACTTGCCATCACAGCCACCTCGCCGTTGCTGACTATTGAGGGAGCGATCGCCACGATACGCCTTTGCAACCCTAGTTATGCCAATCGTCTGAGTCCCTCAGATCTCGGCATCATCCAATCATATATCCACACCGTCAATCAAACATCACAGGTATTGGTATTGCGTTTTATCGCGGAAGGAAAATATTTTTGTAGTGGTTACGATATTTCCTCGCTTGCCGCAGAGAGTGCGCCCTCGTCACTCTACTTTGGTGAAACAGTCGATTTGATCGAGCAAGCACGACCAGTCACCATTGCAGCGATCAATGGTGGGGTTTATGGTGGCGGCACCGACCTTTGTTTAGCATGTGATTTTCGCGTGGGGAGCACAACTGCCGATATGTTTATGCCCGCGGCAAAACTCGGACTGCATTTTTATCCTAGTGGCATGGTGCGTTACATCTCACGACTTGGACTGAATCAAGCAAAACGACTCTTTTTGACTGCAGAAAAAATAGAAGCTGCAGAAATGAAAGAGATTGGATTTTTAACGGAACTCGTTAAACCTGAGGACTTGAATTCGTGCGTCGATCAATTGACTCAGCAACTGGCCTCCATGGCGCCACTTGCACTACTGGGCATCAAAAAACATCTGAATATGATTGCACGAGGTCAAGTGGAAGAGGCCTCCATTAACGAAGCGGTACAGCATTCCGAACAGTCTAACGATATAAAGGAAGGCGCGGCGGCCTGGAAGGAAAAGCGAAAGGCCATTTTTAAAGGTCGTTAAAGCCTTTGCAAGCATACGAAAGGAATAAAAGAAAAATTAGCCTTATCGTTATACTTATAAAAAATATTTAAAAGAAACGCACATGACAACAAAACCAAAAGTCGCTCTGATTAGTACGGGTGGCACGATTACGTCTCTCAGCACCCTCGGTGAACTCGATGTTTTTGAATACAGCTCCACAGGCACGAGACTTGATGCGCACGGCATGTTGGATAGATTTCCTCAAGCTAAAACCGTTGCAGATGTCATCCCAGTAGCTTTCGACACCCTACTTTCAACAGCGGTCAGTTTTCCACATTGGAAAAAACTTGCTGAAACCATCGGCAAACTGATCACTGAGCACCCCGATCTGACTGGCATTGCGATCTTACATGGGACCTCATCTTTAGAAGAGACCGCCTACGCCCTGAATCTGGGTCTCAAGACAGAGATACCCGTTGTGCTGACCGGCTCTCAACGCCCGGCCAGCGCATTGTCGACTGACGCTGGTATGAATATATATAACGCAGTTCGCCTAGCCGCTTGCCCAGAGGCGCGCAATCTTGGCGTGCTTGTCTGTTTGAACGATGAAATTCAGTCAGCGCGCGAAGCCACCAAGACGTCGAATGGAAGACTTCAAACGTTTAAATCACCGGATTTTGGTGCGCTTGGGCATGTCGATGGAGATCGCATCGTGATCTATAGGAGTCCTACGCGTCGCCATACGCCAGACACCGAGTTTGACCTGAGAGCTATCGCACAATGTCCACGTGTGGATATTGCCTATAGTTATGCGGGCGGTGATGGCGTTGCGGTGCAGGCGTTTATCGATGCGGGCGCTCAAGGCATTGTCGGCGCCGCTTTTGCACCCGGATTGCTTTCACCCGAAGAGTTTGTCGCCATGCAAGCTGCAGTCAAACAAGGCGTGAGCGTGGCCATTTCTTCACGGGCAGGTTCTGGTCGTACCTTTGCACCGAGCAAAATGAGAGAGGCTGGGTTTATTCAAGCCGACAACCTTACCCCCCAAAAGACGCGCATACTTTTGGCATTCGCATTGTCAAAAACAAAAAATCGCGCAGAAATTCAGCACATGTTTAATACGTACTAAGCCAAAAGTAAGTGCCTTACTGCGCAGTGTACATACGCTGCGCAGTATGAATCCGACACGAAGCATCGATTAACTGTCTAGCGATGCTGACATGTTCTGGCAAAGGCGGGAGTGCTTCGCGTGAAAACCAACCTGCAGCCTCGATCTCGCTAGGATCTGGGGTGATTTCGCCTCCTGCATACTCTGCAAAAAATGCAATCATGAGAGAGTTGGGGAAAGGCCAGGATTGACTGGTGAAATACCGAAGATTTGCAATCTCAAGGCCGACCTCCTCTCGCACCTCCCGGACGGCACACTGCTCAAGAGTTTCACCAGGCTCGACAAAACCAGCCAAGGCACTGAATACGCCAGGACGGAAATGAGGGCTACGCGCTAACATTAGCTCGTCACCACGCTCAATCAGTACCATCACAGCCGGTGAAATGCGGGGATAGGCAACGAGTCGACAGCTTGGGCACTCGAGCGCCATTTCGGTTTTTTTCATCACAGTCGGCGACCCGCAATGGCCACAATAACGATGATTTTTCTGCCAGTCGATGAGTTGCGTGCCACGCCCGGCCAAGGCAAAAACCTCGGGACCTGCCGAGGCAAACAAGCTGCGAACCGGTCTTAACTCGCCGATGATGTGTTGAGGGATATTCTCTGTCTCAACGGCATAGCAGAGTGCACCATTCCAGTGCCCAATCTTCAAAGCCTCGCCGAAATCTCTGAAGTCTTCGTGACTTGCCTTGGGAAATGCCTCTCTGCCTTGCTCATCAACAGATATTAGTACCTGATTACCACATCGAATCAACCAATAACTTAACTCGCTCATCTTGTGTCTCGTGAAATTTTTAGAATGCTCAAAGGAAGCATGGATTATTTGACAACATTGTATTCTGGGTTGATGATTCACAAGGCTTGTATTAAGTTGATGCGTATGAGCGCACGAAACCTTTTGGAATAAAGGTATATTTAGCGGGCGTCGTCATGAATCCAACGTATCAAAAATCGGCACGCTCAAAGGACATTTACCCATGAACGCACCGCTGACCACATCCGCCCAAAAGGTGTATGACAAGGTATCGCTCGAAGATAAGTACACGCAGGAACAGGGCCGCGCCTTTATGAGCGGCGTTCAAGCGCTCGTCAGACTGCCGATGATGCAGCAGCTCCGTGATGCGCAAGCAGGACACAATACTGCCGGTTTTATTAGCGGCTATCGCGGCAGCCCCTTAGGGGGCTATGACCAGGCGCTCTGGAAAGCCTCGGCTCACTTAAAGCGCCATCACATTGTCTTTCAGCCGGGTGTCAATGAGGAGCTTGCCGCAACCGCTGTGTGGGGAACGCAGCAAGTTGAACTTTTTCCTGCGCAAAAAAAATATGACGGCGTTTTTGGGCTGTGGTACGGCAAGGGACCGGGTGTTGACCGCTGTTCGGATGTGTTTAAACATGCCAATATGGCCGGAACGTCCCCTCTTGGCGGTGTCATTGCAGTCGCCGGGGACGATCATATCGCGAAAAGTTCGACGGCCGCACACCAAAGCGACCATATTTTTAAAGCTTGTGGGTTGCCTGTTTTTTTTCCAAGCGATGTGCAAGGTATTTTAGATATGGGCCTGCACGCCTTTGCCATGAGCCGCTTTTCGGGTCTCTGGTCAAGCATGAAGACAATCCAAGAGGTCGTTGAATCAAGCGCGAGCGTAGACATCGACTTGGATCGGGTCAAAATAATTTTGCCCGAAGACTTTATATTGCCAGAAGGTGGACTCCACATTCGCTGGCCAGACGCACCTCTCGAGCAAGAGGCGCGATTGATGGAATACAAGTGGTACGCCGCACTCGCATACATACGCGCAAACAAACTAAACCATACCGTGATTCAGGGCTCCCACGATCGTCTTGGCATCATGGCTAGCGGCAAGGCATACCGAGATACCTGTCAGGCATTACTCGACTTGGGTCTGAGCAATGAAGTTTGCAAACATATTGGGTTGAGGCTGCACCACGTTAACGTCGTTTGGCCACTGGAGCCTCGTTCAACGCGCGAGTTTGCTCAAGGTCTCGAAGAGATTTTGGTCGTCGAAGAAAAGCGTCAAATCATTGAGTATCAGCTCAAAGAAGAACTCTACAACTGGCGCCCGGACACACGCCCCGATGTTCTTGGAAAGTTCGACCAGCCGGATAATGATCATAGCGGTGGTGAGTGGGCACGGCCAAACCCAGCAGGGAACTGGCTATTACGTGCCAATGCCGACTTGAGTCCTGCTTTGATTTCCCAAGCGATCGCAAAGCGTTTACTACGTCGCGATCTGCCTGACGCTGTGCGAGCGGGTATTCATGCTAGGTTAAGTGTCATTGACGCTAAACAACGGGCGCTCAGTGTGATCGATGACGCCGTAGGTGAGCGACAACCGTGGTTTTGCAGTGGATGTCCACACAGCACAAGCACGCGTGTGCCAGAAGGTAGCCGAGCAATGGCCGGTATCGGTTGTCACTATATGGTGTTGTGGATGGATCGCTCAACATCAACCTTTACTCAAATGGGGGGTGAAGGCGCACCCTGGGTGGGACAAGCACCTTTCGTCACAGATCAGCACGTTTTTGCCAATATCGGAGATGGCACCTGGTTTCACAGTGGCTCCTTGGCGATCAGGCAAGCTGTCGTGGCAGGTGTCAACATCACATACAAGATTCTCTACAACGATGCAGTCGCGATGACAGGTGGTCAGCAAGTGGGAGAGCGCCCAGAGGGCCTATCAGTCCCGCAAATCGTCAAGAGCAGTATTGCTGAAGGTGTGCAACGCGTCGCCGTCGTCACAGACGATCCGCAGCGATATGCAGGCGTCCAGTTAGAGTCTGGTGTTCGCGTCTGGCATCGTGATGAGCTTGATACCGTCCAGCGTTTATTTAGAGAAATCCCTGGCACCACCGTCATTGTGTATGACCAGACCTGTGCGACAGAGAAAAGACGTCGTCGAAAATCAGGCAAACTTGAAGATCCCAAACGCGTTGTGCTTATCAACGAGCTCGTGTGCGAAGGTTGTGGGGACTGCTCAGCCAAGAGTAACTGCCTGTCTGTCGAGCCGCTTGAGACCGACTTTGGGCGCAAGCGCCAAATCAATCACAGCAGTTGCAACAAAGACGAGTCTTGCTTGAAAGGCTTTTGTCCAAGCTTTGTTGTCATTGAAAATGCAACACTTCGCAAACCCATATTGAAGGTTGACGCGAGCAATGAGAATAAAGGTGTTGAATACTTATCTGAAAAAAATCCAGCGGTTCTTGTACGACCTACCCTTCCCGATTGCATAAAGCCTTATCGCATCGTCGTGGCGGGTGTGGGTGGTACTGGTGTCATTACCATCGGTCAATTGCTAGGGATGGCTGCCCATATTGAAGGTAAAGGCGTTATCACGCAGGACTCCGCAGGACTTGCTCAAAAAGGCGGCTCGACATGGAGCCACGTCCAAATTGCATATTCTCACGACGCGCTGTGCGCCACTAAAGTCGATATTGCACGGGCCAATTTGATTATCGCTTGCGATGGTGTCGTGGCGGCAAGTCAAACCACGATGGCATTGATTCAAAAGGGACTCACCCGCATCGCACTCAATCACCATGACACACCGACAGCTGGTTTTGTACAAAGCCCTGACTGGCACTCGACAAATGCCGCATGCGCAACTGCGTTAGGTCAAGCCGTTGGTGCAGAGCAACTCGTCGGTCTCGATGCAAGCGCAATGGCCGTCGACAAGTTAGGTGACGCGATTTATGCGAATCCCCTACTTCTTGGATATTGTTGGCAAAAAGGCTTTATCCCTCTCTCATTGGAGTCCTTAGTCGAAGCTTTTAGACTCAATGCAGTACAAGTCGAGCGTAATCTGCTGGCATTTGAATGGGGCCGGGCTGCGGCTTTAGATCCAAAACTTTCAATGACGACGACTAAAGAACACCCTGTTCAATTTAAAGCGCGTCAATCCATTGAACACATCATTCAGACACGCTCTGAATTTCTGATACGTTATCAAAATAAACGCTATGCGGCTCAATACCTCGCGTTTGTTCAGCATATTCGCCAAGCCGAACAGAACCTGACAAAAGATTCTTCCAACACAAACCTCAGACTGACGCAAACCGTTGCACGCTATCTCTTTAAGCTGATGGCATACAAAGATGAATATGAAGTCGCACGTCTTCATACAGAGCATCATTTTGTAGCCAAAATCTCTGAACAGTTTGAACCCGGATATAAAATCACGCATTATTTAGCCCCACCCTTGCTCTCGGCACATCATGCACAGGGCGAGGCAATCAAACAACGCTTTGGTAGCTGGATTCGTCCCGTCATGACAGGACTCAGACATCTGAAAATATTGCGTGGTACACCTCTAGACCCGTTTGGCTACAGCCAAGAGCGCCGCACAGAGCGGGCGTTGATCGCTGAGTATAAATTTTGTATCGAAGCGCTTCTGCCTAAGCTCAATCCGGACAATATCGACTTAGCTGTGCAGATTGCTTCTGTGCCCGAACACATTCGTGGCTATGGCCACGTCAAAGCCAAGCATCTAGAAGAGGCTAAGAAAAAAAATCAAATACTGCTTGAACAATGGCACAGCCAGACTTGAGCGTTTAATTAATTGGCATTAAGCTAGAAAGACTCGTTAAACAGTTCACGTCCGATCAACATCCGGCGTATTTCACTGGTGCCGGCGCCGATCTCGTACAGCTTGGCGTCGCGCCAAAGTCGACCTGTTGGATAGTCATTGATATAGCCATTACCACCCAAAATTTGGATCGCCTCGCCGGCCATCCAAGTTGCCTTTTCCGCACAGTACAAGATCACGCCCGCAGCATCCTTGCGTAATCCGCGCTGGCTATTTGACGACCCCTGCGTTGAGTCTAGCGCGCGCGCATCCAGCGTACGTCCAACAGCATAACAATAAGCGCGACAGGCAGAGTATGTGGTGTACATATCGGCAAGCTTGCCTTGAATCAACTGGAACTCACCAATGGATTGTCCAAATTGACGTCGCTCGTGTACATAAGGCAATACGATATCCAGGCAAGCACCCATGATACCCAGCGGACCCGCCGCAAGCACAGCGCGCTCATAGTCTAAGCCACTCATCAATACATTGACACCCCCATCGAGCTGACCGAGGATGTTTTCAGCCGGAACAAAGACCTGATCAAAAACTAGTTCGCCCGTATGAGAGCCCCGCATGCCGAGCTTGTCGAGACGTTGGGCCACAGAAAAGCCCGGCATATCACGATCGATTAAAAATGCGGTAATACCGCGTGCTTTTTTATCGGGATCAGTCTTGGCATACACCACAAGCGTCTGAGCATCCGGACCATTGGTAATCCACATTTTGGTGCCGTTGAGAAGATAGCCACCCCCGTCTGGGGTCGCACGTAATTTCATACTGACAACATCCGAACCCGCCTCAGGCTCGCTCATCGCGAGTGCACCAATGTGATCGCCATTAATCAAGGGCGGTAAAAATTTTGCGCGCTGAGCGTCCGTACCGTTTCGCATGATTTGATTCACACATAAATTGGAGTGAGCCCCATACGACAAGCCAACAGAAGCAGAAGCCCGAGAAATTTCTTCCATAACGATCATATGCGCAAGATATCCCATGCCTGCGCCACCATAATCAGGACTCGCGGTCACGCCAAGAAGTCCCATGTCACCCATCTTGCGCCAGAGATCCATCGGAAACTGATCCTCTCGATCAATCTGAGAGGCTCTCGGAGCAATTTCCTTGATCGCAAACGCACGGACGGCTTCGCGCAAGGCATTTAATTCTTGTGACAGTCCATCATCTAGTGTATATGTCAGCATCATTTATCCTCAGGGCTCTCTCAACTCAGTAAGCTTAATCTAGCTTAACGACACTCAATACAAAAGCCCCCTCACTATTGTCTAGCAAGGGGGCTCCGTTTACAAAAACTAATAAAGAATTAACCTGGACCCATCAACAAGTCAGGTAACCATGTAGAGATAATCGGGATGTAGGTCACCACAAGCAACAGGCCAACCATTAGGACAAAAAACGGCATCGTGCCACGCAATACCTGCGCCAAGGGGATCTTGGAGATATTACTAATCACGAACAGATTCAAGCCCACAGGCGGGGACATCAACGCCAACTCCATGTTGATCACCAGCATCACACCAAAATGAATCGGATCGATACCCAGAGGCTCAAGCAAAGGCAAGATAATCGGCACCATGATCAACAAGATCGAGAAGACCTCAAGGAACATGCCCAAGAAAATCAGGATGATGTTAACCGCCAGCAAGAACTGCCAAGGCTGAATATCCAGACTTTTTACAAAATCAAGCGTC
This sequence comes from Bordetella parapertussis, assembly GCA_945868195.1. Taxonomy (GTDB): domain Bacteria; phylum Pseudomonadota; class Gammaproteobacteria; order Burkholderiales; family Burkholderiaceae_B; genus Zwartia. The sequence goes on from CAMBLP010000043.1 coordinate 14,559, forward strand.
TTTTGCGCTATGCCGGTTTCAGTAATCAAGTGACCAAAAGCAAGCGCCATCGCAATGATGATCATGATGGCCGCGGCACTGCGCACAGCATGCGTCAT
>CAMBLP010000044.1 GCA_945868195.1 Bordetella parapertussis
CCCAACATCGTACCCATGTTGTTTGCCTTCGCCGACAGCGAAAGCATTCGCATTAACGCATTTTTTTCTTCGAGAATTTCTTCAAGCGTCTTGTTTTTGCTGTGTGTGTCTGCGAGCTGCAGATCAATGACTTTTTTAATTTCCATAAATTTTTGAAGGCGGAGCTGGATAAACCCAAAGTTACCCAACACATAGCCCATCAAGATGGAAAAGATTCCGATGTATTGGTCTAGCCCCTGTTCAAACACCCCCATACCACCGCGCTCACTGTGGTAACCCACCATCCTGACAAGCAAGCCAAGCAAAATAAAGATCGCCATCCAGGCGATGAGCTTGCCACCTTTGTTTTTAAGTTCACCATAGATGGCTTGGCTAATGAACAACAGATCGAAAGACATTAAAACTAGATAGCTATGCACAAAGCTCAAGCGATAAAACTCGCTTGCTTGCGTATAAACCAATAAGGAAAAAATGAGCACATACGCTGTACCGATCAAGGCATAAATCAGTGCCGTTCGGTATATATTGGTCGAAATCTCGAGTCGCAGAGACAGGGAGCGAAAACTGAAGCCAATCGCGAAAAAAACTTGCGCGATATAAAAGCTAAGCACATCGGGAATGTGGCCTCTCAGCCCGACCAGCATAAAACCTAAACTCGTCCCTAGGCCGCCGATACACCACCAATACACTTGGCGGTCCCGAAACTCAGCTGTCGCGATATAGACAGCGATAGGCAAAACAAAGAAAAACAATGCCAAAATTAGAAACAGCGAGGCAATATCCATTCAAGCTTTATCCCTGATTTGGGTGATCGGCTAGACCTAATATTGCTACCTTAATTGAAATCAAACGGGATCGCAGCACCTTTCGGGTGAAAATTTGAGCATAAATTTACTACCCTCGCCCACCGTACTCGTAATCAATAGCTGAGCATGATGGCGCGTCGCGATATGCTTGACAATTGCCAAACCGAGACCCGTCCCTCCTGTGTCCCGTGAGCGACTACCATCGACACGATAAAATCTCTCTGTGATACGAGGAAGATGAATGGCCTCAATACCTGGCCCCGTATCTGTGACAGCAAAAACGCCATAGCCACTGGGGTTCATGCTCCAAGAAACATTTATTTGACCACCCTCGGGGGTATAGCGAATCGCATTCGAAATCAGATTACTAAAAGCCGAGTGCAATTCACGACGCTCACCATAGAGACCACGGTCCGAAGCCACTTCAAAAGTAATCTTGTGTCGCCCCGCAGAGAGTGCTTCAGCATCGACTTTCAAACTCGCCATTTCAGCAACCACATCAAACTCTTGCATCGGTGCAAACGACGTATTGGCCTCAAGATTGGCGAGTGTCAGCAAATCTTCGACTAGACTTTTCATCCGTGAAGATTGGGTCATCATGAGGCCAAAATAACGGTTACGTTGCTCTGTAGAGAGTTCAATAGACTGCATGGTTTCAAGAAAACCAATCAACACTGTCAAGGGCGTTCTAATCTCATGAGAGACATTGGCAACAAAATCACGTCTCATGGCCTCTGTTTTTTGCAAATCTGTGACGTCTTGCGCCAGCAATAACAGCTGCTCATCACCGAAGGGAAAGACCTGAATCGCGATGGACAGTTCATGGGCAAAGCCCATTTTTTGAATCACAATCGGGTGTTCAAAACGACGCATCGAAAGATAATTGACGAAATCTGGATTGCGCACCAAGAAACTAATATTTTGCCGGCTATCTTTACGAAAACTAATACCGAAAAAATTTTCAGCGCTGGCATTACACCATTCAATGTGAAGCGCTTCGTCAAGCATGATCACCCCATTGGGGGAGGCTTGAAAGCCTTGAATAAAGCGATTGTGACGCGTCTCTAATGAATGAATCTGTGCGCGTGCGTCTGTCAGTAAACGACCAACTTTAGAAAAAGTATCGTCCCAGGTACTGGCAGCCCGCGGGGATGAATGGTTTTGATCGGTAACGGACAAACGCTGGAGTTTTTCAAGATAAGAATATCCCTTGGCCAAGGGAAATGCCATGACAGCGATACCCACCACCAGCGCCACAGCCGTGCCTGCGAATATTCCCGCCAACCAGCCAAGAGCAATCGCAAGCGCGATCCATGCCAAAAATCTGCCGAGATAAAGCTTCATGCTTCCCTACAATGTATGAGCGAATCAATGACCCATCAATGATCGTTGTCAACGCTCACTGCTGTTGGATTTCTTGTAGCACGATACCCGACACCTCTGACAGTTTCAATATAAACATCACATTTGGCTACTGCGAGCGCAACGCGTAACCTTCTGATGTGCACATCTACGGTTCGCTCTTCAATAAATACCTCGTTTCCCCACACCTGATCAAGGAGTTGGGTACGGGAATGAACCCGCTCAGGAGCGCCCATCAGAAACTGCAATAGACGGAACTCTGTGGGACCCACGATAATTTCACGGCGAGGTGACTGCGGCCACTCAGCCGTTACACGATGCGTGACGGGATCGAGCCTTAATGCCCCTAGTGTCATCAACTCATCATTCGTTGGGACACGACTATGACGCCTAAGTAGTGCATTGACCCTAGCCACCAATTCCTTGGTTGAAAAAGGTTTGGTCATATAGTCGTCAGCACCCGCATCGAGTCCCTGAACTTTATCAGCCTCTTCGCTTTTTGCGGTCAACATTAGTATAGGAATACTCGCGGTGCCTTCGTTGGCACGAAGCTCTTTGGCATATTGAACGCCCGACTTTCCAGGCAGCATCCAATCCAAAATCATCAAGTCAGGCAAAGAGTCCTTGATGAGCTGACTCGCTTCCTCTGTTTGATAGGCTTGCTGAACATCGTATCCAGCATGCGTCAAGTTGATAGAGATCAGTTCAGAAATAGAAAGTTCGTCTTCAACGATCAGGATACGATGTGTCATGGCCGCATTATTCCTCAGCGGCCCGTTTATGTAACTCGTTTTTAGGGGAGTGTCTGACATCGTAGCCACCTACGACATAAATCACAAACTCGGCGATATTTTTAGCATGGTCACCAATGCGCTCGATTGATTTAGCAATCGTCAGCATATCTAGCCCTGTGGCGATCGTTTGGGGATCCTCCGTCATATAGGAGGTGAGTTTGCGAACAAAAGCTCGGAACTCTTCATCAATCTGACGATCGTCCAATACGATCTCAACCGCTGCCTCGCGATCCAATCTTGCAAAGGCATCCAAACTCTGACGCAACTGTTTAAGCGCAAGCTGTCCGGAGATGATTATTTCTGCAACGTTGATTTTATGTTCAGTCCCGCTTCGAATAATTCGACGCGTTCTCTTAGCGACTTTCTCAGCCTCATCACCGGCACGCTCCAGATTGGTGATCGCCTTTGACACTGCCATGACTAACCGTAAATCTCGGGCCGTAGGTTGTCTTTTGGCAATGATTTCGGTGCAAGCCGAATCAATTTCGATTTCTTTAGTATTAATTGTTTTTTCGCGATCGATCACAACCTTACACAACTCGATATCCATAGTTGAAAATGCTTTGGTCGCATCCAAAATCTGAGACTCGACCATCCCACCCATTTCAAGCAGATTGCTACAGAGAGCGTTGAGTTCAATATCGAATTGCGTTGAAAGGTGTTTGTCAGCCATGAAATTTCCCATTAACTAAAACCGCATTTAAATAGCGATTAATACACATCACTAAAACTAATATACAACACAGTAACGACCCAATATTTCAGTTTGATGACGGGCGGACCTTAGAGCCCAATGATACCGCCATCCTCCCTCTGAATCACAATAGTCGCTGACCGCGGACGACCTGGTTGCCCAAAGCCTCGATGGCCAGGCCAAGCGCTCTCGAGTTCGAATTGCGTAGCTTGTCCCAAGGCCGGCGTTTTTTCACCAGGATGTTGAATATTGACGAAAAGCGTTTTTCCATCGGCTGTTTCGGTCACACCGGTGACTTCCGCACCCTTTGGCGCCACTAAAAATCGTCTGAGTCGCGCCTCACCAAGGGCAGCCCCTATAAAAGTCTCTTGTATCCCTTCTAGCTTGTCAGCACCCACTTGCATGGCATTGGCAATCGTGATTTTTTCACCATCCCCTACCGCTCCGGGAATCGCGGCCAGCATCATGCAATGACTTTCATCCGTCATCGCCCCATCATCGGTCTGAATCCAGCAAATGCCTGTTGCCCGACTAAACCACAACCCATCGGGCGAGGAAAAACTATTCTTAGACGTTAATTTAGACAAATTCGAGGCAGGATCATCTTCCTCAGCACCAAAAAGGAAAATATCCCAGGAAAAAGTTATGTCACTCGAACGCAAATTTTTCTCACGAAAACGAATGATATGGCCATGCGGATTTCCAGATCTCTTTTTACCATCCGGGTCTTGATAGGCCCGTGGATTGGCCGCATTCACTTTCGCGGGCGTTCGATTGGCGGCATTGCTATTTGTCAGTGCAAAGTAGACATCACCATTACGATGATTGACAGCGCCCCACTCAGGACGATCCATCGGAGTCGCGCCCACTGCGTCGGCCGCAAAGCGCGTATGGACGAGAACATCTGCCTGATTTGAGAAACGGAAACCCTCGAAACCTCGTATTTTGGGATCTTGAAAGTCAAGCGCGAGCCACTCACCCGTACCGTCTGCGTTAAATTTAGCGGCGTATAGACGTCCTTCGTTGAGATACTTGTCCCCTGCTCGGACACCACCTCCGACATCCTGCGGGTCCCAGTGCGCATCGGACACAAACTTATAGATGTACTCATTACGCGAGTCACACCCCATATAAAAAGCGATGGGTTCACCCGCTTGCGGCGCAGAACATACTGCTGCCTCATGAGCAAAACGACCCATGGCGGTCCGCTTAACCGGCATAGAGGTCGGCTCAAGTGGGTCAATTTCTACATTGAACCCAAAGGTATTGGCCTCTTGGCGAAAATCGCCCTCCGCCTCTGGACCTAACAATGCAATATTCCATCTCGCAAAACGATGATCCGTCTCAGATACGGTATGCCAACCTTGACTAAATGCCTTTTTCATCGATTTGTTCAAAGGCTGCGAGGCTACGCCATAGCGCTTGAATGCAGCAACTTGCTTTAATTCTAGAGGGGCTGAATTTGCACTAATCTGAAAATAACGTGCCCAGTTTTCTTCACAAGTCAGATAGGTGCCCCAAGGCGTTTTCCCATGTCCGCAGTTATTCAGCGTGCCACGACTTGATCGACCTGTCACATCAAAGGCCGTTTTCATTAAATGATTCACTTGATCGAGGTGTGCTGAGGGCGCGCTCATTAACATCGTTGTTTCAGGTGTGATTCTTCGGTTGAGTGGAGAATCGACAAGATACTTCCAGTGCGTACCCTCTCGCACCAACTCAACAATCGATACACCATGCAGATTCATTTCCTTAACCACCTCGGACTTTGGTCTATTTCCCAAATCCCAAGCACCAAACTGATTAAATTTTTTTCCGCTTATTCCTGCCGAGGTTTGGCCCTTTGGATGTAAAAAATGTGCATCAGCAGAACTTTCATGATTCACGCACAGCACAGCACGCTGCGTCGGTTTGTCAGAATGCCGACCCTTTTCATCGATATAAAATAACTCCATCCCATCGTGATGGTCGCCTATCCGCCCAGTCCAATCATCGCTCTCCATCCCGCGATTTGAATAAGCAGAGACGCTCGGCGCCATTGGGTCACCGGTCGCGTGCAAAATCGTATATTTATAACCTTCAGGTAACAAGACATCGTCTAGCAAACTCTTTTGAACTGCCTCAAATCCAAGAGAAGGCTGAGAATCTTTCGCGACAGAGGCTGCAAAGGCGGACGTCAAGGTCTCAGGAAAAACGGCAAGTAAGCTTAAGCCCAAGCCGCCCTTGAGGACATTGCGTCGACCTTGGCGTATTGCTGCTTGCCCAATGATTGACTGAAAATGCACATTATGTAGTTTTTTACCCATCGCTCAACCCCAGATTTAAACGAATCATAAAACTGCAATGTGTTCAGTACACATCATATAAATGACGTATGAATGACAACTTCATTCCTGTCATAAATTATTCATAAAACCGTCATTGAATTGAAACGCACATCTTTGATCATCCTACAAACTTTCGGAGATTGAAAAAGATGCAGATTCAAGTCCACACTCAACAAGACTTGCATGTATATCAAAAGATAAAAAATAATCCTCCACCTCTGAGTTTCGGACTCGCAAAAACAGAGCATGATATCGAAGAAGCACAAAGGCTAAGACGCCGTGTATTTAGTGAAGAATATGGAGCTAAATTTCTTGACCATGCTTCTGACCTTGATGAAGATCAATATGATAAATGGTGCGATCATTTATTAGTAAGAGACCAGAGCACAAACCGCGTGATCGGGACCTACAGGGTACTGAGACCCGAACAGGCTTACCTGGCAGGCGGTTATTACTCGGAATCAGAGTTCGACCTCTCAGGATTACATAAAATCCGACATCAAATGATCGAATTCGGTCGCGCTTGCATTGATGAGGAATATCGCAATGGGCAAACGCTGATGATGCTTTGGACTGGCTTAGCCAATATTGTCAGAGTCAACAAATATCAATACGTTTTAGGCTGTGCAAGCGTGAGTTTGCGCGATGACGGTGTGACTGCAGCGACAGTCTGGCGAAATGTACGCAGTATGACTGAGCAAAATCGCGACCTCGCTGTGATTCCCCACTGTCCTTATCCAACAGCGCAGGTGAACTCAGCACTCCCCGCTCAGATCCCAGCTCTCATTGAGGCGTATTTAAAGCTAGGCGTTAAAGTTTGTGGAGAGCCTGCCTGGGATCCAGATTTTAATACTGTAGATTTTCCAATGCTTTTAACTGTTTCTCAGATGAACCATCGTTACAAAAAACGTCTTGGTTTCGAGGCTGAGAATTAACCACGGGTAATTCAAAGAGCGCTTGGCCCATTTTAATATGGACGCCATTGCTGATACCTGGCAGGAGATTGAAACCCGCAGGCGCAAAAACGATCACCGTTGAGCCATGCTCGAACCAACCCAGTTCTTGCCCTTTTGAGCAAGGTAAGTGGCAGTCGATAAATTGTTGCCCCTTGTACCGCCGACTCAATGTAATGTCGAGACCATGAAGGCGAATACTCGCCACCAATATAGCAGCGACAGGAACAAGATAGATGCGATGCTTATCAGAACCGATTTGCATCGAAATCGTCACTCGTTCATTTTTACAAAATAACTTTTCAATTCTGCGTAAAGCAATAGGATTGACATTCCACGTATCACCAGAATGGTAGACAACTCGATCAATGCTTCCTGAGTACGGCGAATGGAAATGGTGATACATCGCCGAGGTCAAACGTAACGTCACATATATCCCCCCCTCTAAACTCTGAGGATCTACATGCGGTCCCAATAACTCAGAAATCTGATAAGGGAATCCTTTTGCTTGAAAAACCTGGCCTTGTTCAATCGCGCCGCACTCACCCACAATGCCATCACATGGACTCACAAGGAAACGATCATCATCGTTAATCGGGCGAGCACCCTCCCTCAACTCTCGAACAAAGCAGTCATGGAGGCTATTGAAACGAGACTTCTTAGCCTCTGAAAGATCTAAATCCGTAAAAATCCTCCAAACTGAAATAGAAAGATACCGAACCCATCTTTGCTCAATTTTGCTAAACCACCCCATAAAAACGGTGACAGCATGCCTGGGGACACGGTTCGTCAACAAGAAATTCAAATCTTCGTTTGTAAAAATTTTTCTAATAACTTGTGTGAATTTCATCATTTAGTCATGTAGGTTGTTTAAAAAGAACCATCTTGTGTATGGAATTCCAAATATGACTATCTTGCAACTATTTCAATACATTATTGTGACAGTCCTGACTTTATGGCTCGTTGCAACCTTAGTTCAGCGGCTTCAACTCTCTCTGGCGAAGTCCCCAGGCCTAAATGGGCACTTGCGCTGGGCAAAACGGATCTCAGGCTGGATTAAGGGATATTCATATCAAGAAAACGAATGGTTCACTGTCGATGGGGCTCCAAAGCATATTTCAAAGAAACGAAAAATCGCCTTTCATGAATTGTCCTTAACACTTAAAACAAAAAGTCCTCAAACATTGGCCATGACATCACAGGCAAAGCCGCTCCTGTCTGACCTTCAACTCACCAGTCGCTATCGTGTTCCCTTTCAGTTTCGAGAGGTGATTGAAAAAAATATAGTAATCGGTAGTTTTTACAAGGAAACACAAGGCGTTTGGATCACAGACCTAGATCAACAGTCCTATATCGATGTGAGTGGCGCCTATGGCGTCAACTTATTTGGGCAAGATTTTTATAAAGAATGCATTAAAGAAGGCTCTGCAATGGTAGAGGCCTTAGGCCCAGTCCTTGGCGGTTACCATCCCTGTGTCCTGGATAATGCAAGGAGAATGGCTGAAATCTCTGGTCTAGACGAGGTGACCTTTCACATGTCAGGCACTGAGGCCGTCATGCAGGCAGTCAGAGTCGCACGGTACCAAACACGCAAACGTAAAATCGTTAGGCTGACAAGCGCCTATCATGGTTGGTGGGATGATGTACAACCCGGACCTGGCAACCCCATGCCACCCTCTGACGACACGTTGACACTGAGAGACATGCATGAAAACACTTTGCGTGTTCTGCGACGCAGGAAAGACATCGCTTGCGTATTGATCAATCCGATACAGGCCATGCATCCAAACCGTTCGGCACCGACAGATTCAATGTTGTTGGATGGCGGACGGACTGCACATTATGATCGCCAAGCTTATACCGACTGGTTAAAAGCGGTTAGAGAAATCTGCACAGAACGCGGCATTATCTTCATTATGGATGAAGTGTTTTTAGGATTTCGGCTTGCAAAAGGCGGAGCACAAGAGTATTTCGGCATTAAAGCTGATTTAGTAACCTATGGAAAAACCTTAGGTGGAGGTTTGCCCATCGGTATGTTGTGCGGCCGTGCAGACCTCATGAAGCGATATCGCGATGATCAACCCGCCGACCTGTGCTTTTCTCGTGGCACTTTCAATGCAAACCCTTATGTGATGGGTGCAATGAATAGTTTTCTTCAGAAAATAGAGACCCCAGAAGTGAGCCAAATCTACGCCACGATCGATCAAACTTGGGAACAACGTTGCGCAAAAATCAATGCAAAGTTTAAAGAACTTGAGATCCCACTTGAGATGGTCTCGATGAGTACCGTATGGACCGTGTTATTTAATGTTCCAAGCCGCTTTAACTGGATGCTGCAATTCTATTTAAGACGTGAGGGAATTTGTTTGAGCTGGGTCGGCACAGGGCGAATGATTTTCAATCTTGGCTTTACCGACGAGGATTTTGATACGTTTACGAAACGCTTTGTCTCCGCAGCCATGGCAATGCACAACGATGGCTGGTGGTGGGTTGCCCCGACTCAAACAAATAAAACTGTCCGACGCTCAGTCGCGCTCGAAATTCTTCGAACGCGACTGAAATAAATAATTAAATCTTTGAATGCACGTGCTCCATAGGATCGATCAGTTCACCTTTCATGAGGTAAAAAGGTGCTTTGTAATAAAGCTTCACGTCATGAAAAGGATCGGTAATGATTTTCAAACCCCAAGCAAACGAACTGAGCAAACTGTCTTGAATCCATAATTGCATCATTCTAAACAGTAGACCTGCTGCACCAAGATAGAGCCACCACATAGCCGTCAAGCCCACCAAGTCATGATGCTCGTTCGAAGTCACTGCCCAAACTAAGGCCGATGGGTAAAAGTAAGCAACGAAAGGCACGGCGAGCCAAATACTCATGAGAACAATTTTTCTCTGAATGTTGTAACCAACCTTGATGTCCTCTTTGTGCGCATCAGTCATCTGATTGACATGGTCGTAACCTCTTGGCTCAAAGAAAAAATGACCCGCTTGGCGCGTTGTCATTGAAACTGACCATGCAACAAGAGAGGCGACCACAGGATTGATGAACAACATTACATACGAAAATATGAACGACAACGCACTGATTAAATGCAAACTTTGATTAATCCGGCTATGGTGATAGAGACGATGATCATCCCATCGCTGAACAGCAAGCTGCTCCTTGAGTGTTTGCATAAATGGCTCCACAAAGATTGAATAGTTAAATTTTATTCAAGAGCATTCATGATTGACGTATTGAAATCTTAAAACGCGAAGCATGAATACACTTAGTTTTCAATCTTGCCCTAGATATATTAAAGTGTTGTGACAACGAAATAGATAAAAACAACAGAAAATAATCTTAAGTTCAGCTGTCATCAAACGGTTATACAGAACGAATAAAGTTGATTAAATCAACTTGGATTCGTAGATATGACAGAGACAACGATTCAATACGCCTTAGAACGCAAGCACGTATCTGAACCGCTCAAGATCGAAGTTGTCACTGAAACTTACCCTCCAGAGATCAATGGCGTCGCCCACTCCATTTCCATGCTCGTACGGGGATTAAGAAAGAACAACCACGTTGTCAATGTGATCAGACCTCGACAATCTTCGGATCTCACAACGCGTCAAGACCAGAGAACCAGCCAAGACATCTTAGTGAAATCATTCCCCCTCCCGTTTTATAAGGAGCTTCGTATGGGGATACCCGCCCAGAAAATTCTTTTGAAGCGCTGGGCGAAAAATACGCCAGATATGGTTCATATCGCGACAGAGGGACCTCTTGGATGGTCCGCAGCCAAAGCCGCTCGAAAACTGAACATACCAGTCACCTCTGACTTCAGAACAAACTTTCACGTTTACAGCTCTCTATACAAAGTGGGATTTCTCGAACCACTCGTTAAGGCATATATGAAATATTTTCATAATGCCACTGATTGCACGATGGTACCGACTGAAAAACTTAAACAAGAACTTGAGCACGCGGGCTTAAACCACTTAAGCGTCATGCCCAGAGGCGTCGATACTGGCCATTTTTCTGATCAATTACGATCCAACCAGTTACGGGCTTCTTGGAATGCTGAGCTACTCGATGTCGTGCTGCTTTCTGTAGGCCGCCTTGCCGTCGAGAAAAATCTTGAGCTCTTGATTAAGAGCTATATGCAAGCAAGAGCTATTGAGCCAAGAACAAAACTAGTCGTAGTTGGGGATGGACCCTTAAGAGAGTCGCTACAGAAAAAGTGCCCCGAAGCGATTTTCGTGGGTAAAAAAATGGGAGCTGAGCTCGCTCAATACTATGCAAGTGCCGATATCTTCGTTTTTCCAAGCCTGACGGAAACCTTTGGAAATGTCACGATTGAAGCCATGGCCAGCGGATTGGCCGTCATTGCTTATCGACATGCTGGGGCAGGAGATCTGATTGAAAGTGGTGTGAATGGCATCACGGTCGACCCAGGCGATGAAAAGGCATTCTCCAACGCTGTGAATACGACCGTCATCCATCAATCTCTCATTCGACGCTTAGGCAATGCTGCCGTCAAGACGGCCAAGCAACAATCCTGGGAAGAGATCGTTCGAAAAACTGAATGCCTTTGGCTTGAAATTATCAAAGTAAAGAAGCAAACACAAAACTGTCACGATAACTTCATCATTCCGACATAAAACCGTCATCATTTCTCATCAAAATAGAGTTTATGAATTCAACTGAAGTATTGACACCAGCTCAAAGCCACGAAAGATATCGGTCCATATGGATTTCGGATATTCATCTAGGCACCCCGGGCTGTAAAGCCGAGTATTTAGTTGATTTCCTAAAATATAACGAATCTGAATATCTTTATCTGGTCGGTGACATTATCGATGGCTGGCAACTCAAACGGGGTTGGTACTGGCGGCAAAGCCATAATGACGTGATCCAAAAAATATTACGCAAGTCCCGCAAAGGAACACGGGTTGTCTATATCGCGGGAAACCATGATGAAGCGCTACGTCCCTTTGCCGGGATGGCGTTTGGTGACATTGCTATCGTAGATGAAGCAGTACATGATCTTCTGAATGGAAAAAAACTTTGGGTGACGCACGGGGATCTTTTTGATGGAATTATCCAGCATGCTAAATGGCTAGCCTATTTAGGTGATTCGCTATACACCCTAATACTTAAACTCAACAATACGTTCAATCATCTGCGCCATAAGTTTGGTATGTCTTATTGGTCTTTATCGCAGTACCTCAAGCATCGCGTCAAGAATGCCGTTTCATTCATTACACAATTTGAGACCATTTTGACAGACGAGGCTAGACGTCGCGGTTATGACGGTGTGCTCTGCGGGCATATTCACAAGCCCGAAATTCGTCACATCAATGGAATTTTGTATTGCAACGATGGCGACTGGGTTGAAAGCCTTTCAGCAATCGTCGAAACCTACTCAGGTGAGTTAAAGATCGTTCACTGGCCATACAGGTCTAAGGTCTTACAAAGCATAGAAGAGGAACTCATCGCATGAAGACGCCCCTTCTTGATATCAAGCATGTTTCAAAGACTTTCAACACCAAAAATTTAGGTCGTTCTTCATCGTTCACAGCCGTCGATCATGTGAGTTTTGCAGTTGAACAAGGTGAATCTGTTGCCTTGATTGGCGCTTCTGGATCAGGTAAATCGACGCTTATTCGACTCCTTTGCGGACTTGAGAAAATAGATAAAGGTCAGGGATCAATCTGTGTCAGCGGTCGATCTTTCTACACCGGTCAAGGGTTTTCTCCTGATATTCGGGATATTAGAAAAAAAATAGGCGTCGTTTTTCAACAGTTTAATTTGGTTGGTCAACTTGATGTTATTACCAATGTTCTGATGGGAAGCTTGGCAAATAAATCATCTTTAGATATTTTATTGAAGCGCTTCACTGAGGCAGAGAGGGTTGCTGCTCTTGAATGCCTCGATAAGGTTGGACTGGGTCCACAGGCCTATCAGCGCGCCTCAACACTATCAGGCGGACAACAGCAGCGCGTTGCCGTTGCGCGCGCTCTTCTTAAAGGTTCTGAATTACTCCTGGCAGATGAACCTGTAGCCTCGTTGGATCCTACGTCAGCAAAAAAAGTCATGGATGTTCTATTTGGACTGACCAAAGATCTCGGTATGACACTTGTTGTGAGCTTGCATCAAATATCAATTGCACAAACTTACTGTCAGCGCGCGTTAGGCATGCGAAAGGGTCGCTTGATATACGACGGCCCAACTTCTGGTCTCTCAACTCAACGCCTTGAGAATTTATATGGAGTAGATGCCCAAGAAATTATTACAGACTCATACTCACTTGCCCCTTCATCTTCAAAGCAGTTTCCCGCACTTATTGATGCTTAATTAGGAGTCATTATGAAAATACGTAATATTATTGTTTCAGCATGCTTAGCCCTTTCTAGCACGATTGCGTTCGCTCAAGAAATCTCATTTGGCATTATCGCGACAGACACCGCTACCGCACAACGTGAAAAATGGGAACCCTTTTTCAAGGACATGGAAAAGAAAACCGGTTTAAAAGTCAAATCGTTTTATGCAACTGACTATGCAGGTGTGATCGAAGCGATGCGCTTTAACAAAATCCAGGTCGCATGGTATGGCAACAAAGCAGCCATGGAAGCCGTCGATCGTGCCAATGGTGAAATCTTCGCGCAATTAATGTATGCAGATGGAAGCTTTGGTTATGAGGCTTTGCTAATCACACATAAAGACTCCCCTTACAAAACATTGGATGATGTATTTAAAAATCCAAAAAATGTGAACTTCGGTATCGGCGATCCTAATTCGACATCTGGGTTTCTTGTTCCGACTTATTACATTTTCTCTGAGCGCAAAGTCGAACCTCGTGCAATCTTTAAAACTGTTCGCAACGGAAGCCATGGCGCCAATATTCAAGCCGTGCTCGCCAAGCAACTTGATGTCGCTACGAACAATACCGAGGACATGGGACGCCTAAAAGTCACTAAACCAGAGCTTTTTAAGCAGCTCCGTGTGATTTGGACGAGTCCACTGATTCCAAGTGACCCCTTTGTATGGCGCAAAGATTTAGATCCTGCTATTAAAGAAAAATTGCGCACTTTTGTCTTGGGATATGCAAAAACAGATGCTCAGGAAAAAGAAATTCTGAAAAATATCTACAACTATGGTGGTTTTAGAGCCTCCAATAACGATCAACTCAAGCCTATTCGTCAACTTGAACTTTTCAAGGATCGTCAAAAAATTCTTTCTTCACCCGGTCTAAGCCAAGCTGAAAAAGACGCGAAAGTAAAAGAAATTGATCAAGCACTTGCAAAACTTCAATGACCACTGATTTGCTATCAATGACACCATTCGAGCGGGTGAAAGCCCGCGCGAGTGCTGAACGACCCGGCCTAAGTTATTACTTAGGCTGGTTTATGGCTTTCCTATTGCTTGCATGGGCGTGGCAAGGCGCTGAAATACGTCCTCTCGATCTTATCCGAGACTCCGGCAATATCGTGACGCTAGGTAAAGATTTCTTTCCGCCTAACTTTCTTGATTGGCGTATCTATCTCAAAGAAATGATCGTCACGATTCACATTGCTTT
>CAMBLP010000045.1 GCA_945868195.1 Bordetella parapertussis
CAGAAGATCGTTCCTGAATCGCGAGGGTACGAAAACCCATCTGCAGACTGTTGAGCAAGGCGGCGAGGTTGGCAGGGCCCGCGACATTGACGCGTAAGTCGTGCAGTTTGTCGAGCAGGCCAGACTGACGCAACACCTCGGCATACAAGCTCTCACTTGGCAAGAACATAATCGCGAAATCAGTCGTGTGTGGAGGTGAAACGTATTTGGCTACGATGGTTTTAGCTTGCAACTCCACCGCTCGCGCCAAGGCGGCTCCCGCGGCCTTGATGCCGTCTCGATCGGAGGTTTCATGCGCATCCATCAAGCGCTCGTATTCTTCTTTGGGAAACTTAGCGTCAATAGGAAGCCAGACGGGCTGATCCATGAGGCCTTGACCAGGTAAGCGAATCGCAAACTCGACTTGCGCATCACTACCCGGAACGGTCTTGATATTTTGCGCATACTGATCGGGTGTCATACTGTCTTCGATCAGGCGTGCAAGTTGCACCTCGCCCCAGGTCCCTCGTGTCTTGACGTTGGTCAACACACGCTTGAGATCACCGACCCCCGCTGCGAGCGTTTGCATTTCGCCAAGGCCTTTTTGTACAGATTCCAAACGATCAGAAACTTGTTTAAAAGACTCTGTTAATCGGGACTCCAGTGTGGCATGGAGCTTTTCATCCACGGTTTTCCGCATCTCATCGAGCTTGGCTGCGTTGTCGGTCTGAAGCGACAGCAAACGCTCCTCAACGGCTACACGGAGCTCGGCGATCCGGCGTTCGTTGGTTTGAATCAAGGTTTGTAACTGCTCGGCAAAGCCCGACGCGAACCGATTGAGGGACTCGGCACTTTCGCCTCGCCCGGCGGCAGCGTCACGTGCCATCGCGGCACGAAACTCAGCGTCACTCTGTGCGAGCTCTACCCTCAATGCGCGAGAGGACTCTGCAAGCTCTGCCCGTAACTGTCGATGCGTCTCCGCTTGCTCTGTCCTCAAACCGCGTTCAAGTCGCTCTTGACCGGTGACAATTTGATCTAGTCTGGGGTCAAGTGGCGCGTGCTGCGCACGTCCGGCACGCAGCCAGGCCAGCAGCGAAAACAGAACGGCAAAAAAACTGGCTCCCGCAATGAGTGGAAGTAGCACTGCAGGATCATTGAGGAAGGCTAAATCGATCACGCTTGACCTAGTTTTTCAGCATAGCGTTTTTCATTAAAGCCAACCGTGACAGACTGATCGGCATATACCGCCACGGGCCGCCGAATCAAAGCGGGATACTGCGCAATTAAAGTCAGCCACTCTTTGTCTGATGCAGGTGCTTTCAAACTGTCATCGAGCTGACGCCAAGTCATTGAGGCACGGTTGACTAGCTTTTCCCATCCGCCAAGAGTCTTGGACCAAGTTTTGAGCGTCGCTGGGTCGATGGGCTCGTCGCGGTAGTCCTGAAACTGATGGGCAATGCCTTGTTCATCAAGCCAAGCACGTGCTTTGAGGCAAGTACTGCATTTTGCCAGCCCGTAAAGTTTAACCGCCATGACACTATTCCTGTTTTTAAATGACGAAGGCTTTTAATGCATTATTTTAATTGCTCTGCGGCAAACCAAACCTCCTGATAGCCTTCGATCAAGGCGAGCCAGAGTGAATGGTAATTCGCTAACGATAACTTTTTAAGCGAACGTAAGAGCCGCGAAAGATTTTCGGCGCGCTGACCAGGCGTCAGCTTGTCAAGACGCCCACGATCAAAGTCAATCAGCCAGACTTTGCCTTGATCGTCAAACAAAACGTTGAAGACGTTGAGATCGGCATGCCACACACCAAACCGATGCATCGCAGCAATGGCTGCGCCCGCGCGCTTCCAGATCTCCAGGTCCTGACTGTGGGCCAGAGGTCGAGCCGAAGGAATACGTTCAGTGAGCAATGCAGCGCGATAGGTCAGACCATGTCGCCAGACGGCCGCACCGAGCGGCCGAGGCACTGGCAAGCCGCTTCGCCAGAGAATGCGCAGCAAGTCAAATTCAACACTCGCGCGCGTCTTTTCAAAACCCGTCCACAGATACCGATTTTGGATGAACTTGGCCACCAGGCCACCACGTCGATAATGTCTCAAGACCGCGTCGAATGGACCCACACGGACAAACCAGGCCGCCGCCCGTCCCCCCGAGGTCACGAGACTCGCTTCAAGCGAGGGTGTCTGGGGGTCAAAAAAGTCCCAAACCGCAGTCTCAGGTTCATGGTTTTCAATGAGTGCGTGATCGATGCGAAACCAACGGTTACCCAGGGTCCGCTGATCGACCATTTGCTCAGAAGGGTCTTGATTCATCCGCGTGCATTCCTCCATTGTTGGGGCGCTTGAACATTATTAATGTCCATTGATCCATGGGCTTAGGTATGATGCCGCAAAATATGCAGTGGCGGCGTCTTTAAAACACCACGTAAGACGACGGCACCCGCCAACCAGGCTCCAAGCATACACACAGACAACCCCAAAACCCATGGCCAGAGCGACAAGCGCATATCGAACTCAAAGACCCAGTGCGATAAGGCCCAAGCGGCTAGTGTCGCTCCGCCCGCAGCGAGCAATCCAGCCAACGCGCCCACTGCAAGCAACTCGATCCGTTGAGCCCCGGCGAGTTGGCGTCGCGTCGCGCCAAAGGCTCTCAATAAGGCAGCCTCTCTGACCCGTTCGTCTCGTGTCGCCGACAAGGCCGCAGCAAGAACGATCGCCCCGGCAAAGACGGAAAACAAAAAGAGTCCTTGCACGGCGACAGACACTTTATCCAGAATATTTTGCAACTGACTTAAGATCGCTCCAACATCGAACACAGTCAGATTAGGAAACTGTTTGACAAGCTGTTGCGTAACCATGATGCGGTCCGGAGGTAGATAAAAAGCGGTCATCCACGTCTGAGGCGTGTCCTTAAGGGCTGCGGGTGTCGTAATCGCAAAAAAGTTCGCACGCATCGAATCCCAGTCGACACGTCGCAGACTGGTCACCTCGAGACGCACTTTTTCACCCGCTACATCAAAGTCCAACATATCGCCGACCTTCAGACCCAGCGACTTGGCCAGACCAATCTCAAGCGAAACCTCTGAGCGCGAGGCGTTTAAATCACGCCCCGCCACAATTTGTCCTGGCTCGGCCAAGCGCTCTGCATATGAGAGGTTGAATTCGCGCTCGACCATACGCTGGGCACGTGCGTCATCATAATCAGCGGCGGAAACCGCGCGATCGTTGAGTGCGACAAAACGGCCACGCACCATGGGTGAAAGCCTGACCTGAGTGAGTCCGGCCTCACTCAGCGTTTTTTCAATACTGGCTACCTGATCGGTTTGAATATTGATCAAAAACCGGTTTGGCGCATCCGCAGGCAAGGTGCGCTGCCACCCAGCCAGCAAATCGGTCCGCACAATGGTCAGCAACAGAATCGCCATCATGCCCACGGCGAGCGCGCTGGTTTGCGCAATCGTCGCGCCTTTGCGACGCACGACGCCCGCCAATGCAAAACGCAAAACAGGAAAGCTTTTGAGGTGCCCTCTTAGCCCGGAGAGTACCCACAAGACCAACATACCCAGGCCCGCAAAAAGTGCGGCTGCCGCAAAGAAACCTGCAGCCAGCCCTATGCCGAGTTTGACATCGTTGGCAATCCACCACATCAACACTGAAAAACCAGATAAGCCTAAGGCATAGCCCATGAGACTCTGTAGAGGAATACCGTCTTGCTGAACACGCAAGATTTGCGAGGGAGGTACATGTCGCAAGCCGTTCAGAGGCGGCCAAGCGAATGCCAACAATAACCACAAGCCGGCAAACAAACCCTGCAAAGCAGGCTCGATACTGGCCTGAGGCAAATCGGCGCCGAGCAAGCCTCCAAGAGCCTGAACCATCAGAGTCTGTCCACCCCAACCTAACGCCACACCAATAAGCGATGCCGATAGACCCGTCAAGACAAACTCGCCCAACAAAATAGCCGTAACTTTGGCTTGTGTTGCACCCAGGCATCGCATCACCGCCACGCTGTTGCGATGTCGTTGGCTAAAACGCCTGGCGCCCAAGGCAACTGCGACTGCCGCAATCAGCACCGCCAACATCGCGACCAAAGCGAGAAACTCCTGCGCCCTGTCAAGGGAACGTCTGATTTCAGGACGACCAGCTTCAACCGTCACAATCTTTTGCCCTGCCGTCATGGAGCGGGACAACCATTCACGAAAGACGTCGACCGCCGGGAGGTCGCCGGCGACTAAAAAGTTGTAGCCAATGCGGCTACCCGGTGCAATCAAACCCGAGCGTTTTAAATCCTCTGCCCGCAATATGACACGCGGGGCAAGGTTGACAAACTGTGCGCCACGGTCAGGCTCATAGGTGATCACGCGCGTCACCTTAAGACTCAAATCACCGACGTTGATAGTTTCACCAACACTTAAACCTGTCTGGCTCAAGACTTGGGCGTCCACCCAAGCTTGTCCCACCTCAGGGGCGAACGCGGTGAGCTGCTCGGGTCCGCCCAACACCTCGGTCGTTCGCAAACCTCCTCTCAGAGGGTAGCCTGCCTCGATCCCTTTGATCGAAGCCAGTACCAACCGCCCGTCACGACCCACCATCGAAGGGAACTGCCAACCGAGCACTGTACGCAAGCCCAGACTTTGTGCGCGTTCGATAAAAGCGTCAGGAATAGGTTTGGAAGACTCCACAACCAGATCGGCCCCCAGCATCTGTGCCGCGTCTCGCTCCAAAGCGCGTCCCACGCGGTCAGCTAAAAAGCCCACACTAGTCACAGCGGCCACGGCAATCACCACAGCGAGACCCAGCAAACGCAAATCGCCCGCCCGGGCATCACGCCAAGTTTGCTTAAAAATGACGTTGAGAATATTCATGCCCTCAACCGATCCAGTGCATCTTGCAAACGATCTACGGCCCACACCTCGAGCCCTTCGATCGGTTGTCGCGGTGCATTCGCTTTTGGAATAATGGCAATGGAGAAGCCGAGTTTGGCGGCTTCGCGCAGACGTTCCTGACCGCGCGGTGCGGGACGTACTTCGCCGGCTAAACCAACTTCACCAAAAGCGAATAATCCCTTGGGCAAAGGTCGATCACGCAGCGAAGACAAAATTGCCAGTAAAACGGCAAGATCTGCGGCGGGTTCGGTAATCCGTACCCCGCCCACTGCGTTGACAAAAACATCCTGATCGGAGGTGGAGACGCCTGCGTGCCGATTGAGTACGGCAAGCAACATCGCCAGACGGTTGCCCTCGAGCCCCACAGAGAGACGGCGTGGATTGGGTACATGCGCAGTGTCGACCAGCGCTTGGATTTCAACTAATAACGGCCGTGTGCCTTCTTGGGTGGCCATCACGCAAGAGCCGGATACTTGAGCAGAATGTTGTGACAAAAATAGCGCGGACGGATTTGCCACACCACGCAAACCACGATCCGTCATCGCAAACACACCGAGCTCATTGACAGCACCAAAACGGTTTTTAAAGGCACGGATCAGGCGGAACGAAGAGTGTGTATCGCCTTCGAAATACAGCACCGTATCCACAATGTGCTCAAGCACGCGAGGTCCTGCAAGCGCTCCATCCTTGGTGACATGGCCAATCATGACAATCGGAATACCGGCTTGTTTGGCTAGGCGGGTGAGTTGTGCGGCACACTCTTTGACCTGAGAGACCGAACCCGGTGCAGCGGACAGCTCGCTGGAATACATGGTTTGGATCGAATCGATCACGGCCACCGCAGGTTTTTGCTCAAGTAAAGCGGACTGAATCGCCTCGAGACGAATTTCAGCGAACAGGTCCACACCCTCGCCTGATAAACCCAAACGACGCGCGCGCAAAGCGACTTGCTCGGCAGACTCTTCGCCGGTCACATACAAGACACGGCGCTCACTCGACATCGCCACCAATGCCTGAAGCAGCAGCGTGGATTTACCAATGCCGGGATCTCCGCCAATCAGCACAACCGCGCCAGCCACTAAACCACCACCCAACACACGATCAAACTCAGCAATACCCGTGGAAATCCTCGGTAACTCCAATGCCTCAACATCAGCCAGGCTGCGTAACGCAGTCGACGCGGTGAGCGGCGCATAGCGATGCTGTTCGGCCTGAGCGGCGAGTCCCGTATCGCGGGATTCCTCAAGCGTATTCCAAGCTTGGCAATGCGGGCACTGGCCCAACCATTTTGGGCTGATGCCACCGCATTCCGAACACGTAAAGATCGTTTTTATTTTGGCCATGAAAGTCTCTGACGCACGATGCACCGCATATCGCTAGTCTAACGCAGGGGCTTACCCTAAAAGACCTGAAATTTGTCTACTAAACCCACAAAATGCTAGGGGTGACCCACTACACTTTGGTTTTGCGTCTGCGCATGACTCTTTAAAACACTTTTTTCACATGTCCGTTGACCACTACGAGAACTTTCCTGTCGCTTCCTTGTTGCTGCCTAAGCGACTGCGCCGAGCCGTAACGGACATCTATCGCTTCGCCCGCGGCGCAGACGATCTCGCTGATGAAGGTGATGCCACCCCCGCAGAGCGCAGAGCGGCTCTCCAACACTATCGGGAAGCGATTCTAAAGATTGAACGAGGCGAGAAACCTGAGGCAAGCTTTGAGCCTTTGGCGCAAACCATCACACAACATCACTTACCGACCTCACCTTTCTTAGACCTTCTTTCCGCCTTTGATCAGGATATCGGACAAACGCGTTATGAGGACTACCCTTGCCTGCTGGACTACTGCCGGCGCTCTGCCGATCCCGTCGGTACACTGATGCTTTATCTGTATCGGACGACGGATACACGCTCAATGACCCAATCAGCGGCCATCTGCTCTGCACTGCAGCTTGTCAATTTTTTACAAGATGTCGCGATCGACTGGCAAAAAGGGCGTATCTATTTGCCTCAAGAGGATTTAAAACGCTTTGGGGTGACGGAGCAGCACATCGCGCAAGCAAATGCAGACCAAGCCTGGTGTCGATTGATGCAGTTTCAAGTGGATCGCGCGCGGGGGTTGTTAAACTCAGGTTTGCCCCTCGGAAGATCGCTCTCAGGCAGAATCGGCCTTGAGCTTCGTTTAATCATCCAGGGTGGTCTGAGAATTCTCGAAAAAATCGAGCATGTACATTTTGATGTTTTCCGACATCGCCCGACCTTGCGTACCCATGACTGGGCACTTATGTTGTGGCGTGCATTAAGAGCCTGATGCGATGACCCCTAGCGAATACTGTCAAGAAAAAGCGGCCAAAAGTGGCTCAAGTTTTTATTACGCTTTTTTATTTTTGCCACCCGAACGGCGTCAAGCCATCACGGCACTCTATGCTTTTTGTCGCGAAGTCGACGATGTCGTCGATGAGTGTACGGACACCTCGATCGCACGCATCAAACTTGCCTGGTGGCGTACTCAAATTGACGCCTTGTTTCAAGGTAAACCCGAACACCCTGTGACTCAGGCGCTCGCGCCCTTTCTGGCCCCGTTTGATATCACCCAGTCGAGGCTGATCGCGATCATTGATGGGATGGAGATGGATCTGGATCAAACCCGTTATCTAGACTGGCCGGGTTTGGAAAAATACTGCTGGCATGTTGCCGGCGTGGTGGGAGAACTGTCCGCGGGCATCTTTGGTTATCAAGATCCAGCAACACTCCAATATGCAAGCAAGTTAGGGATTGCCTTTCAGTTGACTAACATCATCCGAGACGTCGGTGACGACGCTCGCCGCGGCCGAATTTATCTACCCATCAGCGACCTGCAACAGTTTGGCGTGCGTGCCGCCGATGTTCTCAACAGCCAATACTCCGAAAACTTTTCTTCGCTGATGGCTTTTGAAGCAGCGCGCGCACGAACGCTCTACCGCGAAGCGATCGCCGCACTCCCCGCCAACGACCGCCGCGCGCAACGTCCCGGACTCATGATGGCGGCTATTTATCATGCCCTGCTCGATGAAATCGAAGACGAAAAGTGGCAAGTGCTGGATCAACGTATTTCGCTCACGCCCATCAGAAAGTTTTGGCTTGCCTGGAAAAATTTTGTGGGCGCTGGTGGTAGCGTACTGCGACAAATCAGGCGTTCGAGCGGCCCAACGTGAACATTGCCGTCGTGGGTGCGGGCTGGGCTGGACTCGCCGCGGCCGTTCGCCTCAAAGACCTGGGCGCGACGGTCACGGTCTTTGAGGCCGCGCCCGTTCCGGGTGGACGCGCACGGGGTGTCGACGATGTCAATATGGGACGCATCGACAACGGACAGCACCTGATGCTCGGCGCCTACACCGAATCACTCAAACTCATCGAACGCCTCCAATCAAGCCCTTCTCTTGAGCACGTGCTTTTCCGCACGCCCCTGCACCTCGAAAGTGCCGATGGTCGCTTTAAGCTGCAGGCATCCACGCTGCCCGCGCCACTCAATACCCTGCTGGCCTTGTTATCGGCTAAAGGCCTGGGACTTTCCGAACGCCTACGTGCCCTGCGCATGATGCTGCAGTGTCGACTGACGGGCTGGCGCGCGCAACCAAATGAAACCGTGCAGTCATTATTACGACGACACCAGCAGTCCGTAATACTTTCTCAGCGGCTCTGGACCCCCTTATGCCTGGCGGCCCTCAACACGCCAATCGCGCAAAGCTGCGCGCAGCTCTTTCTCAATGTGCTGCGCGATAGCTTGAACGGGTCACATGGCGCGAGCGACTTAGTGATTCCCAGCGTTGACTTAACTCAACTGTGGCCTGAAGCCGCTGCGCAAACCATGACGATGCGCTATCGACACCTTGTGCGTAAGGTTCGTGCAACCCCCACACAGGTCCAGATTGATCAAGAGCACTTTGATGCCTGCGTCGTTGCGGTACCTCCCTATGCTGCGGCGCGAATTTTGTTTGACCCAAGTGACGAGGACGACGCACTGCACCGGACACTGCAAGCCTTTGAGTATCGTGCCATTGCGACGCTGACCCTTGAGCTTGAATCGGACTGGCAACCACCGCAACCCATGCTGATGCTCGATGAAGACTTCGCGCGCGGTCACGTAGGACAATGGGTCTTTAAACGCGCCGCACACCCTCGACAACTGAGTGTGGTGATCAGTGACGCGACCGATTTTTTGAAGCAAGACAGAGCACCCTTTGTCCAGGCCATTGCCTCTCAAATAAGAGAGCAATGTGCGAAACATCCCCTCAGGACCAGTGAGATGCCTGCCGTCAAACACCAAAGACTGATTGTGGAAAAGCGGGCAACTTTCGATGCTGTTCCGGGCCTTGCGCGCCCGACGAACAGAAGCCCTTGGCCTCGAATTGTTTTAGCGGGAGATTGGACCGATACAGGGTATCCGGCCGTGCTCGAGGGAGCCGTGCGCAGCGGTCTTGCTGCGGCGATGATATTAGAAAAAGAACTTAGCCTCTAAGGCTATGCGCCGTAAACAAGCCCAAGAAAGTCAGTATCAGAGAGCCCGCGAGACTCAAGCCTGCATAGGAAACGGCCATACCGAAACGCCCTTCTTCGACAAAGGCGATAACTTCGGCGGAAAATGTGGAGAATGTTGTGAGTGCTCCCAAGAATCCCGTGATGAGCAATAAGCGCCAAAAATGTGGCCACTCTGGATGCGCCGCCACCAAGCCCAAAATGAGGCCGACGAAATAACCGCCAATCATGTTGGCCGCGAAGGTGCCCCAAGGCAGCATATCCGCATGTCGATTCAACCATACGCTCAACAGCCACCTCAACCACGCCCCCGCTGTCGCGCCAAGCGCCACAGCCAGGAAATGGGATGAAGTCAGCATTGGCATGGCGCTCAGTTTCCGGCGTGCTCAGTGATATAGGCGCGAACGCTTGCGACATCGCAAGGCAAGACCGTAAAGCGCTGAGGCAAGGACTCAAGATGTTCCAGCCCCTCGGGCAAGGGTGCGGGCATGCCAAGCGCCTCTTCGATCACCTCAGAAAACTTGGCCGGCAAGGCGGTCTCGAGTACCAACATCGGAATGCCGGGCTCGACGAAGGATGCAGCCACTTTGATGCCATCCGCCGTATGGGGATCAATCAACATCCCGGTGCGCGCGTGTACGTCACGGATCGTAGTCAAACGATCCTGATGCGTACTGCAACCGGCGACAAAACCATAACGACGCTCAAGTTCAGGCTTCATGCTTGATAGATCGAAGAAACCCTCTTTTGATAACGCGCGCCAGAGTCCGGCGACTCGTTCGGCATCGCGTCCCACGAGATCGTAAACAAACCGTTCGAAATTTGAGGCGCGCGAAATGTCCATTGAGGGACTCGAGGTCGCAAAGGTTTGAGCCGCCCCACGCGGACGATAAATACCCGTGCGGAAGAACTCTTCGAGG
Organism: Bordetella parapertussis; assembly: GCA_945868195.1. GTDB lineage: Bacteria > Pseudomonadota > Gammaproteobacteria > Burkholderiales > Burkholderiaceae_B > Zwartia. The sequence continues at coordinate 10,305 of CAMBLP010000045.1, forward strand.
ACATTGTTTTCGTTGGTGGCGAGCACCAACCGACGAATCGGCAAGCCCATCGAACGCGCGATATGACCCGCCAGGATATTACCAAAATTGCCGGAAGGCACCGTGAACGAAACTTCTTGTCCAGGACCCGAAGTCGAGCGTAACCAACCGTGAAAGTAATACACAATCTGTGCGGCGATACGCGCCCAGTTGATCGAGTTGACCGCGCCTAGACGATACCTAGACTTGAACGGTAAATCGCCCGCGAGCGCTTTGACAACGTCTTGCGCTTCGTCAAACACGCCTTTGACCGCGATATTGTGAATATTGGCATCCTGCAGCGAATACATCTGCGCACGTTGAAACGCGCTCATCCGTCCATGCGGTGAAAGCATAAAGACCGCCACAGCTTCCTTGCCACGCATCGCGTATTCGGCGGCCGAACCGGTATCTCCAGAAGTCGCGCCAAGAATATTGAGAGTCGACCCGCGTTGCTTGAGCACATACGGGAAGACTTGCCCTAAAAACTGCATCGCCATGTCTTTGAACGCCAAGGTGGGTCCTTCGGACAATCTCAATAATGTCAGACCATCATACAAAGGCTGAACTGGCACAATCGCTTCGGTTTTGAAGGATGCCTTGCAATAGGCGGCGGACGTCATCGCAGTCAATGTCGCGTGCTCGATATCCGTCACGAACAAAGACAACACTTCGGTCGCCAACGCGTGATATGGCAAAGCCCGCCAAGCTTCGAGCGTCTGCGCAGAAACTTGAGGAATATGTTCAGGCACAGCCAAGCCACCATCGGGGGCTAAACCTTCTAACAAAATATCCGAAAATTCGAGGGCCTGCATGCCCCCGCGTGTTGAAACATATTTCATGACAAGCTTTCCACTCTCAATCGGGTCACGCTTGAACGAATAAACTTCAAGGCTTCGATTCGAGCAATCGCAATATTGATATTTCGCTCTAGCGCTTGATGTGTCAAAAAGATCAGATCCGCGCTGCCATCGGCGTCGGACGGCTGTTGAATCATCGAGCCAATCGAGATCCCTGCATCAGCCAACACACGGGCGATGTCCGCCAAGACGCCTGGCTGGTCTGCGACAGTCATTCGCAGATAGTATGAGGTCACGACGTCTTCGATCGACAGGATAGGGATATCCGACATTGCATCGGGTTGAAACGCCAAATGCGGGACGCGATGTTCTGGATCTGCGGTATGTAAACGTGTAACGTCGACGAGATCGGCCACAACAGCCGAAGCGGTCGGTTCCTCGCCCGCGCCCTTACCGTAATAAAGTGTCTGACCCACTGCGTCGCCACGCACCAAGACCGCATTCATCGCACCTTCGACGTTGGCGAGTAAAGAAGCGCTAGGCACGAGTGCTGGATGCACACGCAACTCAATCCCGTTGGGACGACGCTTTGTAATACCAAGGAGTTTGATCCGATAACCTAACCGTTCAGCAAGCTTGATGTCCTCGGAAGCCAGCGAGGAAATACCCTCAATGTGCGCCTTATCGAACTGCACAGGAATCCCGAACGCCAACGATGCAAGCAAGGTGAGCTTGTGCGCGGCATCGACCCCTTCGATATCGAAGGTCGGATCCGCTTCGGCGTATCCCAGTTTTTGCGCCTCAGCCAGCACGGTCGCAAAAGGTAAACCACGTGAACGCATTTCCGACAAAATGAAATTGGTCGTTCCGTTGATAATGCCGGCGACCCATTCGATGCGATTTGCTGTCAAGCCCTCGCGTATCGCTTTGATAATAGGAATACCGCCAGCGACGGCAGCTTCGAACGCGACCATCACGCCTTTGGCAGAGGCCGCGGCAAAAATCTCCGTACCGTGTTTAGCCAGCAAGGCTTTGTTCGCGGTTACCACATGTTTGCCATGGGCGATCGCCTCTAGCACCAATTCGCGCGCGAGGGTATCGCCACCAATCAGCTCGACCACGATATCGATTGAAGGATCGCGCACGACGGCAAAAGAATCTGTGCCAAGCTCGACCGCATCGCCAAGCAACGCGCGCGCTTTGGCGATATCGCGCACCGCCACACGGGTCACTTCGATGTTGCGACCCGCACGACGAGAGATTTCGCCTGCATTACGCGCCAACACTTTCCAAGTGCCGCCACCGACGACGCCTAGCCCCAACAAACCGACCTTGATTGATTCCATTACAACAATCAATCCTTACGAAACATTTCTTTGATGCCGCGCACCGCTTGACGCGTGCGCTGCTCATTTTCTATCAAGGCGAAACGGACATACTCATCACCATAATCACCGAAACCGATACCGGGCGACACCGCGACCTTAGCCTCTTCGAGGATACGCTTGGCGAACTCAAGAGAACCCGCCGCACGATAAGGCTCGGGGATATGCCCCCAGATATACATGGAGGCTTTTGGATTGTCCACCATCCAGCCCGCCTCGTGAAGACCTTTGACTAAAACATCCCGTCGATTTTGGTATTTCTCCACCACCTCGGCGACGCATTCCTGCGACCCCTCGAGCGCCGCGATTGCCGCAACCTGAATCGGTGTAAAAGTTCCGTAATCGTGATAACTCTTGATGCGCGCCAAGGCGTTGACCAGTTCGGCATTGCCCACCATGAAGCCAATCCGCCAGCCCGCCATGTTGTAACTTTTACTCATGGTAAAAAACTCAACCGCGACCTCACGGGCACCAGACACCTGCATAATCGATGGTGCCTGATAGCCATCGAAACAGATGTCTGCGTAAGCAAGATCGTGCACAACGATGATGTTGTGCTCTTGGGCGAGCTTAACTACGCGTTCGAAAAAAGAGAGATCTACGCATTGCGCGGTGGGATTACTCGGAAAGCCCAAGATCATCATTTTAGGCTTGGGAATGGATTCGCGCACCGCGCGCTCGAGTTCTTCGAAGAAATCAGTTCCCGGGGTCATGCGAACGGAGCGGATGTTGGCCCCTGCGATCACGGCGCCATAAATATGAATCGGATAGCTCGGGTTGGGCACCAAAACGGTATCGCCCGCATCCAAGGTCGCAAGCATCAAGTGGGCGAGGCCTTCTTTGGAGCCAATCGTCACGATGGCTTCAGAATCCGGATCAAACTGTACCTGATAGCGGCGCGCATACCAATCCGTGATCGCCTTGCGCAAACGCGGGATCCCTTTTGAGACGGAATAACCATGCGTCGTAGGGCGTTCGGAGGCTTCGACCAGCTTGCTCACAATATGAGGAGGGGTGGCCCCATCGGGATTACCCATAGACATATCGATGATGTCTTCGCCCCGTCGACGCGCCGCCATTTTGAGCTCTGCCGTGATGTTGAACACATAGGGGGGCAAACGCTCGATGCGGGAGAACTTCCTCATCCTGAGTCCTTATATAAGAAAATCTTAATATTGCTTTATATGCAGTGCAGCAAAACCTTGTAATCTAGCGCATCAGGATCAATGCCGCAAATCGCTGGCGTTTGGATCACGAAATCCGTGATTTGAATCCCCTCGAGGGCTTGCGATGACATCACAACGTACGATTGATTGCGCTATCATCGGGCGAACTAGTTGGAGTATTGATTGAAGCTACATACAGATCACAATGCGGCCCTCAACACCGTCACAGGATACGGCAACGGTTTCGTCGAAATCAACAAAATCAGCTTTAACCATGCGATTACTTTTGGTCCTGAAGGCCCCGTTAACCGATGGCTTGCCGAAAACCCTGACGAGATCACAACAGCCTTGCTACTTCAGGCCGCCGGACTGACCCTAAAACCTGTCGACCCCCTCGCTTTTCTGGACTCCAACGAGCCCCCTCAGCCCGAGGTTGATGGCGTGAGGCCCGAGGTCCTGTTGGTCGGCACGGGTTCGCGTCAACGGATGTTAGACCACAAAATCATCACACCTCTGCTGCGGGCGGGTGTCGGGGTCGAATGCATGACGACCGAGGCTGCCGCCCGTACCTACAATATTTTAATGGCCGAAGGCCGACAAGTCATCGCCGCCCTTTTACCGGAGAAAATCTAATGAGTATTGTCCTCATCGGCAAACAAGCGCCCAGTTTTTCTGCGCAAAGCACCTTTGGAGAGATCTCTTTGGAGCGCTGCGTGGGACGCGGCGTCATTATGTATTTTTACCCTAAAGACAACACGCCGGGATGC
>CAMBLP010000046.1 GCA_945868195.1 Bordetella parapertussis
TGCGAACTTTTCAAAATGCAGGCTGGTGTCGATCTCCTGCACGTTCCTTACAAAGGCAGTGGCCCAGCTGTGATCGACCTTGTCGGTGGTCAAGTGGACTCCATGTTTGATAATCTACCCTCGGCAATCGGCCAAGTTCGCGCTGAAAAATTACGTGCGCTCGCTGTCACCTCCGCTGCCCAGTCACCCTTCGCGCCAGGAGTTCCTACTGTGAGTGAGTCTGGCGTACCTGGCTTTGATGTATCTGCATGGTTCGCGATCTATGCACCAAAAGGCACACCGAAAGAAGTGATCAACCTGCTCAACACAGAAGTCAAAAAAGCACTGGCGACCGATGAACTCAAAAAAGCATATGAAGGCGCTGGCTTTGAATTACCACCTGCTCCAAATACACCGGAGCAGCTCGCAAAGAGAACGCAAGACGAAGTGAGCAAGTGGGCTGCTGTCATCAAAAAGACTGGGCTGTCACAAAACTAAAACTTGAAGCGGTGCGATAGATAGGGGGCAATCCAAGGATTGCCCCGTTTTTTTATACCGGCGTTGCGCCGATCGACAAACCACCACAGACATAAAGCACTTGTCCGGTCACAAAGCTCGCATCATCAGACAAGAAAAATGAAATCGCACCTGCTATTTCCTCTGGAGTTCCCACGCGCTTGAGTGGAATACGCGAAGCAAACTCCTCGCGCGCCTCGGGAGACATTGGATTGTTTTTTAAATACAACTCCGTTGCCACCGGCCCCGGTGCAACCGCATTGACGGTGATGCCCTGCGCGCCCAGTTCAAGCGCCCATGTGCGCGTCATACCAATCAAACCGCTCTTGGCGCCCGCATAGGCAGTTCTTTTCACCATTCCCAACGCGGCACGACTTGAGATGTTGACTACGCGACCGCGTCCCTTGCGCAGCATCGAGGGCAGGCATGCCTGCAAACATTGCATCGGTGCCCGCATATTGATTTGCAAAATTTCTTCGAACTCTTTAGACGTTGTTTGCGTCAACAAACTCGACGTGGTCTTGCCCGCATTGTTAACCAGATGATCAATCTCAAACTGCTCAGTGATCTGCGCTAATACCTGCGCGGTCTCTGACTCTGAGATCAGATCAGCCGTAAAGAACGGACCCGGAAAATTCACGCCCTTCGCAGAGCGCGCGATACCAATCACAGTCCCGCCATCTTTTGCGATACGCTGCGCTGTCGCGAGTCCGATGCCTTTACTGGCACCCGTGATCAGCGTCACTGTTCCCGCAAAACGTCCGTCACTCATGTCGGGCTTACGCCTTGAATAGTGATGCGGTGCATTTCACGACGCTGGCCAGGATAATCGTTGATGGCATAGTGCATAGTGCAACGATTATCCCAAAACGCCATCGAGCCTGGCTGCCAACGGAAGCGACAAGTCAACTCAGGTTTATGGCTCACTTGATATAAATATTGAAGCAGCGGCAAGCTCTCGTCGCGCGTCATCCCTTCAAAGCAGAACGTAAAGGGCTGGTTTACAAACAAGCTCTTGCGACCCGTTTCATCATGCGTACGCACAACAGGATGACGGCTGTCGATACGACCCACGTCCTCACGCAGTTTGGTTGAGCGCGTACTATTTCGCAAACGCGCATTGGCGTTCAAGAAATCATTTGAATGAATCGCATGCAAACCCTCAAGCTGTTTTTTCATGGCATCGGACAAACGCTCATAAGCCAGATACTGATTGGCCCAGAGCGTATCGCCACCCACCTTGGGAACCTCACGCGCATAGAGCACCGAACCCAGTGGTGGCTGTGGATGGTAGGTCTCGTCCGTGTGCCAGGTATCGCCGATCACATCCTTGTCGGTGACTTCTTTCACCACAGGCATGATCTGGGGATATTGAGGATGTGTTTGATAAACAGGAGTTGTGCTGATCGGACCAAACTTTTCCACAAAAATAATCTGCTGCTCGGGCGTCAGTGTTTGATCGCGAAAAAAGATCACCAGATTGTCGAGCAAAGCCTGGCGAACATCTTTAACAGTCGCTGCGGACAGATCCTTCGAGAGATCAACGCCCAACAGCTCCGCGCCAATCGTTCCCGTTAGTTTTTTGACATCCATAGTGATCGTTACTCCGCCTTGATGCCTGCGGCCTTGACAACATCAGCCCATTTTTTCAGATCAGCATTGACGATATCAGCGATTTCTTTGGGGGAACGATAGCTGGCAGTTGCGCCCTGATCGTTCATTTGCTTTACAAACTGTGGCGAAGTGATGACAGTCTTCATTGCCTCGGTCAGTTTCTTGACCACGGGCTCTGGCATATTCGCGGGACCAAAAACAGTGAACCATGCATCTAACTGAAACTCAGGCAAGCCCGCTTCAGCGGTCGTAGGCACATCAGGCAACATGGGATGACGCTTCTCACTGGTGATAGCCAAGGCGCGCAAGGTACCGGCCTTGAGGTGTCCCATCGCTGTCGGTGGTGTGGTGATGAATAAATCAATCCGACCGGCGAGCAAATCCTTCATTGCAGGCGCAGCGCCAGCATAAGGCACATGGACCATCTTGGTCTTGGTATTGAGTTGTAGCAATTCTGCACCAAGATGCTGAATCGAACCGACACCAGAAGAGGCGTAATTCAACTTGCCGGGGTTAGCCCGCGCAAATTCCACCAAGCCTTTCAAATCCTTGATGGGCGAGTCCTTGGGCACGAGCACTAAATGAGGACCTCTGATCACTTCTGCGATTGGCGTGAAACTCTTAACAGGATCCCAAGGCAAACTCTTAGCCAATGCCGGATTGCCCGTGTTAAAGCCCTCATAGGCGAGTACAAGCGTATAGCCATCGGGATTAGCGCGGGCCACGTATGAATTACCAATTCCGCCACTTGCGCCAGGTTTATTTTCAACAATCACCATCTGACCCAGTACATCCTTGAGTTGATTGGCCAAGATTCGCCCTGCAATGTCTGTCGTGCCGCCTGCCGCGACAGGAACGATGAGCGTGATTGGCTTTTGAGGAAAACCCTGGGCCACGGCACTGGCCATTGATACTACAAGCGATACACCAACTGATAAGGCCTTAAATGTATTGAACATGATGTTTATTCTCCAAAACTAATTTATTTTTTATCGTAATGACTTTTGCAAGATCTAGATCTTAAACGCTTTTTTATCTCTTAAAAGGCCATAAACGCAAGAGCACCGACCTAACAACTTTTGAAAACAGGAACTGCTGTCCCGATCATGGCGTCACGCGTGACAAGTGCCTCAAGCTGAGCTTCTGTGAGGTGATCTGTTCCCTCAGGGCGAAGAGGCAGGACCAAATAGCGAACGTCCGCTGTACTGTCCGCTACCCTAATTTCGGTAGAGCTAGAAACTTTAGTACCAAACTCTTCGAGAACAATACGTGGCTCGACGACGACTCTTGAACGATACTCTGTCGATTTATACCAAGCAGGCGGTATTCCCAAAAGCATGCGTGGATAACAAGAGCAAAGCGTACAGACAACAAGATTATGAAGATCAGGCGTGTTTTCTAAAACAACCAACTCCAAGGGAGTATTGATCGAGAGGTCAAAAGTTTTATTGATAGTTTCCAGTGGCTTGGCTAGCAAAGCCTTCTTGAAAACCGGATCTGTCCATGCTTTGGCGACAACCTTCGCACCTAAAGCAGGCGTTCGGCTGTCCTGTACGTCAATTTGCTGCGCAATTTGCGCCGCAGTAATAATTCCCTTTTCATTCAAGAGCTCCCTCAAAGCCTGCTCAAGGTAGCGATCCTCACTGAGAGGCTCATGATCCGACTCGATGGGATGGTGATCATGATCGTGATCGTGATCATGACTGTGATCGTGATGGTGATGATTAGGGTGAGTCATGCTAATGCTCCTCGCTTGGCGTTAACCAATGTTCATAAAGATCAGCCATAACACTATCAAGGTCTGAACCTTTATATTGATCCCAAATACTGCTTTGTTTGAAGCGGACGCGATAAAGCCAAGCCTTGGGAAGTCCAGGTTTGTGAAAGGCCAAAAGAGAAGGATTATGGTAATGACCAATCAATTCCACCACTTCGCCCGAAACACCTCGAATATATGTTGGCGTACGACAATGCGCCTCAGGGGGCCCAAGTTTGACGATGACTTGGTCCCCCACCTTAAAATTTGGTGTTGGTGCACCTGCGTAGCGGTCACTCATGACGTTTACTCCCCTTTTTTTTGATCGCCTCAATGCGCGCCACAATCTCGGTCTCTGATAAAACTCCTTGCTCAATCAGTAATTGGCGAATAGCTTTCAGCCATTTTTCATAGTAACCACGCTTGGTATAGTCATCCGCAGTGTTTTCCTCGATCGCGCGCCTTAAGGCATCCACTGAAAACGCATGCACTTTAGGGCTAGTCAATAGCATCAACATCGCATCAATGCGTTTTTCATAAAAAGTCGGATCATGCTCTTCATGCTCAATCGGTGCGCTTGGCAGTCCTCCAACATCATTCACTTTTCGCTGCATCGCCAATTCCTTTTGATTAATCCTGGAAAACTTGAATGAAATCCTTCTCGAGCACAAGACTGATTGCGCGACCACTTTCAATCTGCTTTTGCGTAAGAGATCTAGGGCTCACCGCAGCACGAAATATATGATCGTCAGTCGTCTTGATCAAAACCTCCATCAAGCTACCTTTATAGACGGTTTCGTGAACAGTGCCCGTGACGCTTGCTCGCTGATGACCATCAACAGCAGACTCGATTGAGAGATGCTCAGGTCGAATACCAACCAAGACATTCTGGTTCAGTTGAAAATCAGTCCGATTCAATACGGTTTGAAATCCGCCTGGACCACTCACAGTCACTCCATCGCTACCGACGTGGGTGACTGTACAGCGAAATAAATTCGAACTTCCTAGAAAGTCCATTACATCTCGATGCTTCGGACGGTCGTATAAGGACTGTGGCGTCCCTATTTCACGTATTGCCCCACCAAACATGACGGCAACACGATCTGCAAGTGATAAGGCTTCTTCTTGGTCATGGGTAACAATGATGGTTGTGACACCCAATTGTTTTTGCAGTTGCTTGAGTTCGATTTGCATTTGGTCTCGCAGCTTACGATCCAAGGCGCCCAGAGGCTCATCCAGCAGGAGTATGTCAGGCTTAATGACCAAGGCTCGCGCGAGCGCAATTCGCTGTCGCTGACCACCTGAGAGACTTTGAGGCATGCGATCCTTAACATGGTCAAGTTGAACCATCTCAAGGAACTGATGGACCAACTTTTCAGTTTCAGAGTCTTTGCACTTGCGCATACGCAATCCATATCCGACATTTTGAGCGACCGTCATATGTGGAAAGAGCGCGTAGTCCTGAAACACCAAACCGACATTACGCTTATTTGGGGACAAGCCGACGCAGGACTGACCTGAAATACGCACGTCACCCGCTTGAGGATGAATAAATCCCGCGATGGTTCTTAATGTTGTGGTCTTCCCGCATCCTGAAGGACCTAGCAAGGCGACGCACTCACCTTTTGCGATGGAAAGATTGACATCATGCAGAATTCTCTGTCCATTGAGCCATACATTAATGTTTTCTAGTTCGAGTCCGGTCATATGGTTCAACTATTGGATTGAATAGGAAACGATTCGATAGCGTCGTTCAGCGTATGCAATGATCAGACTGATCACGATGACATACAGAGTCGAGAACGCAGCTGGGGTCGGATCAAGATTTTGAGAAATATAATTAAAGACTTCGATCGGCATTGTTGTGAGACCGCCGCGCACCAAGAACACACTGATCGGATAATTATCAAAACTGATCAGAAACGCGAAAAGGAAACCACTGATTAATCCCGGTTTCATTTGAGGCAGTGTTACAGTCCAGAAGGCTTTGAACTTGCTTGCGCCAAGCGAAGTAGCGGCCTCCTCTAAGGCAGGATTCATCAGTGTCAGAGAGGCAAGCAATGTGCGGATTGGATAGGCAATCACCAATACCATATGACCAATCAACAGGCTATACCAGGTAAAAGCAGTACCAATCATGATAAAGAACTGGATCAGCGCAATCCCAACCGCCACCATGGGCATCGTGATGGGTGATAGCAAGAAAGCCGTGAGAAAAGCCTTGCCCGAAAATTGATAGCGACTGATCGCCAGGCTTGCAGCGATGGCAAGCGTTGTGCAAAGCAATGCTGCACACAATGCGATCGAAGCACTAATAAGTGTAGATCGTCCGATCGCCTGGATATTGACAATATTCAAATACCACTTGAACGAGAGTGCTTTTGGAGGAAACTCAATAAAAAAAGAGTCGTTGAGAGAAACGATTGCCGTCAGCACGACAGGGAACAACAGGAAAATCAGTGCTAGCCATGCCAGTATGCCGACAAGCCTATCGAAAAGAGTGAGCGGGGCGGCGTTAGACGTCTGCACGAAACACTTTCCTAAGCAAGGTGGCATACGCAGCAACAATCAAGAATGTCAATACTGTCAACGTCACGATAATCGCTGCACCGAAGGGAAAATTCAACTGAATCAGTAATTGCTCCGCAGCAACTTGCGAAATCATTGAAGACGAAGGAGAGCCAAGCATTAGCGGCGTGACATAGGCGCTCATACTCAAGGCGAAGGTCAGAACAGTTCCTCCAAACACTCCCGGCAAACTTAAAGGCAGCGTGATTTTGGAAAAGGTCTGCCATGCATTCCCGCCCAATGATAACGAAGCTTCTTTAAGCGAGCTTGGTTGTCGTAGTAGAGAGCTATAGATTGGCAGTACCATGAAAGGGATTGAGAAATGCACGAGTCCGATCACGATGGCGACTTCAGAATACATTAGCCTCAAGGGCTTATCCATCAAACCTATGCCTTGAATCAATGAATTCAGAGCGCCTTTGTCGGCTAGCACGACCACCCAACCATAGTTACGTACGATCAAGCTCGATGCAAGCGAAATAAAGATCACCAATAAAATAATCGTCCTGATTGAGGACTTTAATCTCAGCAGTAATAGAGCAATCGGGTAGGAAAGCAGCAGTGTAATTGCCACTGTCAGCAACGACATACGGAATGTTCGCTCCATGACTCTGCCAATACGGGCGCTAGACCATGTCTTGATGTACTGATGCAACGTCAAGCCTTCACCGGCTTGGGCATCGATAGAAGAATATTGAAAACTTTCCCGTAACATATTGGCAAACGGGATGACATAAAAAATAATCAAAAATACAAGCAGCGGCGCGAGCAGGAACAACGCACCTGAGTAGCGAGACCAGAAACTGTCTCGCGATCCCGTTATGAGTGCTGTAGTAGTGCGTTGTTCCATCTTAAGAGCCGTTTTTATCGCGATGATTAGCTAAACACTTCGTTCCACATTTCTGTGATTTTGGAACGATTTTTCGACAAAAATCCCCAATCAGCATATGTAGTGTTACCTGCGGGCCCAAGGAGTTTTTCAGTTTCAGCCGAAGGCTTGATATCCACGTGGGCACAACGTGCACGCAGTACATTATCAATCTTTTGCTGAAAATCTTTCTCTAAGCTCATGTTGATGTACTGATTAGCAAGCTCAACATTTTTTGCATTAGTCGGCATGTTAAAGCCAACAATTTCACCTTGCTTACCCTCTTTTAGATTGACTGCAGGGTAAATAGGCGCACCCTTGGCAACCAGCGGAGCGGCAAACGCCAAATAAAATGGGACCAGAGGAACTTCACCGCTTTGTAAAAGCTGAAGTGCCTGCGGAGCATCGGCATAAACCCTCACATTGTTCTTCTTGAGTTTCGCCAATTCGCGAATACCTGCTTCGTATTCATATTGAGCCTGAGCGAGTGGCTTGCCGGTTGCAATTTGAGCCGCAGTCACCACCATTCTGACACCGTTGTTCCAAGTAATGGGTGGGATCGCGATCCTGCCCTTGTTGGAAGGCTCCCAGAGTTCCGCCCATGAAGTTGGAGGTTTCTTTTGCTGATTCGTATTGTAGAAAATAGTATTCATCGCATCGAGCATGCCCGCCGAAAACCCGTCGGCTACGTCAAACTCCTTGCTCATAGACTTCCAGTTAGGAATTTTTGAGCGATCAATTTGACGCAATAGTCCGTTATCTCGCGCCAGAAAAACGCCAGCTTCTGAGAATTGCATGAGGTCAGGCGGGTTATCTTTTTGAGTGCGCAACATGGCGAGCATATTGCCCGTTACTGACTGTTGAATATTGAGCTTGGCGCCGGTTTCTTTTTCAAACTTTGGATTTAATTCATCGATCCAAAGTTTAGCGAGCAAGCCTTGATTCAAGATCACTGTCAGTGAGCCCGCGGCACGTGCGGAAGTTGTAATCCAAGGTCCAGCTCCCGCGACCAGGCCGAGGGAAATACCTTTAAGAATCTGTCGACGACTGAGTCGACTCGTGACAGGGTCTTTCTTATTTAACGATTTCATGGTTGCTCTCCTTAGGTATATTGTTCAAATCATGTGTTCGGACACTTAAACATCAATAGCATCAACCGCGCCCGAACGTTTGCGCAGTTCAAACTTTTGGATTTTTCCTGTCGATGTTTTGGGCAATTCGCCAAACTCGATTCCACCAGGCACTTTGAAGCCAGCCAAATATTTCTTGCAGTGCGCAATAAGTTCTTCAATACTGGCTTGAGCGCCTGGCTTGAGCTCAATGAATGCGCAAGGTGTTTCCCCCCACTTTGGATGAGGCTTGGCAACGACTGCGACCGCAAAGACTGCTGGATGCTTATATAAAACGTCTTCAATCTCGATGCTAGAGATATTTTCACCACCTGAAATAATGACGTCTTTACTACGGTCTTTGATCTTGATGTATCCATCAGGAAACCGAACCCCCAAGTCACCCGAGCGAAACCATCCACCAGCGAACGCCGCTTCAGTGGCCTTTTTGTTGCGAAGATACCCCTTCATTCCCATATTTCCACGCAAAACTATTTCACCAATAGTCTCTCCGTCTCGCGGAACGGGCTTGAGCGTTTCAGGGTTGACGACGTCAGCCCCCGCCTGCAAGTGATAACGTACCCCTTGCCGCGCATTGAAAACGGCGCGCTCAGCTACAGGTAATTTGTCCCAATCTTCTTGAGGAGAACACACGGTGCACGGACCGTACACTTCGGTCAGACCATAGACATGGGTCAGCGTGATTCCAAGAGACTCCATACTTTCTATCAAGGTTGCTGAGGGTGCAGCCCCAGCGACCATCGCCCGAACTCGACGCCCGTTTAGCTTGCTTACACCTTCTTTTTTAATAGCTTCTGGTGCATTCACAAGCATGCTATGCACAATAGGCGCGCCACAAAAATGTGTGACTTCGTATTCATTGATGGCACGAAACACTGCTTCAGGCGAGACTTTGCGCAAGCAAACATTTACACCACCTCGGGCTGCGATCGCCCAAGGATAAGTCCAGCCGTTGCAATGAAACATCGGCAGAGTCCACAAATACACCGCATGCGTTGGTAAATCCCACTCTAGAATATTGCTAATCGCAGCAAGATGGGCGCCACGATGAGAGTACACAACACCCTTAGGCTCACCGGTCGTGCCAGAGGTGTAGTTCAGCGTGATGGCATCCCACTCGTCACCTGCAAAATGAATGGGTTGCTCTGCAGCGCGCGCAGCCTGAGCCGCAAGCAAAGACTCATATTCGTAAGCACCTATCCGTTGACCATCCCCCTGATATTGTGAGTCATCAATATCAATCACGATTGGTTGCATGTCTGAACGAGCGATTGCATCCTGCATCACTTTTGAAAATTCTCGATCGACCAAAACAACTTTAGCTTGAGCGTGATTCAGCATATAGGTCAGACTCGCAGCATCCAACCTCGTATTGAGCGTATTGAGTACTGCGCCAATCGCCGGTACGCCAAAATGGCTTTCTATCATTTCTGGCGTGTTGGCAAGCATTGCGGTGACTGTATCGCCTTTTTGAACACCCAACGCTAGCAGTGCATGCGCGAGCTGCATACTACGCTGAAAAGTCTGCGCCCAGTTTCTGCGTACAGAACCATGAATCACTGCTGTTCGTTCGGGGAAAACTTCGGCGGCTCGAAAGATAAAGTCAACGGGCGTCAGTGCCGCGAAGTTTGCCGAGGTTTTAGGCAGGTCTTGTTCATAAATATTCATGATGTGATTTGATCTCGATCTAAATATACTCGACAGGCAATTTTGTGTTCAGCGCACAAACGCTCTTCGAAGGCTCTTATTTCCGGGGTAATGCCAATGCCGCGAAATCCACCTCGCAGGGCGTGCGTTGAAGTGTCTTTATAAGCAATTTTCCATAAATCAGGAAGGGGCTGACCTTCTGGCAAAGAGATCCATAGACGCAAGAGATGACGTCTACGCTCAGGCTCCGGAAAATCTTCATATTCTGTTCGGGCATGGAGAACAACATGGTTATTCAGAAATTGAAAATCACCTTGCTGTAAGTCCATGTGATAGCAGATTTCCTCACTTGCCAATAATGCATCAAACAAGTCAAGTGCTTCCGTTTGCAAAGCACTCAATCGAGGAACATCATCAAATGTAATTTGTGCGCCAGTTATGTGGTTGCGAATGTGGCGACAAGCAAAACGACCATTCTTGAATCCAACAATCGAAGCTTGATAGTAAGGCGTCTCTTCGGGCGCATGCTCACCTTGCCGACTAAAATAAAAAGGCTCGGTCAATACTCGAGCTAAATCAGGCCTCCGACGCTCAAGCGCCTGATACGCGCTCAATGAGCTCGATATCAAGCTTTTTCCGCCACTTTTAGCCATATGCAAGCACATTAATCCCACAACATCGCTGCCATCTGCATGGAAATCTAGTTTTGAGTTGGTGTTGTAGCCACGACCTGTACCGCCTCGATATGTCCCACCGGTATTCATCACATCGGAGACAAATTGACTTTGCTTGCCTTGAGGGCGAGGCACGCCGATATGTAGGCCCATACACCAGAACAAAGTACGCATCTCTTCCTTTGTCCAACGCGAGACAGGAAAGCCTCGTAACAAGCACAAACCAAAGCCGGTTTGCGTGGCTTGTACAGTTCGGTCCAGTAGGTTCCGAATGACGGGCGTTAAAGGAAAGTCCGCGGCAGACAATTCGAACGCCGTCTTCCCCAGCATCAAAACATGGCGCAAACTCGACTCGAGTTCTTCAATCTCTTGTTCGGTCAGCAAATGCATCCATGATTTGTCATTTTCTAAATGCTGTCGATTCCAGCCCAGTGGCACGGAGGATGTCTGGTTCATGATGATTTCTTATAGCAATGATTAAGTTGCCCTGATAACCGATATGTTGTCATAGCCCTATTTGATCTCTGTGGAACACTTCGCGGTAGGAAAAGCGATCTGCGGGATGAATGTTATATGCCTGCTCAATGAGATCGCCACGTTCGTCAAAATAGCGTCGGCTCACTAAGAGAGCGGGCGCACGCGCAGTGGTTTTCAAGCGATCAACCAACTTTGCGTTCAAGGTCACTGCGCCGATTTCCTGCTCAACTCGAGTAATTTTCACGCCAAACTCTTTTTCCAAGATGGCGTAAATGGGTTGCTTTGTACGGGCGAGAATCCCCGTGACTGAACGCAAGCGCGGAGCAATGAACACTTCGGTGTGACAGATTGGCAAACGCTTATCACGTGCAAATCGTAAACCCTCTACATGGAGCCAGGTTTCGCGCGGTGAGACTTGCAGTTGATTGGCAAGCTTGGCAGTCAGCTCAATGATTTTTTTACTATCTACGACTAAGGTCGTTTCGTCTGCATATTGTTGCAAATCCGCCAGACCCGACATTGTTTGCGTATAACGCACATCCACCGGTGCCGCCTGAACACGACTCCCTACGCCAGCCTGACGCACAACCAAACCCTGTTGCACAAGTAGCTTGACCGCTTCGCGGGCAGTAAACCGTGACACTCCAAACTGATCGCATAATTCAAACTCAGTGGGCAAGAGCGTACCAATTGAGTAGCGACCCGATTCGATTTCGCGCATCAGCGTCGTGGCTACTTGGACATAGCGCGGCTTGGACCCGAGGGTGGCACTGGCCAACGAACTCATATGACAGCATGCTCCCGAAGAAACTGAATCTGCTGATCGGATAGCCCAGCTTGTTTGAGCAGATCTTGCGTATGCTCACCGAGTGCAGGCGCAGCATTCGTGGGAACTGTCTCACCTGGGCAGCGAATAGGTGCAGCCACGCCTGCAACTGACAAGCCGTCAGGAGATATCGCATTGATCACCCCTTGGCGGGAATGAACAAACGGGTTATCTAATGCCTGCGCGACGTCGTAGACTGGTGAAGCGGGTACGACGCCTTCGAATTTTTTCATCCAGTTATTGGTCGTATCAGTCAAAAATACCGTTTCCAAGGTTTCATTGAACTGCGATCTATTTGTTAATCGATCTTTGAACGTTTTAAACTCTGAGCGTGCCGACCACTCTGGATGGCCCATCTTTTCAGCGAGGATCGGCCAGAACTTTTCTTTATTGCACATAATAAATATCCAGCCATCTTGGGTCTTGTACAACTGACTAGGCACAAGCGACGGATGCGCCGAACGCGGCGCTCGTCCGGTGACATGCCCACCGTTCAGATACCACGTCGCCAAATATGCAAGGTTATGCATCGCCACATCGAAAAGACTCACATCAATGTCACGACCATGCCCAGCCGTTCGCGCACCAAGCACAGCGGATACCAAGGCCAGAGCCGCAGTGGTTCCTGTCATCAGGTCGATCATGGACAACCCAAAGCGGACCGGAGGACCATCAGGTTCGCCGGTCAATGACAAGTAACCCGCCTCGGCCTGCATGAGATAGTCGTAACCTGGCCAATTCGCACGCTGGCCCTCTCTTCCGTAAGCCGATAGGTGTGCGCAAACAATATCTGCTCGAATATGTTTGAGTGCGCTATAAGTCAAACCCATCTTTTCAGGCAAATCGCCACGCAGGTTGTTAAACACTGCATCGGCATCCTTAACAAGAGCATGAAGTGCTGCTTTGCCTTCGGGATGTTTCAAATCAAGCTTGATACTCTTTTTATTCCGATTGAAAGCCTGAAAGAAATGACTATTGTCCTTTCCAAAAAAATGGGGGCCAACGTTACGGCCGACGTCGCCGCCATCATGTGGATTTTCGATCTTGATGACCTCAGCACCTAAGTCTGCAAGGTGTTGAGTGCCAAAGGGTCCCGCACCATACTGCTCGATTGCGATGATGCGAAGACCCGCTAACGGCATTGTCATGCGGGATTCCTTTCAATTAATTGCTTAGCGATGATGATGCGCTGCATTTCATTGGTTCCCTCTCCAATCACCAATAATGGCGCGTCGCGATACAAGCGCTCCACAATATATTCTTTCGAGTAGCCATATCCTCCGTGGATACGCATCGCATCAGAGCTATTTTCCACTGCTGCCTCAGTTGCAAAAAGCTTCGCCATCCCTGCTTCCATGTCGCAGCGGGCACCGCGATCGTATGCTTGAGCGGCAGTCATCGTCAGCAACCGAGCCGCTTCAGTGCGAGTCGCCATATCACCCAACTTTAATTGGATGGCTTGGTGTTCGCAAATGGGTTTACCAAACGTCTTGCGGATTTGTGAATAGCGTACCGATTCATCGAGTGCAGCTTGCGCTAATCCAACCCCGCGGGCAGCGACATTAATACGACCGAGCTCCAGTCCACCCAAAATCATTTGCAGACCTTTGCCCTCGACGCCTCCGATCAATCTATTCTTGGAAACCTTGTAATCGTTGAATACCAACTCGGCCGAATCGATCCCCTTGTAGCCCAGCTTTTCAAGCTTGCGACTGACTGTAAATCCTTCTCCCTTTTCCGCAATCAGCAAACTCATACCGCGATGACGAGGAGTTGTAGTGAGATCGGTTTTAAC
>CAMBLP010000047.1 GCA_945868195.1 Bordetella parapertussis
CGGGCAATACCTCGGCGACGACAGCAACTACTTTGCTGGTGCCGATATCGAGGGCGACGATCAGATCCTTGATGTCACGGGTCATGGCGTTATCGTTTCTTTTTGAGTTGAGGGTTTTCGGGTAAGGCTGCAAGCGTTAGTGCAAAACCATTGGGATAGCGCAGATCGGCATGGGTCACCACGCGATCTCCAATTTTTTGGGTTGCCATAGGCAAGGCCTGGACAAACCGTTGAATGCGGTCCCCGAAGGGCAAGGCGCCCGGTATACCACCCTGCGGATCGGGCGCATCGGCACCCGGATCGCGGCCAAGTGCCAGCGTCATGCCATTGGAGAGTGTGACTTGCCACGCTAAGCGATCGCTGAGCGATAGCTTGCGAACGGTTACATCCAAAGGCGCGAACCAGCGCGCGAGTTCGGCGTAGCGATGGACCACGAGCAACTCTTTGCCCTCGGGACCGTCGAATTGGGGCAGTACCACATCGTCGTCCAACTCCCCTTGGTTCGCGGTAAAGACCTGCCCCCAGGTATTGAGCATCTGACTCTCGTTCCACAACGCAAGCGGCTGTTGCTCTTCGATCGAGACCCTGATCGCGTTGGGCCAAATTCGCCTCACGGAAGCCGAGCGTACCCAGGGCGCTTCCTCGAACACTTTCTGCGCATCGGCCAAATTGATCGTAAAGAAATTGCCCGTCAGATTTCCCGCAATGGCATTTTGAATACTCGCCGGCGTCACATAATGCAATGTCAAATTGGGCGCGGGTTCGATCTCGATCGCTTGCAGTTCGAATTGTGGTCGCTGAATCAGCCAATAGATCCCCCCGGCCAACATGGCCAGCACTGCCAACACTGTGAGGGTATTGGCAAGTCGGTTGATCGTACGGGCTTCGTTCCACACAAATAACTCCGCTTATCCTTGAATCTGACTGACGCGTCCTACTTTACAGCGCGCATCCTTCAGAATGTTTACACACAACTCGGGATAACTCATCCCGACCGCTTTAGCCGCCATCGGCACAAGCGAATGACCTGTCATCCCGGGCGAGGTATTCATTTCAATCAGCCAAGGACGGTCTTGCTCATCCAGAATCACGTCGGCGCGCCCCCAGCCCTCGCAACCCAGCGCACGATAAGCCCGCACACACAGCTCAGCGATGTGCTGCGACAAGACGGGCGTAATCGGTGCCGGACACAAATACTGGGTGTCGTCCGAAAAATATTTATGTTGGTAGTCGTAGTTACCGCCTGGCGCGACAATCTCAATGAGCGGCAGCGCTCTCGCGCTCGTTCCTCGACCCAATATTGCGACCGTCAACTCGCGTCCGGCAATAAACTGCTCTGCCAATACGACCTCGTCGTACTGGGCAGCAAGCCGATAGCCGTCGATCAGCGCGTTCGCTTCGCTGACTTTGACAATACCAAGCGTTGAGCCTTCATGCGGCGCCTTCATCATCAGAGGCAAACCCAAGTTCAAAGCCGCTGCAGGCACATCATCCTCACCCGTCAGCTCTGCATAGCCAGGCGTTGGTAAACGCGCCTCCAGCCAGATACGTTTGGTCATAATTTTGTCCATGGCAAGGCTCGACGCCATCGGGCCACTGCCCGTGTAAGGGATCCCCAACAACTCCAAGGCTCCCTGCAAGGTGCCATCTTCGCCATAACGTCCGTGCAAGGCGATAAACACACGATCAAAGCCCTGCTGAGCAAGCTCCGACAAACTGCACGCACCGGTATCGAACAAATGCGCATCCACGCCTTGACTGAGCAGCGCTGCATGAACGCCACCACCTGACATCAGCGAAACCTCACGTTCCGCAGATTTTCCACCATATAGAACGCCGACTTTGCCGAAATCTTGAGAGTTCATCGCTGGCTCCCTAACAGTTCGGGCACTTTACTGATCGAGCCCGCCCCCATCACGATGACCACATCTCCTGCTTGTGCAAAATTCCGAATCGCTTCGTGCATCACACCAACATCTTCGACAAACACGGGCTCCACCTTGCCGGCGACGCGCACGCCACGCGCAAGCGCGCGCCCATCGGCCGCGACGAGTGCGGGCTCTCCTGCCGCATAGACTTCCGTCAGCAGCACGGCATCCGCGGAGCTTAGGACTTTGACGAAATCCTCAAAACAATCTCTTGTGCGCGTGTAGCGATGAGGCTGAAACGCCAAAACAATACGTCTTTCAGGCCAAGCGCCTCTTGCAGCCGCCAAGGTCGCCGCCATTTCAACGGGATGATGTCCGTAGTCATCAATCACGCTGAACATGCCGCCGTTTTTAGCTTTGAAGTCACCCACCTGCGTAAATCGTCTGCCCACACCACCGAAATTCGACAAGGCGCTGACGATGGCGATATCGTCGACACCCAACTCTGTTGCGACGGAGATCGCAGCCAACGCATTCAATACGTTGTGCATGCCTGGCAGATTTAACTCAACCAACATCTTGGGCAAGGCGCCCTGGCGAGTTTGACGCTCCACCTCGAAAGTCATCCGCGTACCCGCTGCGCGCACGTTGGTCGCGCGGACTTGTGCGTCTGCGTGAACGCCATAGGTAATGACGGGTCTGGATACAAACGGTAAAATTTCTCTTACATTCGCATCGTCAGAACACACGATCGCGCTGCCATAAAAAGGCAAACGCTGCGTAAATTCGACAAAAGCACTCTTGAGTTTTGCGACATCGTGACCATAGGTATCCATATGGTCCGCGTCAATATTGGTGATGATCGCCATCACGGGCAACAGATTCAAAAAGGAAGCATCGGACTCATCGGCTTCGACGACAATAAAGTCGCCCTGACCCAACTTGGCATTCGCGCCCGCAGAGTTCAACCGGCCACCGATCACAAAAGTAGGATCAAGCCCGCCTGCGGCCAGAACACTCGCCACCAAGCTCGTCGTTGTCGTTTTTCCATGCGTGCCAGCCACGGCGATTCCGCGCTTAAGGCGCATCAATTCGGCCAACATGACCGCGCGCGGCACCACAGGAATCCGCGCCTCGCGCGCCGCGATCACCTCGGGATTATTATTGGCCACCGCCGTCGATGTCACGATCGCATCGGCACCTCTCACGTTCTCAGCCTGATGACCTATAGAAATCAAGGCACCGAGATCGGCTAAACGTTGCGTAACTGCGGACTGTGACAAATCTGAGCCAGAGATACGATAGCCAAGATTGAGCAATACCTCGGCGATACCGCTCATGCCAGAGCCGCCAATGCCCACGAAGTGGATATGCTCGATTCGATGCTTCATTTCACCACTCCGACTAATTCTTCACAAATGTCCGCGATTCGCTCGGCGGCCATCGGTCGCGCGTGTGCTCGAGCGCGCTGCGCGACCTCCGCGAGCTCTGGACGCGCGCGCTCAGCAAGCCATTGCGCCAACTGCAGCGCCGTCAGCTTTTCTTGCTGCAGCAACCACGCAGAACCATCGTCACTCAAAAATCTTGCGTTGGCGGTTTGATGATCATCGACTGCATGCGGAAAAGGGATAAAAAGAGCCGCGACGCCGGCCGCGGCGACTTCTGCAACCGTCATCGCTCCCGCGCGACAAATCAGAAGATCGGCTTGGCCTAAGGCCTGAGCCATATCGTCGACAAAGGCCACACAATTCGCCTGAACACCGACCTGTTCATAGGCCGCTTCGAGCGCTTCCAAATTTTTCGCGCCAGACTGATGCACAACCACTGGACGCTGCGCCTCTGGCATCAATGCGAGCGCCTCTGGAATGACCGTATTCAATACAGTGGCACCGAGACTACCGCCGACCACGAGCACGCGCAAAGGCCCTGTGCGTTGCGCATAACGTTGCGCAGGCTCAGTCAACGCCACGACATCCTGACGCACAGGGTTGCCGACCACCTCGGCATCTGGCAAGGCGCCCGGAAAACCCGCCAAGACACGCTTGGAAATTTTGGCGAGTGCTTTATTTGTCATGCCTGCGATGGCATTTTGCTCATGTAAAACCAAGGGGCGAGTTCGTAACACACTCACAACACCACCTGGAAAGGAGACATAGCCGCCCATCCCCAACACCACGTTAGGACGAATCTTGGAGAAATGGCGCCATGCTTGACACAAGGCGCGCATCAATAAAAATGGCGCGAGTAATTTGGCACGCAGACCACGTCCGCGTAAACCTGCAAAACGCAAAGGGGCTAATTCATAACCGCGCGCGGGAACAATCTGTCCTTCCATTTTTTCAGGATGACCTAGCCAACGCACGGTCCAACCGCGCGTGCGCAACACATCGGCCACGGCAAGCCCTGGCATGATATGCCCGCCCGTACCACCGGCCATAATCAAAATCGTGGGAGAGGTGCTTGTCATGTGCGGACCCCTCGCATCAAATTTCTGTTTTCTACGTCAACCCGCAGCACAATCGCCACCGCAATCAGATTCATCAACAAACCCGAACCGCCGTAGCTCACGAAAGGTAAAGTCAACCCTTTCGTTGGTAATACACCCAAGCAGACACCCACATTAATAAAAGCCTGAACGCCAAACCAAAGTCCAACACCTTGCGCCACCAAGCCACCAAAAACTCTTTCCATGGCAATGGCTTGTCTACCAATTTCAAAACAACGTTGCACCACAACGGCAAAAAGCACCAGAATCAACATGATGCCGACAAATCCTAACTCCTCGCCGATCACTGCGACGATAAAATCAGTGTGCGCTTCAGGCAGATAGTGCAATTTCTCGACACTACTTCCGAGCCCTACCCCCGTCCACTCTCCTCGTCCCACCGCCATCAAAGAGTGCGATAACTGATAGGCCGTTGATTGTGCGTACACAGGATTCCAAGGATCAAGATAGGCAAAAACCCGCTCAAGTCGCCAAGGCGTTAGCCAAATAATGAGTGCGAAACCGGACAATAAAATGCCCGCAATAGAGGAAAAAATTGTTGCGCTGATCCCACCTAAAAAGAGAATACCCATCACGATGGTGACAGTCACGATCAACGCGCCTAGATCAGGCTGTTTGAGTAACAAATACGCCACAATGCCCAAAATTAGAGCAATTGGCATAAAGCCACGTAAAAAGCTGTGTAAATGCTCTTTTTTGCGGATGACGTAATCCGCCGTCAAAAGAATGACGGCAAACTTCATCAATTCGGAAGGCTGAAACGTTACGGGCCCAACCGGTAGCCAACGCATCGCATTGTTCGCTTTTTTTCCGATGCCAGGGATGAGTACTAAAACAAGCAAGATCACCGTGATACAAAACAAACCAATTGTCATCCGACGCCAGGCCGTCATCGGGACGGTCAGGACCATCGTGGAGACAAAAAGTCCAATCGCCACATAAGCGAATTGGCGCAATACGAAAGAGTAACGACCATAATTGGCGCGCGGTCCATCGGCGAGCGCAATCGCCGCCGAATACACCATCAAAATTCCGAGTCCCACCAAAATACTGGTCGCGATCACAAGCGGCAAGTCGTAGTTACGCATGGTCGTACGACCAGGGGATACCGCGTTGACGCTGCCCGTCAGTTCTGCGAAGAGGCTCATGCCACTTCTCCTTGACCAAGCGCGAGATCCATAACAGTGTCAACAAATACCTGGCCGCGATGAGGATAGTTGTTATACATATCGAAACTTGCGCATGCAGGCGAGAGAACAATGGCATCTCCCTCTTGCGCATGCTCAAACGCCTGCGCCACGGCATGCCGCATATCGCGCGCCAACACACAAGACACTTCAGAGGGCGCCAGCACCTGCGATAACAGAGGTCCATCCTGGCCGATCAAAATCACTGCGCTGACATGGCGCTTGATCACGGGCACCAACGGTTCAAAGTCCTGACCCTTGCCTACGCCGCCTGCAATCAATACGACCCGACGACCAAGTCCTTCGATTCCCGCCGCGGTGGCACCCACATTGGTGCCCTTGCTGTCGTTGAAAAAATCAATACCTCGTATGCTGCGCACAAACGCCATGCGATGCAGCTCACCCTCATACTCTGAGGCTGCCCGCAACATAGACGCCCAATTCGCGCCACATGCGCGACCGAGCAACAAGGCGGCCTGACAATTCAGCGCATTATGCAAACCTTTGATACCCAAGGCCTCGACAGGCATTAATCGCAACATACGTCCGTCTTGCCGCTCCGGGGCGGGGGCATTTTTTTTGCGTCTTGTCGGGGCGGGTATATCATCCTCGAACTCTGTTGCCTCAGAAGAGCACAACCACATCACATCATGGCTGACCTCGATCCCGACGTCACCCGTCAGCATCGGCGTATCACGCCCAAAACTGCGAATATTCATCACGCGTTGAGATTCGACCAATGACATGACATTGGCATCATCACGATTCAAGACCCACTGCTCCGTCATGGTGAAAATTCGCGCCTTCGCTTCGCAATAGGCTTGCATCGTGACATGCCAGTCAAGATGGTCTTGCGTCAAATTCAATACCGTTGCAGCCGTCATCTGCAAACTACGTGTCGTTTCCAACTGAAAACTCGAAAGCTCAAGCACCCAGACATCGGGTAAGTCCTGTTGGTCCAAGGCCTCCATCAACGCATGCAAAGCCGCGGGGCTGATGTTGCCAGCAGCTCTAGCGCGCAAGCCTGAAGCCTCGAGCATACGACGCGTCAGGGCTGTAACGGTCGTCTTTCCATTGGTCCCCGTAATGCCCAGCACTTTAGGTGCGTATTGACGCTCTGCCTTCAGCGTCTTGAGTGCGCGAGCAAACAACTCGATCTCGCCAGTGATTTCAACGTCACGCGCTTTTGCAGCTTCGAGTAACTCGCGGACTGGCGACATGCCCGGCGCGAGTCCAGGGCTGAGGACCAGTTGCTGGACGTCATCGAGCAAGGACTCGGCAAATACATCACACCCTAAATACCACTCGACACGCGTGGCATCAAGCTCAGCGGACAGCGCCTCCATACCAACAGGCGTCGTACGCGTATCGGCAATGCGCAGCAACGCGCCATTGCGCGCGCACCAGCGAGCGGCGGCAATACCTGTCTCACCGAGCCCTACGATCAGGACACGTGAAGGAAAGCCAGAGGGCACGACTACTTCGTTCATCGAATCTTCAAAGAGGATAAACCAATCAACACCAGCATCATGCTGATGATCCAAAACCTAATCACAACTTGAGTTTCTTTCCATCCACCCACTTCAAAGTGGTGGTGTAGAGGTGCCATGCGCAGCACCCGCCTACCTTCCCCGTATTTACGCTTTGTGTATTTGAACCAAAAGACTTGCACCATCACCGATACCGTTTCAGCCACAAACACACCACCCATGATGAACAGTACGATTTCCTGTCTCACGATGATGGCCATCGTGCCAAGCATGCCGCCTAACGCGAGAGCGCCGACATCGCCCATAAAGACTTGCGCTGGATGCGCGTTAAACCACAGAAATGCGAGACCCGCGCCGGCCAGCGCTGCGCACAACACCATTAACTCTCCTGCGCCAGGTACGTAAGGGAACAAGAGGTATTTCGAGTAATCCACCCGCCCTACCACGTAGGCAAAAATCCCAAGTGCTGAACCCACCATCACCGTCGGCATAATGGCCAACCCATCTAACCCGTCCGTTAAATTGACGGCATTACTTGTGCCGACAATCACAAGCCAACTCAGCGCCACAAAACCAAACACACCCAATGGGTAAGTGATCGTTTTGAAAAAAGGCACCATCAAATCCGTACGCGTGGGGAGATCGATCGTAAAACCACTCATCACCCAATCGCGCATCAAAGGCCAAACATTCGCAGTCGCGGGGGCCGATACTGCGAAGGTGAGATACACCGCGGCCACTAAACCAATCAATGCTTGCCAGAAAAATTTCTGGCGTGCGGGCATGCCCTCGGGATCGCGGTGAACAACTTTTCGGTAGTCATCGACCCAGCCGATCCAGCCAAAACCAAAGGTCACGAGTAATACGACCCAAACAAAACGGTTAGTCCAATCGGCCCATAGCAAGGTGCTCATCCCAATCGAAATCAGAATCAGCGCACCCCCCATCGTGGGTGTTCCGGTCTTGACAAGATGCGTCTGAGGACCGTAACTACGAACGGCTTGTCCGATCTTGAGGGCCGTTAAACGCCGAATCACAAAAGGCCCTGCAACCAAGCCAATGAGTAATGAAGTTGCACATGCAAGAACGGCCCGTAACGTGATGTACTCAAACACAGCAAAGCTGCGAATGTGGTTGTCTGCGATCCAACCAAACAGTTCATACAGCATGCTTCACCGCGCCCTCGGGATGAATCCCTGTTGTTTTTAGATAATCTTTGACGATGCGCTCCATGCGCATAAACCGCGAGCCCTTCACCAACACACTCTTGGCTGAAAGTATCTGCAACATTTCACACAAATGTTCCGACGACGTACCGATCACGGCCGAGACCCCAAAAGCTTGGGCACTTTCACGCGTCGCCTCGCCAAGCGTCAGCAAGTGCTCAACACCCCGTTCGCGCGCGTAGGCTCCCACTTCACGATGCATTTCCGGACCGTTGTCACCGACCTCCCCCATATCGCCAAGCACGAGCACTCGTGGCGCAGGCAGAGTAGCGAGCACATCAATAGCGGCACGCACAGAATCAGGATTTGCGTTGTAACTGTCGTCGATTAAAACTCTTTGGTTGCTTAAACGATGTGTTTGCATCCGACCCGCTACGGCCTGAAAACTTTCCAGGCCCAGAGCAATCGCCGACCGAGGCGCACCGGCCGAATGTGCGCAAGCCGCTGCGGCCAGGGCATTGCGTACATTATGCAAACCCGGCACTGAGAGTTGAATGTTGCATTGACCACCAGGCAGATTCAAGACGAAAGTCGAGCCAAGCGCATCGGCTTGAATCTCGCTTGGCCACACCTCAGCTTGATCTGTCATGCCAAACCGCAACGACGGATGCTGAATGGACAAACGACTCCATAGCGCCGAAAACTCTTCATCCGCAGGATAAATCTTGATGCCGTCCTCGCTGAGCGAATCAAAAACCGCGCCGTTTTCAAGCGCGACCGCTTCTACGCTCGCCATAAACTCTTGATGCTCTCTTTGTGCATTGTTGACCAACGCTACCGTTGGCTCCACGATCCGAGCAAGCACCTCGATTTCGCCGGGATGGTTCATACCCAGCTCAATCACAGCAGCTTGATGCGCACGACGCAAACGCATCAACGTCAACGGCACACCAAGCTCGTTATTCAGATTGCCGACCGTCGCCAAGCTTTGTTCTTTGCCGAGCCACGCGACCAAGATAGCGGCAATCATTTCTTTGGTCGTCGTCTTGCCGTTGCTGCCGGTGACGGCAATCATCGGGATCGAAAATTGACGACGCCAAGCTTGACCCAGCGCGAGCAACGCTGCGCGCGTGTCACCCAGTGCAATTTGAGGCAATGCAAGGGTCGTGTCACTCTTGTCGACGATCGCCACACTAGCGCCCAATTCTGCGACTTGTTTTAAAAAATCATGTCCGTCGAAATTCTCGCCGCGTAAGGCAACAAAGACCGCACCCGCATCCAGTTTTCTCGAATCCGTCTGCACAGGACGCTCTTGCATCAATAAAAATGCTGCCTGCGCCCACTGACGGTCATCAAAGTCATGACGGATACCTCGCACTTCTTGATACGTTTCATGTCCCTTGCCTGCGATGAGAATCACATCGTTGGCATCCGCGCCCAACACGGTTTGAAGAATCGCTTGTGCCCGATCTTCAATAATATGAACATTGTTTTTTGATGTATCAGAAAGATCGGCAAGGATATTGGCCAAAATTATCGCAGGCTCTTCATTTCGCGGATTATCGCTTGTCACAACGACATGATCGGCCAAGCGTTGCGCAATACTCCCCATAATGGGACGCTTACCCGCATCTCGATTGCCACCACAACCAAAGACACACCAGAGTTTGCCTTGTCGCGACTGAGTCAAAGGACGTAGCGTCCTAAGAACGCGATCCAAGGCGTCCGGCGTGTGCGCATAATCCACGACGACCACAGGCACGGCCACATTCGTCAAAAGAGAGGTCACGCGTTCGAGTCGTCCATCGACCGGATTCAACTCGGCAATCGCTGCGCTGATTTTTGTCAGATCCCATCCTAACGCTTGCAATATGCCCGAGACACATAACAAGTTCGACACATTATGGTTGCCCAGAGCGCGGCTTTGTACCTGCTCTTGTCTACCCTGCGACTTGAGCACAAAAGCCTTGCCATGCGCTTGCGGCTGCAGGTCGCTTGCCGTCAGCGTCGCGGTACCTGCTTGATTCGTAATGCTGTAAGTCAACACCGCACAAGAAACTTGCTGAGCGAGTCGAACACCTACCGGATCATCCAGATTAAAGACGGCAAACTTCAGTCCAGACCATGAAAACAATCTGGCCTTTGCCGCTTCGTATGCTTGCATGGTCTTGTGATAATCGAGGTGATCACGCGACAAATTGGTATAGCCGGCAATATGAATCCGGACGCCATCTAGACGCCCCTGATCCAGCCCGATCGAAGACGCCTCCATCGCAACATAGGCGGCACCGACTTCGTGCAGCATCGCCAAGGTTTTATGTACCGATATCACATCGGGCGTTGTCAATTGACCTGGTACTAAATAGCCGTCTGGATATGTCACGCCTAGTGTGCCGATCACCCCCACCTGTTGACCATCACCTCTAAGGGCCTGAGACAGCCAGTCGACACAACTTGTTTTTCCGTTCGTACCTGTAACCGCAATCACGGTCAGCTTGGCTGAAGGACTGTCATACCAAAGGTCCGCTAATATGCCTAAGCGCGCCTTTAAACTGAGCACGGCAAAAAGTGGCACCTCAGCATCGATGGCCTGCCATGCCTGTCGATCATCGACATGCATCACCACGGCAGAGGCACCGCGCTCGATCGCCATCGCAATAAAGTCGCGCCCGTCGCTCTGCTTCCCAGGGATCGCGACAAATACATCACCAGACGTCACCAGACGGGAGTCAGACGTTAAGTGTGCACCACACTCCACGGTCCGTCGCAACAATGCGATGAGATTCTCACTGGACGTGCTGTCATCGATCAACACAGAACGCGTCATCGAGCACCTCCCAGGGTAGTAGCTACCACCGACGAAGAGAAAGGCGCATCAGGCTGCACTCCCATAATGCGCAGCGTACTCCCGACGATAGAAGAAAAAACCGGCGCAGCCACCAAGCCACCGTAGTAAACCCCCGAGCTCGGCTCATCGATCGTCACAGCGACCACGATGCGCGGATCAGAAACCGGCGCAAAACCTACAAAAGATCCCCGATAACGGCTCGTGCTGTACCTTCCATCCACGATTTTTCGTGCAGTGCCGCTCTTTCCAGCAACACGATACCCCTGAACAGCTGCTGCTTTAGATCCCTCAGGTCCTGCAGAGGCCTCGAGCATTAAGCGCACACGCTTTGCAACATCTGGCTGAAAAATACGCGTGCTCGCCATCGCATGATCCCGCTTGACGAGCGATAAGCCCACCATATCCCCGTCGCGGGCGAATGCCGAATAGGCGCGCGCCATTTGCAGCAAAGACACGGACATTCCATAACCATACGACATAGTGGCTTTTTCAATCAAACGCCACCTTTCCCAAGGCCGCAGACGACCTGCGGCTGCTCCGGGAAAGCCTGTCTGAGGCGCCTGACCAAAGCCCAAATCATTAAAGCGCGCCCACATTTCGCGAGATTCGAGCTTTTCAGAAATCAATGTCATCCCAATATTGCTAGACTTGATCAGGACACCACTCGTATCCAAGACACCATTGGCCTTGACATCGCTAATCGTCGCGCCTTGATACGGAAACTTGCCGTTGCCCGTCCTAAATTGCGAAGTAGGTGTGATGCGATTGAGCTCCAAGGCCAGCGCCAACGTGAAGGGCTTCATGATCGATCCAGGCTCAAACGTATCGGTCAGCGCCTGATTACGTAAATTTCCACTTCTAAAAGATTCGCGCTTATTAGGATCGTAGGTTGGCATATTTCCCAACGCGAGAATCTCTCCCGTTTTGACATCAATCACCACAGCCGCAGCACCTTTGGCTTTTGTAGTGGCCATCGCATCTTGTAACGCGCGATACACCTGGTATTGAATCCGCGTATCGATGGATAGCTTGATGTCGCGACCATCCTCCGGGGAATCGATTTCGCGAACATCATCAATATTGCGCCCCATCCTATCCTTCATGACGCGACGACTTCCTGCTCGGCCGGCCAGCTGGTCATTGAACGCAAGCTCCACGCCCTCTTGACCCTTATCATCGAGATTATTCAAACCAACAATGTTGCCTGTAACCGAGCCTTCAGGATAAAAACGGCGATTATCCGGATGCAAACTGACTCCGGAAATACGTAGCTGTTCAATTTTTTTACCGACATCGAGCGGCACCTGCCGCTTGAGATAGATAAAGTTTCTTTTCTCGTCGGCGATTCTTTTGCGCAGCTCAGCGAGAGGCATCTCAAGCAGATCAGCAAGACTTTGCATCTTGGCGACCGAAGTCTCGCGATGCTGACGTGGCTGAAAAGCGATTGCATTCGCGGGAATACTCGCCGCCAACACCACATCGTGACGATCTAAAATCTTTCCTCTGCTGGCATGCAAGGTCAGCGTATGCTCATAACGCTTTTCACCTTGCTGCTGCAAAAACTCAGTCGTGATCCCTTGCAAGTAAATAGCGCGTCCGGCCAAGACCAAAAATCCTAGACCAAACAAAATCAGCAGCAAACGACCGCGCCACATCGGATAACTCATCTGCAGCACCGGGTTTTTAAAGAAAGGCATACGCTTCATCGCACACCTCCCTGCGTACCCGAACCAGAACGTGGCTGTGCCACGTAGACCGTGCGGTCGGGCACGATGCCCGTCATCTTGAGTTCTTCGCGCGCCAAGCGATCGACTTTGGCATTGTTAGACTCCGCAGCCCTGTCTAGCTGAAGTCGGCGCCAGTCGATTTCAAGATCGTGCGACTTTGCCTTGTATCGATCGAGCTGATCATAGAGTTGGCGAGATTGATAGCGCGCCGTGACCAACGACAATGCCGAAAACATCAAGACCAGCGCAACGAGAATGCAGACACGACCCATCAATGCCCTCCTCGTTTGTGCCGAGAAGGGACTGCGACAGGCAATGCCGTTACTGTCCGTTCAGCCACGCGTAAAACGGCCGAACGCGAGCGTGGGTTTTCGCTGATCTCATTATCAGAGGGAAGCACCCGCGCTAACGCGAGCAAAACGGGCTGAGGCATTTCGCTTTCGCGAAGAGGGAGGCGGGCATACGCAGCTTCCGGACGGGATGCTGCTGCTATAAACTGCTTGACGACGCGATCTTCCAGCGAGTGGAAGCTAATCACGGCCATACGTCCGCCTGTTTTCAGTAATGTCAGAGTTGTCTGGAGGGCGCTCTCGAGCTCTTCGAGCTCACGATTGATGTAAATCCGTAAAGCTTGAAAGGTGCGTGTAGCCGGATGCTGGCTCTTTTCGCGCGTGCGGACGGCGCTTGACACGAGCTCGGCGAGGTCGAGCGTGGTAAGCAGCGGACTTGTTGCGCGGCGAGCAGCAATCGCCTTTGCAATCTGAAAAGCAAACCGTTCTTCGCCATATCGAACTATGACCTCCCGCATCTCATCAACACTTGCCAGCGCCA
>CAMBLP010000048.1 GCA_945868195.1 Bordetella parapertussis
GGGCTTTGGTGGACTGGCATGTTCAGGAGGGCACAAATGGTCTCGTGATCGTCGGGACTTCTGGCGAGTCTCCCACTGTCAATGTCGACGAGCACGCCGAACTGATCCGTGTCGCAGTCGAGCATGCCGCGGGACGACTCCCCATCATCGCGGGTGTTGGCGCCAACTCCACGCGCGAAGCCATTCATTTGGCTGAGCATGCCCTCAAGGTCGGTGCGCAGGCAGGCTTGTCGGTGGTACCTTACTACAATAAACCTTCCCAAGAAGGTATGTATCAGCACTTCAAAGCTATTCAAGAAGCGGTTGATCTACCCACGATTCTTTATAACGTTCCGGGGCGTACCGTCGCGGACATGTCCCATGAGACAGTCCTGCGCTTAGCGCAGATCCCGGGCATTATTGGACTTAAGGACGCCACAGGCGATATTGGCCGAGGCGCCCTGTTGATCCGTGATGTGCCTGCGCATTTCCAGATTCTAAGTGGTGATGATGCGACGGCAGCTGCCCTGATTTTGTTAGGCGGTCGCGGCAACATTTCCGTGACGGCTAACATCGCACCGCGCCAGATGAGCGATTTGTGCAAAGCGGCTCTTGCGGGTGATGTTCAAAAAGTCAGACAGTTAAATAATTTGCTGGGTCCTCTGAACAAACTATTGTTTGTCGAAGGTAACCCGATTCCAGTAAAGTGGGCATTGACGCAGATGGGTCGCATCCCCTCGGGCATCCGTTTGCCGCTTGTGGAGTTAGGTGCTCAGTTTCACGCTCCTTTGCGGGCTGCAATGGTTGAGGCGGGGTTGCTCTGAAATGAAAAGTATCTTTAGTCAAAAAAATGCGTTGAGGGTGACGGCTTTAGTCGCAGTCTTGACCTTGAGCGGTTGTGCCTCAGTGCGCGAGATGCTGAGTGGAGATGATTCGGTTGATTACAAAAGCGTGGTTCGGACAGATCCTCTGAGCATTCCACCCGATATGACGCAGGCCGCAAGCGATCCGCGTTTCCGGGCGCCCGACTCAGGTACAACGACTTTTTCGCAGTTTCAGCTGACTGGACAAGCAAGCCCTGCAGCCAAAGCATCGACGGCCCAGTCCGCTGTCTTGCCAACGCGTGGCGATATGCGCGTGATGCGCGATGGTGATTTGCGCTGGTTGTCTGTGGAAATGCCGGCTGATCGCGCGTTTTCTGCAGCGGCTGATTTCTGGACAGAAACGGGTTTCACCTTGGATGTGACTGATCCCAAAGCGGGCTTGCTCGTGACCAACTGGGCGGAAAATCGCGCCAATATTCCCGATAGCTGGATACGTCAGCTGATCGGTAAAGCAATTCCCGGTGCATGGGATAGCGGTACACGCGACAAATTTCGCACGCGCATCGAGCGTAACGACAACCGAACAGAGATCTACATCACACATCAGCGCATGACTGAGGAGGCACTCGGTCTGACCTCTGGTGGCGCAGCCGCAGATATCCGCTGGACCATTGGCAAAGAAGACCCTGGTCTGAATGCCGCGATGCTCGCTCGAATGATGGTTTTCCTGGGCGAAGACGTCGATGGCGCGCGTAAAAAAGTCGCTCAAGCAAACGCCAATCCCCAAGGTCCTCAGGTCACGATGGCACCGGGTGGCGATAAAACTTCATTGATCATTAATGAAACCTTTGACCGTGCCTGGCGACGCGTGGGTGTGGCACTGGATTCGGGTGGTTTTGCAGTGGATGATCGCGACCGTTCGACCGGTGAATACTATGTCCGTTATGTGGACATAGACACAGGCATCAAGCGCGAAGATCCACACTTCTTGGCACGCATGTTTGGCGCGAAAAACCCCGGTAAAGCCCCTACATACCGAATTCGTTTGACGACCAAGGGTACCCAGACCGAAGTGGTTGTCCTGGATGAAAAGGGTGAGCGTGATACGAGCGCAACAGCCCAGCGCCTTTTAGGTGTGCTGGCGGACAAAATCTAAACGAAGCGCGAAGCACCATCTTGGTGCTTTCTTGCTGCGATTGGCGCCCCATGTTGGGGCGTTTCTTTTTGGTGCAAGGGTCTGTGCACGGTATCAGGCGTCATGACAAAATCGGGCATCATTTTTGCTTGTCTTTAGAGAATGGACCCTTTAGAGACTTCCACACCCAAAGAATGGCTCGCAAGGCTTAATCTTGATTTTCATGTTGCAAGGCCTTTTTATCCTGCGCCTGCAACTGCGGGTGTGGATGCGGATGCGTCCTTTCAAACGAATTTAAAACATCAACATCTGGGGCCGTTACGCATCCAAAAGGCGCTTTACCCAGAGGGTCCCGCACTTTGCCATGCCATCATCGTACATCCACCAGGCGGGATCGCAGGTGGTGATCGCCTCGAGGTGCAAGTGCAGAGTCAGGCGCGCAGTCAGGGGTTGGTGACCACACCCTCGGCGTCTAAGTGGTATGGGACGGACGGAGTCTTCCCTGCGACGCAAAAAATAGAGATTACCCTCGATGGACAGTTGGAGTGGTTGCCACAGGAAACCATAGTGTTTGATCGTGCACTGGTTGGATCTGAAATCACGATCAAAGCCGGCGCAGCGGGCGCGATGTTGGGGTGGGATCATTTGATTTTTGGACGTCATGCCTCGGGCGAGTCTTTCAAGACAGGTCGTTTTGCACAATCTCTACGCATCCATTTGTTCGAGGAACTGGTCTGGCACGATCGTATTGTGCTCGAGGGTGGGGATCCCTTGTTTGCTTCCCCGATTGGCTTGAGAGGGCACCATGCGTGTGCCACGCTCTGGGCGATCTTGGCCGAACCGGACACCTGGACAGAGGCTCGACTTGAGTCGCTCCGTACGCATAGTCCAACGGCCTCCTGGACAGTCTTGCATCCCCGGTTGCTCGTCGGACGATTGCTTGTCGAGCCTTTAAAGCTCAAAGGTTTGCTTGAACAAGCCTGGAGCATCTTACGACCCATTGTTTTAAAGCGCCCAGCCCTCAACCCGCGGCTTTGGGCCACCTAACTAAAGGAATTTCTATGGATCTCACCCCACGAGAAAAAGATAAGTTGCTGATTTTTACAGCGGCCTTACTTGCCGAACGACGTCTAGCACGGGGTTTGAAACTCAATGTGCCCGAAGCCATTGCCCTCATTACAGCAACGATCATGGAAGGTGCCCGCGATGGCAAAACGGTCGCAACACTGATGGCAGAGGGCCGCAGCATTTTGACGCGCGCAGACGTCATGGAGGGCATCCCTGAAATGATCCCGGATATTCAGGTCGAAGCCACTTTTCCCGATGGCACCAAGCTTGTCACGGTTCATCAACCTATTCAGTGAGGAGCAGACATGCAAATAATGCCGATGATTCCCGGGCAAATACTTGTCCAAGACGGTGAAGACATTGAAATCAATGTGGGCCGAACGCTGCTCAGTCTTACTGTGGCCAATACCGGCGACCGACCCGTGCAGATTGGCTCACACTTTCATTTTGCAGAAACCAATGTAGCGTTACATTTTGATCGCGCTGCTGCGCGTGGCTTTCGCTTGAATATTCCTGCCGGTACGGCGATTCGTTTTGAACCAGGACAAGAACGAGTCATCGAGCTTGTCGCGCTCAGCGGCGATCGGATGGTATATGGGTTTTCCGGGGCTGTCATGGGGAGTCTGGATCAATGAAAATTTCAAGACAAGCGTACGCAGAAATGTTTGGTCCGACGACAGGCGATCGCGTTCGTCTGGCCGATACGGCATTGTTTGCTCGTGTGGAAAAGGACTTTACGATTTACGGTGAGGAGGTCAAGTTTGGCGGTGGTAAGGTGATCCGAGACGGCATGGGGCAATCGCAGCGTATGAGTGCGGACTGCGTGGATACCGTATTGACCAATGCACTGATCATCGATTATTGGGGCATCGTCAAAGCCGATATCGGCATCAAAAATGGACGCATCTCCGGTATCGGTAAGGCCGGTAATCCGGATATTCAGCCCGGTGTGACGATTGTGATTGGACCCGCCACCGAGGTCATCGCAGCCGAGGGCATGATCGTGACTGCGGGTGGGGTAGACAGTCATATTCACTTTATCTGTCCGCAACAAATCGAAGAGGCTTTGTGCTCGGGCGTGACCACGATGATCGGTGGCGGTACGGGCCCTGCGACCGGGACGTTTGCCACAACGGTGACACCTGGTCCGTGGCATCTGGCACGCATGTTGCAGTCGCTCGAGTCCTATCCAATCAATATCGGTCTTCTTGGCAAAGGCAATGTATCTCTGCCTGGTCCACTTCACGAGCAAATCGAAGCGGGGGCAGTCGGTTTAAAGCTTCACGAGGACTGGGGCAGCACACCCGCCGCCATCGACAACTGCCTGACGGTTGCCGATCAGACCGACACGCAAGTGGCCATTCATACCGACACACTCAACGAGTCTGGCTTTGTCGAGGCGACACTCAAAGCCATTGATGGCAGAGTGATTCACACTTATCACACCGAGGGCGCTGGAGGCGGCCATGCACCCGATATCATCCGCGTGTGCGGTGAGCAAAATGTTCTACCTTCTTCGACTAATCCAACGCGGCCTTACACCATCAATACGCTGGATGAGCATCTGGATATGTTGATGGTATGTCACCATCTCGATGCCTCGATTGCCGAAGATATCGCTTTTGCAGAAAGTAGGATTCGTCGTGAAACGATTGCGGCCGAAGACATCCTGCACGACATCGGCGCGTTTTCGATGATTTCTTCGGATAGTCAGGCGATGGGGCGTGTGGGTGAGGTCATCATGCGGACTTGGCAGACTGCCCACAAAATGCGTGAACAACGTGGTGCCTTGAGTGAGGCGGATTTTTCTGATCCCTCGACGAGCGATAACGCGCGCATCAAACGCTATATCGCCAAATACACGATTAATCCTGCGCTCACGCATGGCATGGCGCATGAGATTGGTTCGGTCGAGGTGGGCAAATGGGCCGACCTCGTGTTGTGGCGACCTGCGTTTTTTGGTGTCAAGCCCTCGACAGTGATTAAAGGTGGCCAGATCGCGATGGCGGCGATGGGTGATCCTAATGCATCGATTCCGACGCCACAGCCTGTGCATTTTCGTCCACAGTTTGGGGCGTCTGCGCGCGGCATTGAAACGAGTTGTATTACCTTCATGTCCGGTATCTCAGTGCAGCGCGGTGTGCATCAGGAGCTCGGCTTGCGCAGGCAGATCGCGACGGTGCAGGGCACGCGCACGGTCACCAAGGCCGATATGAAACTCAATAGCACCACACCGCACATCACCGTCAGCCCGGAAAACTACAAGGTCTATGCCGATGGTGTGTTACTGGACTGTCCGCCTGCGCAGATGCTGCCGATGGCGCAACGTTACTTTTTGTTTTAGGAACAAAGATGGCGATTTTATTGACCATGCGGATGCCTGCGCAAGCAGACGCTCATTCGCATACGCTCGGTGAGCATTTGCCTGTGCTTGAGCTGACCCTTGAGGATCGACAGCGCTCGCGCCTGGCTGCGATGCTGCCTAACGGACGTGCTGTGGCCGTGATCTTGCCGCGCGGCGAATCCATGCATCATGGTGATGTGCTAACAGGCGAAACAGGTGAACGTGTTTTGGTACAAGCCGCAGCAGAGGAGCTGATGCTAATTCGCGCTCACAATCCTTTTGAACTCATGCGTATCGTGTATCACTTGGCTAATCGTCATGTACGGGCGATGTTGTTGCCCGATGCCGCCTTGATCGAGCCTGATCAAGTGTTGGCAGAGCTTGTGAGACGCTTAGGCGGAACCGTTGAAAAAACACATCAGCCATTTATTCCAGAAGGTGGTGCCTACGCTGGTGGCGCAGGAGGTCATGCACATCACCATCACCCAAGCGAGTGCGGGGTCGAGCTGCAGGATGAGGCAATGGGCCAGATCGGTGAACAACTTTCGATCGCAGCCCATGCACGATCAAAAGCTTAACTCTCTGCTGACGGCCTTGCATTTGGCGAGTCCGGCTTTGCCCGTTGGGGGCTTTGCGTATTCGCAAGGTCTAGAACAAGCAATTGAGGGTCGTTGGATCACGGATATGGAGCAGGCCTATAGTTGGATCAGGGATGCCCTGTTACTCAATCTGGCTCGCCAGGAGTTGCCGTGGTGGTTGCATTGTTACGAGACTGCTTCACAACAGCAATGGGATGCGCTACTCGACGGGAATCAACAGCTGAGTGCCTTACGTGAAACGGCAGAGCTGCGACTGGAGTCTCTGCAGATGGGGTATTCGATGGCCAAGCTGTTTGCGCAGTGGCCTGCGGCGCAGATACTCGCTGCACTCAAGGACGTGACGTGGTCTTACCCCGCTGCGTATGCGGCATTGGCAGCCTGTACTAGCGTTGAAAAAGAAACGGCATTGGTCGCTTACCTCTGGAGCTGGGTTGAGAATCAAGTCTTAGCTGCGATTAAAACGGTTCCTTTAGGTCAGATCGAAGGTCAGCAACTCTTGCACCGTCTGAAACCAGACATCGCGGCGGCATGTGTGGTTGCACAGTCAACCAGCATCGCTGAGGCGGGCTCAGCACCTTTTGGCCTCGCGCTGGCTAGCGCGAGGCATGAAACCCAATACAGCCGCTTGTTTAGAAGCTAAAAATTAGAAGCATAAATCCAAGTCATCCAAGGAATATAACCATGACACAACAATCCAATCCTTTGCGCGTGGGTATCGGCGGACCGGTGGGCTCGGGCAAGACCACCTTGGTCGAAGTCCTCTGCAAAAAAATGCGTGATCAGTACAAACTCGCGGTTGTGACCAATGATATTTACACCAAAGAAGATGAACGCCTGCTAGTTGCAGCAGAGGCTTTGTCGGCGGATCGCATCATGGGTGTGGAAACAGGCGGATGCCCGCATACCGCCATTCGCGAAGATGCTTCGATCAATCTCGAAGCCATTGATCGTATGCAAAAACGCTTCCCCGATCTAGATCTGATTTTTATTGAGTCGGGTGGAGATAATTTAGCCGCGACGTTTAGTCCTGATTTATCGGACTTGACGATTTATGTGATCGATGTCGCGGGTGGCGAAAAAATTCCCCGCAAAGGCGGTCCCGGCATCACGCGCAGTGATCTGTTGGTGATTAACAAGACAGATCTCGCACCCTATGTGGGCGCCAACCTTGACGTCATGCGTCATGACACCGCACGCATGCGCGTAGATCGTCCCTGGGTGATGACGAATTTAAAAACCGGCGAAGGTCTGGATGAAGTCATCCGCTTTATTGAAAAAGCGGGATGCTTGAAGCAGTCTTGAGGCGCTGATTCCATTCACTTTCGAACAAGATGGACCCAGCCATCGTCAATCCAGTCTGCCAGCGCGTCGAGCGCCGCCTGTGAAAGGCGCTTGGCAGAGGGGTCGGTGCCCGCCAGTTCACGCTCATCCGCGAGTCGTTTAAGGCCTGTTTCGGCTTTGACGGAGGCAGGCTCGCCATTGATAAAAAGCTGCTGGTCACGGTAGAGCATACGGGTACGTCGATCGAGCACCCAGTGTGTGTAGGCGGATGCCTGAGCGGGCGTCTCTTGGCCCTCATTCATTTGTAACGCGAGCGGGCTGTCAAAGACGGCAGCCTGATTGGGCTCGGTCAGCCAGCAACCGAGAAACCGAGTGGCCAGAGCTTGATCAAAGCGAATTTTACTGGCGGCAGCGATCGCGGCCTCGGTCAGCCGGTCAGGGAGCTCGGCGGGATGCGCCACAGCGGGCTGAGCGGGGTCGCGGTAAAACTTATCGAGCGCGGGGCCAGGCAGGGGAGGTTCGCCGTAAGGGCCGCTTGCGACACCTGCACGTGACAAGATCTGATCGGCTGCGGCTTCTAGCATGCCGCGGGCGAGCGCCGCCTCATCGGGCGCGCGAAAGCCAATGGAAATCGTCACGCAATCATCAAGCGCGACACCATCGTGTGCCGCTTGTGGAGGCAGGTACAACATGTCGCCTGGCTCCAGCACAAACTCATGCTCCGGCTCAAAGTTTTGCAAAATCTTGAGTGGTAAACCTGGCAGCAAGGACAAGTCTTTTTGTTGACCAAATTTCCAGTGACGACGGCCTTCAGCTTGCAAAAGAAACACGTCATAGCTGTCGTAATGTGGGCCTACACCACCGCCTATCGTGGCCATGCTGATCATCAGATCATCGAGTCGCGCGTCCGGCACAAAGCGAAACTGATTCATCAGCGCACAGGCTGCATCATCATGGATGTCAACACTCTGCACCAAGAGTGTCCAGTGTGTTTCCGACATTTTTGGCAGACGGCTAAAGGGGCCAACCTCCATGTTCCACTCGTCTTTGTCACGCCAGATGAGTTTGGACTCGACCTCGTCACGCTTACTCATTTTTTTGAGCGTGGTCATCGAAACAGGGGTTTTAAAGTTTTTGAAAGCCTGACGCACGAGCAGAGGCTTACGCTGCCAGTAGGTCTTCATGAATTGTGAAGGGGTGAGTCCGCCCAGCAGGGCGAGAGGTTGATCTGTATGCATAAAAAGACCTAAGGCAATAAATTTTTGAGTCGATACAGTGCATCCAATGCTTCACGCGGACTCAGCGTATCGGGGTCGAGTTCATTGATGGCTTGCTGGAGCGCGGCCTGGGCATCCGCGAGTTCTGTGGCGATTTGCGTCATGGTTTCAGCGGCGACGACCTCTCCAAACAAACCGAGTTGAGGGGTGGGAGCACCTTGGGACTCGAGTCGCTCCAACTCGCGTGTCGCGTGACGGATCACGGCTGCGGGCACACCGGCCCGTTGTGCGACCTGTATACCGTAACTACGACTGGCGGGGCCGTCTTTCACTTCATGTAAAAACACGATACCCGAAGGAGACTCGGCTGCAGCCAGGTGCACATTGGCTGTGTGGGGTTGTTCATTGGGCATGCGGGTGATTTCAAAATAGTGTG
Organism: Bordetella parapertussis; assembly: GCA_945868195.1. GTDB lineage: Bacteria > Pseudomonadota > Gammaproteobacteria > Burkholderiales > Burkholderiaceae_B > Zwartia. The sequence goes on from CAMBLP010000048.1 coordinate 8,884, forward strand.
TCGCAAACAGCGTCAGGGCACGATTGTGCGTGACCAAGCGCTGAGCGATAGACCATGCAAGCGCCAAACCGTCATAGGTCGAGGTGCCACGACCGATTTCGTCCATCAATACCAAACTATTCGCCGAGCTTGAAGCCAAGATCGCGGCTGCCTCGGTCATTTCCATCATAAAGGTCGAGCGTCCACCCGCGAGATCATCGGCGGCGCCAATGCGCGTAAAAATACGATCCAGTGGACCGATGGCGGCTGCACGTGCCGGCACAAAGCTACCGATTCGAGCGAGCAGGGCAATCAAGGCAACTTGACGCATGTAGGTAGATTTACCGCCCATGTTGGGACCCGTGATCACAAGCAAGGTGCGGTGTGGATTGAGGCTGCAACTATTGGGCGTAAAGCGTTCGATCGAGCGCTCTACGACAGGGTGGCGACCCGCCGTGATTTCGATCGCGGTGTGCTCGAGCAAGCTTGGGGCGACCCAGTCGTGATGCTGTGCGTGATGCGCGAGCGCGACCAGTACGTCGAGTTCCGCGCAGACACCTGCACAGAGGGACAAGGCTTGGGCCATCGGCATGAGCTCTTGCAACACTTGTTCGTAAAGCCATTTTTCCCGAGCCAGTGAGCGGTCTTGAGCGGAGAGGACTTTATCCTCCCAAGATTTCAACTCGGGTGTGATGTAGCGCTCGGCATTTTTGAGCGTCTGGCGACGGCGATAATCCTCGGGTACTTTCTCGGACTGTGCGCGACTGACCTCGATAAAAAAGCCATGTACGCGATTGAACTCGACACGTAGCGTGGAGATCCCTGTGCGGGCGCGCTCACGTGCTTCAAGCTCCAATAAGTAAGTGCCGTTATCGGTAGAAATCCCCCGTAGCTCGTCGAGCTCGGCATCATAGCCGTTCGCAATCACACCACCATCGCGGACTTGCACGGCTGGTTCGCTATCGATCGCTGCACTCAGCAAGCGCTCCATGCCTGGGGGAGGTAACAAGTGATGTGCGATTTCTTGAAGGCGTACGGCATTCGCTGCGTCACCGGACTGTGCGGAGGCAATGAGAATTTGTAACTGAGGTAAGGCGCTCAAAGCATCGCGCAAGCTCGCCAGTTCTCGAGGCCTGACTGAAAGGAGAGCAATGCGTGTGGCAATCCGTTCAAGATCGGGCAGTGCGTTGAGCGCTGCACGCAGGGACTCCAAAACAGAGGTTGCATGCAGCAACGCAGTGCTCGCGTCGTTTGCTTGCATGAGTGCGGCGATCGCTTGTTGGCGTGCGAAGACAGGCGCATTGTCGCGTAAGGGATGATGGAGCCAACGCCTCAACAAACGCGCACCCATCGGTGTACGACAACTATCTAAAATTGAAAAGAGGGTCGGCGCTTCCTCGCCAGACAGTGTGCGAGTCAGTTCGAGATTGCGGCGCGTAGCCGGATCCATCAATACATATTGGCTGGCACGATCCGCGCTGAGACTTTGAATATGTGCAAGCCCTTGGGCTTGTGTGCGACCCGCATAACGGAGCAAAGCACCCGCTGCGCAAATGGCAGTCGGGAGATCGTCTACATCAAAGCCAGAGAGTGATTGTGTCTTGAAATGCGCGAGGAGTTGAGCTTGGGCTTGCTCGGCCTCGAAGTGCCAGGGGGGGACGCGGGTAGTGGCACAGTTTAGGCTGACATCGAGTTCGACATCATCGGCATAAATGAGCTCAGCCGGCTCGATACGATGAAGCTCCGAGTCCAGCGCCTCGGGTGCGCACTCTGTGAGTTTGAATTCACCGCTAGCCAGGTTGAGCCAGGCTAACCCAGCGCGGGGTGTTTTACCTTTGCGAGAGACAAAGATCGCCGCGACAGAGCGGTCTGATTTGGCGGGCAAGAGCGCTTCGTCGGTGAGCGTGCCAGGCGTCACGATACGGACAATCTTTCGGTCAACCGGGCCCTTGCTGGTGGCGGGGTCACCGATTTGTTCGCAGATCGCGACCGAGACACCTGCGGCCACGAGCTTGGCCAGATATTGTTCGGCAGCGTGATAGGGTACGCCCGCCATCGGGATTGGCGCACCGTTGGAGGTGCCGCGACGCGTGAGCGTCAGATTGAGCAGACGCGCGCCGCGCTCGGCATCCTCGTAAAACATCTCATAAAAATCCCCCATGCGGTAGAGCAGCAACAAGGGGCCGGCCTCCGCCTTGAGCCGCAGGTATTGCTGCATCATGGGGGTGTGTGGCTCACTGCTAGCGGGCGTCAGGGCTTTGTCTTGCATAGGGTATTTTAAGGATTGGTGCAGCGCATCTAGCGAAGCCATTAGTGTAAGCCACGGGGATGACAGACTTCTCTATAATCGATTAAATAAAAATACGAATCGTGACAAGGTAAAAAATATGATCTCTAAAATCGTGCCTGATTTGCAGGCAGCCATGGCAGGCATTCAGGACGGATCGACCGTGCTGATTGGTGGCTTTGGCGGTGCAGGGCAACCCCATGAGCTGATTGACGGTTTAATCGAGCAGGGTGCGCGTGAGCTGACGATTGTCTGCAACAACGCGGGTTCGGGCGATACAGGGATTGCAGCGTTGTTGGCCTCAGGGCAAGTGCGTAAGATCATTTGTTCGTTCCCCCGTCAGTCAGATTCTCACGTTTTTGATGGGCTTTATCGTGCTGGCAAACTCGAGTTGGAGCTCGTGCCCCAAGGCACGCTCGCCGAGCGCATTCGTGCCGGCGGAGCAGGAATTGGTGGGTTTTTTACGCGTACCGCAGTCGGTACGCCGCTTGCCGAGGGCAAAGAGGTCCGCACCATCGATGGTCAAGACTACATTTTAGAGGGCCCTATCAAGGCTGATGTTGCCGTGATCCGCGCGCATCGCGCCGACCGCTGGGGCAATCTTGTGTATCGCAAAACGGCACGTAATTTTTGTCCTGTCATGGCCACGGCTGCCAAGCTCACCATCGCGCAAGTCAATGAAATTGTCGAACTCGGCGAGCTTGATCCTGAGGCGATCGTCACGCCCGGTGTCTACGTCAAGCGTGTTGTGTGCATTCCAGCCAAAGCAGTCAAAGCAGTCAAAGGTTAAACCATGAAACGTATCTCTAGAGATGAGATCGCCGCCCGCGTGGCGCGCGATATTCCAGAAGGCGCAATCGTCAACCTCGGTATCGGTTTGCCGACCAAGGTCGCCAATTATTTGCCCAAAGACAAAGACATTTTTCTGCAAAGCGAAAACGGTGTGTTGGGCATGGGGCCTGCACCCGCACCCGGTGAGGAAGACTGGGATTTGATTAATGCGGGTAAGCAGCCTGTGACCTTGTTGCCCGGTGGTAGCTATTTCCATCATGCCGATTCGTTTGCCATGATGCGCGGCGGCCACCTCGATATTTGTGTACTCGGTGCATTTCAAGTCGCGGTCAATGGCGACCTCGCCAATTGGTCCACCGGCGAGCCCGATGCGATTCCCGCAGTCGGCGGGGCAATGGATCTAGCTGCTGGTGCAAAAGACGTATTTGTCATGATGGAGCTGCTCACCAAGGAAGGTCAGAGCAAGCTCGTCAAGCGATGTACGTATCCACTGACGGGTCTTGCTTGTGTCTCTCGCATCTACACAGATATCGCGGTCTTTCAGATCGAGCCAGGCGGGGTGGTACGCGTGGTGGACGACGTGTCTGGAGCAGGCGAACAAGAGTTGTGCCGTCTCACTGGACTTGATCTGGTTTTCTAGGCTTTGTGCGGATTGGTTCGCCAATCTAACTGCTTACTCATCGACGAGTTTAGTGAGTAGGGTCTCGCTCCAAAATGCAGGCTATGTCTTCGCGAAGATTTTTAAACATACCTTTGATGCTACCGCAGACGAGAATATCACCTGACAGTAAACAGCTTATGAAGATGGTTTGTTCATACGGGCCGTCGTAATCATGGCGGTACAGACGCCGCGCATCATGTCAACTTCGTCTTTGCTCAAATCCGTTCGATTGAGCAAGTGACGCATGCGGGGCATCAGTTTTTTGGGATGTTCGGGATCCAAAAAGCGTACGGCCTCGAGCGCCTCTTGCCAATGCGTGAGCAAGGCCTGGACCGCCTCGCCGCTGGCAGGCTGGCTGCCAGGGTGCTTGGCGGGTGGCTTGGGCTGAAGAAGCGAAACAGGAGACGCGCTGGTCTCTGACGCAGAGCTGTCCTGCGCGTAGTCGCCTTGCAGCAGTGCGTAGCGCAATTCCCAGGCGCCAAGTTGCATGGCTTGGGACACATTGAGTGAGCTATAGGCGGGATTGGCAGGGATGTGGCAGACACGATGACAGAGCGCGATATGCTCGTTGGTCAGTCCGGAGCGTTCTGTACCCACCACGAGGGCCACACAGCCCTCAGGATGCTCGCGCAGGTGCCTTTGGGCTAAGTGCGCAGCCTCGCGGATGTCGCAGACGGGTGGGCCAAGCTCGCGTTCCCGAGCTGTCAAGGCAAAAGCGAGCGTAACCGGTGCCAAGGCATCTTTAAGGCTGTTAAAGGTTTTTGCTCCCGCCAGCACATCGCCCGCACCACTGGCCAAAGCAATCGCTTCGGGCTGAGTGTTGATTTCAGGGGTTTTCGGAGCAACGAGCACCAGGTTTTCGAACCCCATCGTTTTGATCGCACGCGAGGCCGAACCGACGTTTCCGGGGTGGCTTGGCTCGGTCATAATGAAGCGAACACGGGAAAAATCGGAAGTCATTTAAAATTCTGCTTTGCTTAATAGAAAAACTACGCTCATGCACCCGATGCT
>CAMBLP010000049.1 GCA_945868195.1 Bordetella parapertussis
ACGGCATCCTGCAACACATACCCAATCGGTGCGAGCAAAGCACTCAGCACAAACCAACGTTCAACGGGCATGATGGTGGCCATCGCCTCACGGCTGCCGATCAGTCCCACCATGATGAGCAAACTTGCCGCAATCAAACTGGCCCCCAAAAAAAGCAGCAAGTTTTTCCATCGCCAAAGCAAATCAATCAAATGACCAAGCACCATTTTGAGCGACCAGGGAATGACCACCCAAAAGCTTAAGGCCGCTAAAAAGGCAACGGAAAGATTGAGATAGTCTTTAACAAAAAACGTCCCAACAATACCCGTCAGACTGGCGATACCTGCCGCCATGTACACCATCAACGGCGGCAAATAGGATAGACGCACTTCCCGTCCAAGCTCCAGGATATTGCGGTCTATCCAGCGCCACATGCTTAGGACCATCTTTTAGTTCCTCAATCGAGTCTGTATTTTGTGCAGAATAACTGATCGCCAATGAAAAAACGCCGATGGAAAGATCCATCGGCGTTTATATACTTCGATTCATACCAAACTAGTTAAGCTTGATACCAGACTCTTTAACGATTCGACCCCAATTTGCATAGTCCTTTTTAACGAACTCGGCAAAATCTTTGGAACTGCCACCGACAACACTCACACCTCCAGCTTCAATTTTCTGGGCAGTGTCGGGCGTCTTCAAGACACGGTTCACTTCTTTGTTCAAGCGCTCGATCACTGCAGGTGGAGTTCCAGCCGGTGCAAACAAGCCCACCCAGATACTGGCGTCCATGTCCTTGACGCCGCCTTCCTGCATCGTCATCGTATTAGGCGCTTGCGCTGCTCGCTTGGCGGTCGTGACCGCCACCGCATTGAGCTTGCCACTCTTGACATGCGGCAACAGCGAAGCCAGTGAGCCGATATAGACATCAACCTGACCACCCATCACGTCCGTCATAGCAGGAGCAGCGCCTTTGTAAGGCACTTGGAGCAAGTTGATATTGGCGCGTTTTTTAAAGTCCTCACCGACCAGATGGCCAAGCGTACCGGCACCGGCTGTCGCCCAACGCAGACCTTCGGGCGTTTTACCCTTGGCAATCATATCCATCGGCGTTTTGATCGAAGAATTCGCTGAGCTACCGATCGCAGCGGGTGTGACGGAAACCTGAACCACAGGCGCAAAGCTCTTGACACTGTCATAGGTCAATGAAGGATAAAGCCAAGGTCCGAGCATCATGTTGTCGGTCTGACCCATCACGAGCGTATAACCATCAGCGGGAGCCTTGGAGGCGGTTTCAATCGCGAGGTTACCGCCTGCACCCGGGCGATTTTCGAGCACGACTTGCCAACCCGTCAGCTCAGCGAGCTTGGTGCCCACCATGCGAGAAACGAAATCTGTTCCGCCGCCAGGAGGAAAAGGAATCAAAATACGGATAGGCTTGTTGGGGTAGCTTTGAGCCAAAGCGCTCACTGGTGCGGCAGCCCATGCCAAAGAGGCTACTAGAGCAAGTTGTGCGACACGTTTGATATTTTTCATTTCGTTTAATTCTCCAATTTTTTTTGTGCGGTTTTTACAAAACCTGACTCAACGCACCTGTGACGATCTTAGGATTGAGTCCTCACCTTGTCAAGCATCACCGGCTCAAGGCTTATTTTTTTGCCTTGTTTGAATCAGAAGGTTTGAGCAATTTGCTCCAAGTGGCTATTTCTTTACGCAGAAAGGCCTCAAACTCGGCTGGCGAAGAGACAGCCACCACACCATCAATGACAGACAGACGCTTCGTGACGTCTGACTCAGCCAAACTAGATTTCAACGCTGCGTTGATCTTATTCACGACTTCTTTGGGTGTACCAGCTGGCGCCAACACGCCCCACCACACCACGGCCTGAAATCCTGGATAACCCTGTTGCGCAATAGTCGGCGTATCGGGTGCTGACTTTAGGCGCTCGGCACCGGAGGTCGCGATTAACTTGATTCTTTTACTATCCAAATGAGGCTTGAGTTGCGACATTCCAGTAAACAGCATGTCGACATGTCCGCTCGCGACATCCAGTACCCCTTGACCTGCGCCCTTGTAGGGAATCTTGGTGATTTGTGTACCTGTCGCAGCCATAAAAAGCTGAGCCGCCAGATCAGTGGCCGAGCCCTCGCCCGAGGTTGCGGTGGTCAACTTGCCTGGATTTTTTTTCGCATACGCCACGAGTTCAGCGATATTGTTGATGGGTAGGCCGCTACTGACCGCGAGACCCATCGCATACGTAATGACCTGCCCGACGGGTGCGAAAGCCTCTGGCGTTTTATAGGGGAGATTAGGTAGCAGGGTTGGATTTGTAGAAATCGCCGGGCTCACCAATAACAGCGTATAACCATCGGGTGCAGCCTTGGTGACAAGTTCTGTGCCAACCACAGTATTGCCACCGCCACGATTTTCAACGATCACAGGCTGTTTAAGCGTATCGGAAAACTTGTCTGACCATGCTCGAGCAATAAAATCGCCGCCACCACCGGCAACAAAAGGCACCACGATACGGATGGGGCGCTCGGGATAACGGTCAGCAGGACTGGCGTTGGCCACACTACCCGCGAGCAATGCTCCGCAGACAAGAGCCGAGACCTTTTTAAACATATCTATCTCCAAATATTTGTTCTGATTGATATCGCTTAGACGATATGTAATAAGCTTACGCAACTGCTGACCTGAACACAACAAAGCATTCGCATCGACATGAAAACACCCCTTGCCGTACTGAATACCTACCGCACACACGATGGCAGCTTGCACGATGCGTTTGCCAGCCGCCTAAAGGTTAAGGGCGACACTCCTTTCATTGTGCAGCAAAGCCGAATACTAACGTGGTCTGCATTTGATCAAGAATATAAAAAGCTTGTCCAGGTCCTTCAAAAGAGAGGCGTTCGTCACGGCATGCGTGTCGCGATCATGGGGCGCAATGATGCCGCTCATGTCCTGACTCTTTTCGCACTGGCTTATCTAGGGGCCATTATGGTGCCCGTGAACCCTGACTTTGGCGAACGCGAGACCCGTTATGTCTTGAACCACGCCGACGTCTCAGGCGTCATCGCCGATACAGCAGTGATTCCCGTCGTCGAAGCCGCGTTAAAAACCGCTGATGGGGCTGCCTGGATATTAAAAATTGACGCACCCCTCGACGCAACTGACTCCCTCTTCGGTGCGCTCGCCACTTCTTGTGCAGTGCAGCAACTACCTCAGGGAAAAGCCAGCGATACCTGCATCATCATTTACACCTCAGGCACGACAGGCTTTCCAAAAGGTGTGATGCACAGCCAATTCAATTTGGTGACCGCTGGCGAGGCCAATGTCGAACGTCTGCACCTACAACCCAAAGATCGCATCCTGATCATTCTGCCTTTCTTTCATGTGAATGCTGTTTTTTATTCTTTGAGCGGTGTATTGGCAAGCGGTAGTTGCATGATTCTGACCCCCCGTTTCTCGGCTTCAAATTTCTGGCAGATCGCCGCCGATCACGGCGCCACAGTCGTCAACATCATCGAAGCGATCGGCTCAATTCTGTGCGCACGCGATCGCAGCGAATACCGCGCGGATCACAAACTGCGAGTCGCTTACGGCGTGCGCAAAGGCGCTGCACCCATTTTTCGAAAAGAGTTTGGTATTCATAAACTCTTTTCAGGTTTTGGTATGACTGAAATCCCTGGAGTCACCTGTAATCCGTGGGAAGGTCCTGACAAACCTGGCAGCATGGGCTTGCCGGGCAAACACCCGGACCCTAACCGCCCATGGGCCACCTGCCGTGTCGTTGACGACGAGGGCAACGATGTCGTGGCGGGTGAAGCCGGTGAGCTTTGGGTCAAAACACCCATTGCGATGCAAGGCTATTTTCGAGATCCAGAACAAACTCAACTAGCCTTTCATGAAGGTTGGCTCAAAACGGGTGATCTAGTGAAATATGACGAAGACGGCTACTACTATCATCTCTCTCGCAAAAAAGACATCATTCGTCGACGAGGTGAAAATATTGCCGCTGCCGAACTAGAAATGGTGATTGCAGAGCTGCCTGGCATCTATCAGGTCGCAGCCATCGCTGTCCCCTCTGAACTCGGCGAGGACGACATCCTCATTGCTGCGGTTAAAAAACCGGGCGTCACGATCTCAGAGCAAGAAATCGTTGACTGGTGTCGCGAGAGACTGACCGCTGTCAAAGTGCCCCGCTTTGTGAGTTTTTTAGAGGAGCTGCCATTGACGCCAACGCATAAAATTCTCAAGTCAGCGCTGAGAGCCGATACACTGGTGCTTGCCAGAGCTATTGATTTTCAAGCGTGAGCGTTCAACTTATTGTCTAATCGAGATAAGGCTCGCTTAACCCCTTTATCCTTCACTTCATTCTTTTACTCACACCACATCATGTCTAAAAAAATCAACACCGCCATCGCTGGTAGCCTCCCCAAACCCGCCTGGCTCGCCGAACCTGAAAAGCTCTGGGCGCCATGGCAGTTGCAAGGCGAAGCTCTCTCGCAAGCGAAACTCGACGCGATGCGCTTATCTGTTGATGATCAATTGCGTGCTGGCATCACGGTGATTGGCGATGGTGAACAAACGCGCCAGCACTTCGTGACGACGTTCATCGATAGCTTAAAAGGTGTCGATTTCGTCAACCGTAAAACAGTGCGCATTCGCAATCGTTATGACGCGGACGTCCCTGTCGTTGTCGATCGCGTCAGCCGTGGCGGTCCGGTCTTTGTCGAGGATGCCAAGCGCCTTCGCATGCTGACCAAGGGTCCGATCAACTTCACGCTTCCTGGTCCCATGACCATGATCGATACGCTTTACGATGGCTACTATCACAGCCGTGAAAAACTAGCCTGGACATTTGCCGAGATTTTGAACGAAGAGGCCAAAGAATTAGCGGCTGTCGGCGTCGATATTGTGCAGTTCGATGAGCCTGCTTTCAACGTTTATTTTGACGAGGTCCGCGACTGGGGTGTCAAAACTCTCGAGCGTGCCGCACAAGGTCTGACCTGCAAAAGTGCCGTTCACATTTGCTATGGCTACGGCATTGAAGCCAATATCAAATGGAAACAAAGCTTGGGCGACGAGTGGCGTCAATACGAAAAAGTCTTTCCTTTGTTGGCACAGAGCACAATCAATCAGGTGAGCCTTGAATGTCAGAACTCTCGCGTTCCGATGGATTTGATTGAATTGTTACGTGGCAAGGATGTATTGGTCGGTGCAATCGATGTGGCCACCAACACGATCGAGACGCCAGAGCAAGTTGCAGATGTGTTGCGTCGCGCGATGAAGTTCGTCAAGCCTGAGCATTTGTATGGCTGTACAAACTGCGGGATGGTGCCGCTTTCACGCGCGGTGGCAAATGCTAAGCTTCAGGCGCTGGTGGCGGGAGCTGAGATTGTTTCTAAAGAGTTAGGTTGATTGTTTAGGATTTAGGTTTGAAAGCATTGAGGTGAGGTGACGAAAGGAGTGTTTGAATTTTGCTGAGCAAATTCAAATCACCCCTTTTGTCACTTCTTAATAATGATGACGGCATATCAATAGAACACCCGATCTTAAAAAGAGCTCGGTGCTTTGAACTCATAGAAAATGGAGTGATTTGAATTTTGCTCAGCAAAATCAAACACTCCAGTTTTCAAATCTCAAAAAGAACTTTAAGTACTAAAAAGAACAAAACCACTTAATTCTGCTGAGATACAAACACCGTTTGCGCAGGCATAGGCGCTGGGAATCCCGCCGCAATCAGGCTCTCACGAATCACACGATTCGTATCAAAATAAACCTGCCAATAATTGTCGTTGCTACAAAACGGACGCACCGCCAAGATTGGCCCCATTGGACTGAAATCCAAAATCTCAACCACCACTGCAGGTTCGGCCAATACATTGGGAATCGCAGCAACCTTCTCACGCAACAGCTTCATCGCAGCATTGTGATCCGCCGCCCCCGACAACTGACACTTTAAATCCACACGGCGATACGCGTTATGACTAAAGTTTTGAATGTTGTCGGCAAACACCTTGTTGTTGCCCACCATGACCTGCACATTGTCAGGTGTATTGATCGTCGTGGTGAATAAACCTAACTCAATGACCGTACCCGTGACGCCTGCTACCGTCACAAAATCACCGACCTTGAGCGGGCGTAACACCACCATGAATGCACCAGCGGCGAAGTTTGCCAACAAACCCGACCATGCCACGCCGATTGCCACACCAGCGGCTGCGATCAAGGCAGCGAATGTCGTCGTTTGGATACCAAAGTAGCCCAAAATACCAATCACCAACAACACATTGAGCGTCACCGTGATGATCGAACCCACATAGCGCAAAACGGTAGGATCCATCTTTTGCTTTTCGAGCGAGCGTCGGACCAGCGAAACAGCTGTTCCAATCAGCCAACGACCGATCACCCAAAAAGCGATCGCCGCGAGCACCTTAATACCGAGGTCCGTCGCGGTCGACACGATGAGGTCTTGATATCGCGTAAAGTCTGCCTTATCCATGAATTAAATACTCCTTTAAGATTGGCGAAACGGTAAGATGATTGCCAATAATTCTCAATACGCCCTTTGGGATACTCCAATTCTTACATTTACTCCCTAAATAAGACCTGTCCTGTTAAGCTTTACAGACGCAGAATGGATTATTTTTTACTAGCACCATCAACTACGAGGCAACTATGCAATTTTCTTTCGCTCGCACCGCGGTCGCTGCCGCCCTTATTGCCCTGCTCGCACCGATCGGCGCTCAGGCAGAAACGATCTCCGTCGTCACCTCTTTTCCTAAAGAACTCACTGCTGCTTATAAAAAGGCATACGAGGCGAAATACCCCAATGACAAAGTCGAGATTCTGAACAAAAACACCTCCGCTGGCATTGCATACGTCAGAGAACAAGCTGCTGGTTCGCGGCCAGAGATTTTCTGGGCCTCGGCACCTGATGCTTTTGAGGTGCTCTCTGGGCAAAAATTACTGGTCAACATTGGTCCCGGCAATCCTGACATTCCTGCCAAAGTTGGCAACTATCCCGTCAATGACCCAAAAGGCTTTTACCGCGGCCAAGCTCTAGCGGGCTACGGCATGATGTGGAACACCCGCTACATGAAGGCCAACAAACTGCCCGCCCCAAAAGAATGGGCTGATTTGGTCAAACCTGTTTACTTCAGTCATCTCGCCATTTCGAGCCCCTCCCGCTCTGGCACGACCCATCTCACCGTTGAAACCATTTTGCAAGGCGAAGGCTGGACTAAAGGCTGGGAACAAGTTTTGATGATCGGCGGCAACTGCGCCGCAATCACCGAACGTAGCTTTGGCGTGCCGGACGGTGTATCTAATGGCCAGTTCGGTATCGGTCTGGTGATCGACTTCTTCGGACTTGCCGCCAAAAATTCCGGTATGCCTGTCGATTTTGTTTATCCTTCTGTGACCTCGATTGTTCCCGCTAACATTGCCTTGATCCAAGGCGCCAAGTCCCCCGAAGCCGGCAAACGCTTCATTGAATTTACGCTGTCTGAGGAGGGGCAAAAATTACTTCTTCAGAAAGAAATCAGTCGCCTGCCAGTGCTGCCAGCTATTTACAAGCAAGCGCCTGCTAACTACCCCAATCCTTTCAGTGGCAAGATCCAAGCAAAAGTTAACTTTGATTCGCAGCTCTCTGAGTCTCGCTACCTAGTGGTGCGTTCACTGTTTGATCAAATGATCACCTTCCGCCACAAAGAGCTTGTCGCCGCGACCAAAGCGATCCAAGACGCTGAAAAACGTCTTGCCGGTCGTCCTAGCGCCCAGCTCGACGAAGCGCGCAAACTCGCGTTTTCTCCAGCGGTTGATGAAACGCAAATCAAAGACCCACAACTACTCGCCTTGTTTAAAGCTAAAAAAGCAGATGCCGATGCCACGCGCGCTAAAGCCAAGATTGAAGAAGAATGGGCGAGCCGAGCGAAAGCCAATTACGCTCGTGCCATCACACTCGCCAACTCGGCGAAATAAGTCAGACAAGGCCCTTCGGGGCCTTTTTAAAGGTGCATGACAACCGTGAAGCGTAATCACCCCGGTCTGATCGCGATCGCAATCGCGATCGCCCTCTTTTTGTTTGTCTTTTTAATTGGTCCGATTCTGACCGTCGTCTACACGGCCTTCAGCGATGGCCATGGCGGCTTCACGCTGACGCACTTTTTAGCATTCGCCGAAATCTCGCTGATGCGGGAGTCCTTTGCGAACAGTCTTTTCGTCGCCGGTATGACTGTTATCTGGACCACCATTATCGCCATACCGCTCGCCTATCTGACCATGCGGTTTCAGTTTCGTGGTGCGGTCCTGATTCAAACGCTTGGCGTCTTGCCCTTAGTCATGCCTGCCTTCGTGGGCGCTGCCGCCTTACAACTGATTTTTGGTCGCTCTGGCGCGGTCAACCTGATCCTCATGGACAATTTCGGCTTCAGTATTCCTGTCATGGAAGGCTTGAGCGGCATTATTTTTGTCGAGACGCTTCACTATTTTCCATTTATTTTGCTCAATCTTTCCGCCTCGCTTGCGACGATTGATTCTTCGATGGAAGAAGCAGGTCAGAACTTGGGAGCCTCAGGCTGGCGTCTGTTTAGAAAGGTTATTTTCCCACTTGCGCTCCCCGGCTATATCGCAGGCGCTTCCCTAGTATTCATCAAAGTGTTTGACGACCTGGGTACCCCGCTCGTCCTGAACGTCACCAATATGTTGGCGCCACAAGCCTATCTGCGCGTGACGTCGATCGGTATCGAAGACCCCATTGGCTATGTGATCTGCGTCATCTTGGTTTTATTTTCGATCGCAGCCATGGCGGGTTCCTGGTGGTTTGTTAAACGTCGCGATTACGCGCTGGTATCGCGTGGCGGTGCGCAAGCCCCAAAACGCAAACTCACTAGCTGGCAAACGGCCTTGGCTTACGGTTGGATCTTCGGCATTCTGATGCTGGTGCTGTCCCCTCACCTCGGTATTTTGTTGATGTCACTTTTTAAAGTGTGGAGTTTTAGCGTTCTGCCAGAGCAATTCACGCTCGTCCATTACGCCACAATCTTTACCGACGCAAAACAGATGATCTGGAACACTATTCTGTATTGTGGACTAGCGGCCTTTATCGACATCATCATCGGTGGCGCCATCGCCTACATTGTGATCCGCACAACGATTCCTGGTCGTCAAATCCTGGATCATCTCGTGACCGTTGCGTTGGCCATGCCTGGCCTTGTGCTCGGTATCGGTTATCTCCGCGCATTTCGCGGGATCGAGTTACCTTTTGGCGCAGGAGCACTCACTGCGAGCTGGGTGATTTTTGTCATTGCTTACTCTGTGCGAAGACTACCCTACGCGCTTCGCTCCTGTATGGCCGCACTGACTCAAGTGCACCCTGCTCTCGAAGAGGCCGCTGAAAACGTCGGCGCGGGTCGCTGGCGCACGATTCGTAAAATCGTCATCCCATTAATGATGGGAGGTCTTCTCGCAGGCTTTGTGACCAGCTTTATCACTGCCGCGGCTGAGATATCAGAAACGATCTTGCTCACAAGCAGGGAAAGCTTAGCCCCGATGTCTTATGGCATCTACTTGTATTTTCAGTCGATCGCGGGGCGCGGTCCAGGCGCCGCGCTGAGTGTGGTTGCTATATCGATCGTCGCGCTCGGCACTTACATCACGCATCGCTTGGCAGCAACCGCCACGCCCCACCAAAACGTTGGAAATCGAACATGAAATCGGTTGGTATCGAGATAAAAAATATCGCGTTGTCGTTTGGCTCTACCGCGGTACTCAAAGACATCACTCTGACGATTCAACCGGGTGAGTTCTTTGCGCTGCTTGGCCCGTCAGGTTCAGGCAAATCCACGCTTTTGCGTTTGATCGCAGGTTTCAATCAACACCAACGTGGCGAGCTACTAATCGATGGGAAAGATGTGACGGGCACGCAACCATGGTTGCGTAACGTTGGCATGGTGTTTCAAAACTACGCACTGTGGCCCCATATGACTGTGGCTCAAAACGTTGCGTTTGGCCTAGAAGCGCGCAAACTTCCTAGCGCCGAGATCCGTACTAAAGTCGCCAGCGCGCTAGAACTCGTCGATATGGGTGAGCTCGCCAATCGTCGGCCAGGTCAACTTTCAGGTGGTCAACAACAGCGTGTGGCGATCGCGAGAACACTCGCGATCGAACCGCAGGTTTTGCTGCTTGACGAACCTCTTTCAAACCTCGATGCCAAACTTCGCACGCAGACACGCCAGGAGCTTGTTCAGTTGCAGCGCCGTCTTGGCATTACCACTATCTTTGTCACGCACGATCAAGAAGAGGCGCTGACAACCTGTCATCGCATCGCCGTCATGGATCAAGGCGTAATTCAACAAGTGGGTTCGCCAATGGAGCTGTTTGATTTTCCGGTTAATCGCTTTGTCGCCCAATTTGTAGGCTCTGTCAATCTGTTTGCCGGTCGATTCATCACCGAAGGCGATCATCTACGGTTTGACTCTGCGACTCTCGGGATGCTGACACTACCAAAAGGACTTGAACTGCAAAGCACCGAAATGGATTTGGCTTTCCGACCACATGCGGTACGTTTTGTCGAAAATGCTGAAACTGATTTACACAATAACCTCGCACTGAAAGGCGAGATTGTTGATTCGGAGTTTTTAGGGGAATTCATTCGCTACGAGGTGCGCGTCGGTCAAGCAATGGTCAAAGCAGACATTCCTCACGCGCGTGGAGCATCACCTCTGCAAATAGGTGCTCAGATTCATTTGCGTATCCCCTCTCAAGAACTTAGATTTGTCACCGCTTAAACTACCAACAGGATACCTAGCTATGCACGCACGTCGATCTAAACTGAACACCATACCCGCTCTCTTGCTGACATTCGTTTTAATCGGTTGCGGGACAGCGGCACCTGTCGCCAATGAATACAAACCCACCATTGCTCAAGAAGGCAAAGATGTCATCTGGATACCGACACCGACAGACCTTGCAGAGCGCATGCTTAAGAGTGCAAACGTCACGAAAAGTGACCTCGTCTACGATCTGGGCGCAGGGGATGGAAAAATCGCGATCCTAGCGGCAACGCAATTTAACGCAAACTCCATCGGTATTGAGTTCAACCCCGACATGGCTGAATACGCGAGAAAAAATGTTCAGCGTGCTGGCGTATCCAACAAGGTCAGCATCATCACTGGAGACATCTTCAAAGAAGATTTTTCCAAGGCCACCGTTGTAACGCTCTATCTCCTACCTGCGCTCAACATCAAGCTGAGACCCACTATTCTTGAGATGAAACCCGGGACACGTGTGGTCTCCAATACCTTCACGATGGGCAACTGGACGGCCGATCAGACTGTGCAAAGCGATACCGGTCATATGGGTTATCTCTGGATCGTGCCCGCCAGAGTTGAAGGTAGCTGGGCAATCAATGGTCTACCAGGTTTATCAAACAGCCATTCTTTGCGTTTGAGCATCTGGCAGCAATATCAAGAAATCACAGGTACGCTTGAAGTCCCAGGTAGGACGAACAGCATCTCGATTAAGGGACGACTGAACGGCGATCAAATTAGCTTTGAATACCAAGATCAAACGGGTGAACTGAGAACCATTGTTGGCAGCGTTGACAACAATTGGATCAAAGGATCCTTGAAAGGCAATACCTCCATCGTCATTTCAGCTAAAAAACTTCTTAAATAGCGCTTCATCCTCCCGTATACTCAAAATCGGTTAATTAAATATTTATACGCTTTTCAAACAAATCAGACACTTAGGAGATCCTTTTGATCAACGCCAAACTTAAACGCTACGCTTCGGCCTTCACACTCGGTATGCTTTCTGTGGGCGCAACCCTTTCCGCCCAGGCACAAACAGCCGCTAATTATCCAGACCGTCCCGTCAAAATCATGGTGGGTTTCACCGCTGGCGGTACGACAGACGTCATCGCACGCGCAATTGCCAACGAATTACCCAGCCGCATGAAAGGCGCCAATTTCATCGTTGAAAATAAACCCGGTGCGGGCGGCAATATTGGAACTGCTGATACTGTCAAAGCGGTTCCCGATGGTTACAGCATTTTGATGGCCTCAGTCGGTCCCTTGACGATTAACCCCTCCTTGCAAAAACTAGCCTACGATCCACTCAAGGACTTAATGCCAATTATTTTGGTCGCCGACGTCCCGAACGTGTTGGTTGTGAATCCTGCAAAAGGAATCAAAAACTTTAAGGATTTTGAAGCCTGGGTCAAAGCTAACCCTGGCAAGCTAAATTACGCCTCGACAGGTGTCGGTACGTCCGCACATTTGTCGAGCTTTATGTTGATGCAGCGTATGGGGGTCGAAGCACAACATATCCCTTACAAAGGTGCCGAAGCATTGAATGATTTGCTAGCGGGACGCACGGACTTTATGTTTGCAACAATTCCTTCGGTGATTACAGCCATCAAGGCCGGCAAACTGATCCCGATCGCCGTATCCAGCCTAGAGCGTTCACGGTCCATGCCCGACGTTCCAACGATCGCCGAGAGTGGTTTTCCTGGCTACTCCTCGGGGTCTTGGTTTGGCCTACTGGCACCCAAAGGCACTCCTCAGGCAATCATTGACAAGCTGAACAAAGAAGTCAACGCCATCATGCCCAACCTTGAACAGCGTTTTATTGTTGCGGGTGCGGATCCCGTTGGCAAGACACCTGCGCACTTCGCAGAGTTCATGGCTAAGGAAACCGCTAAATGGAAGAAAGTGGTCGAGGACTCCAACGCAGCAAAAAAGTAAATATTTAGCTGTTTAACTCGCCTCATCTATCAAACAGGCATCCCCACAAACAGGGATGCCTGTTTTTTTAATCAATTTTTAAATGATCGCCTTGTTTAATAAGCCACTCCTGAGACCCCTCACGCACTTACCCTTTCGAGGAGTAGGTATGATCACTGCGGTAATGATGAGCCTTGTCGCAGGATGCACCACGCAACATGCTGACACAGATCAGTATCAACCCCTCATGGCTCAACGCGGCAAAGATGTGATGTGGATGCCGACTCCAAACGCGATCGTGACAAACATGTTAGAAACGGCTCGAGTCACCTCGGTCGATCTCGTCTACGACCTGGGTTCAGGCGATGGAAAAATACCGATCGAAGCGGCGCGTCGCTATGGCGCTAGAGCTGTTGGGATTGAATACAACCCGGATATGGCTGCACTTGCGAGGCGAAACGCTCAACAAGCGGACGTTAGCGATCGAGTGACGATCGTGACGGGTGATATTTTCAAGGAAGACTTTTCAAACGCGACTGTTGTCACACTTTATCTCCTGACTGATCTTAATATCAAACTTAAGCCAACTCTGCTGAAGATGAAGCCCGGCACACGCATTGTCTCCCACACTTTTGCGATGGGCGGATGGACCCCGGATGAAGTCGTTATGACCAACGGTGAGTCCTCTGGATACTTTTGGATTATTCCCGCAAAAGTCGAAGGTAAATGGTCAGTAACAGGACTTCCCGGTTTTGAAAATGCGCGATTAAATATTATTCAAAAGAATCAAAAATTCGATGCACAGTTAAC
>CAMBLP010000050.1 GCA_945868195.1 Bordetella parapertussis
TTGTAAGGAACGTGCAGGAGATCGACACCAGCCTGCATTTTGAAAAGTTCGCAGGAAAGATGGATGGAGGAACCTGCGCCAGAAGAGGCACAAGATGCTTTCCCTGGGTTTGCCTTAGCGTAAGCGATAAACTCTTTAACGTTTTTGACGGGCAATTTAGGATTGATCACCAAAATATTAGCGATCGTCGTCAACGTGACGATGGGCGCGAAGTCGGTCAGGATGTCATGGTTCAGTTTTTTGTAGAGTGATTTATTAATCGTGTTGGCGACGGAGCCGATATAAAGCGTATAGCCATCAGGTTTGGCTTTCGAGACTAGATCAGCAGCGATATTGCTATTCGCACCTGCGCGATTTTCAACAACGAAGCTCTGTTTAGTTTGCTCGGAGAGAGATTTTGCAACTAAGCGTGCGACGCGGTCTGTGGCGCCACCGGGAGCATAGCCGACCACGAGCGTGACAGGCTTGTTAGGATAGGCTTGAGCGTGGGCAGTGCCTGCGGTTAATACAAAAGTCGCCGCAACGGCGCTCGCTAAGGGTAGAAATTTCATAGGGGTCTCCAACAATTAAGTAAACCAGAGCGGAATAGGAAAGCCAGGTCGCTCATAGACAGGTTCGTAATACTAAACATTTCTGACGCTTTTTGCCTATGGAGTTTACCCTGTGTAGACGCTAAAAATCGTAGAGGCGAGCGGCATTGTCGACGAGTACTTTTTTGACGGTAATAGGGTCACCTGCCCATTGAGCAATACGCGTCAAGGCGGAGAAGTCGTCTTCGGGCCTGAAGTATTCGATGACCTTTGGGTCGCGTTTGACCCCTTTAGGCGGCATGGGGTGCGGCCAGTCAGTGCCCCAGAGCATACGATCCGCGTTGGCATTGATCAGAGCGCGCGCAAACGCTTCGCCATCTGGATAGCCAGGAAGCTCCGAAATGCGATAGGGCGCGGAAAGTTTGACATAGGCTTTGCCGGACTGAACGAGAGCGCATAGTGCATCAAAGCCTGGCTGGCTCAGGGGTTTACTGGCATCGAGTTTGCCGAAATGATCGACCACCAGTGGGGTAGGGAGCGCACGAATCGTCTCTTGCATGCCCGCGATCACGTCAAGATTGGTGTAGACCTGAACGTGCCAGCCAAGTGGTGCGACCTGCTTGGCAGCGGCTCGAAGTTGTTTTGCGGCAGATGTTGGATCGTTATGCCCATGTGTTTCTAAGTTGACACGGACACCCCTCACGCCAGCGGAATGAAACTTTTTTAAAGTCTCAAGAGTAAAGCTTTCATCGATGACGGCGACGCCACGGCCACGCGCAGGTCCCCAGGACTCAAGCGCATACAGCATACTTGAGTTGTCTGTGCCATAGGGGCTTGGGTGTGCCAGAACCACACGATCAACACCCATTGCAGTGTGCAAGGCATCCAGTGCCTCGAGCGTGGCAACTGCAGGCGTGTAATTGCGCTTTGTAGCGAAGGGGAATTGTTCGGCGGGAGGGAAAATATGGGTGTGGCAATCACAGATGCCAGCAAGGCCAAATTTTTTGAAATGAGCGGGGATCGTTAAAGGTGGTTGCATAAAAGAATTAGCAGAGTGCTTTGACAAGAGTATCGAGCGCGTGTTCGCGCGCGGGGTTATGAGTAAATTGATCGCTGATCGAGGACCATTCGGGATGGGCGCGCGCCAGAGCGATAGTCTGGGTCAGCACAGGATTCTCCAGAGAAAGATGAGGGGCTTGCTCAAGACGCAGCGGGGTCAATGCGGCATGACCGCGCTGCTCCAAGCCATTTATGAGTTGCATCTGTCGCAGCACGAGAATCTGCAGAATCGACTGATCAACGGTCAATTCTCTAAAGCCACGCATTTTTCCAAGAACTCGACTCCCCCAACGATCAACAACTTTTAACGCGCCTCCAGCAACCGCCCCGATCGCCATTCCTGTACCAAGGGTAAGTCCTGCGCTCAACACGTCAACGGTCGCACCCAACGTTGCGCCGGCTGCAATACCCATACCGACATGCACGCCAAAGTTTTGAAGTGCTTGAGGACTGAAAAGATCAAGGTCCCAACGCCCTTCAGTCAAAGGAAGGGGCGTTGAGAGGTAGTCGTCTCGTCGAAATTGAAATAAATTCAGTAAAGCATTGACACAGGCTTGTTCGCGTTCTCGGACGCGATGTTGTATCGCCATATTTTTTTGAACGATATCCGCCTCTGAGCCAACACGTATTCGCAAAGATGCGATATCAATAAGCATATCTGCAATCAGACTCATCGAAGCAGTATGTCTGGCCTGTCGCTGTTTTGCGGTTTGTTCTTGAAGGGCAGAAAGCGTTGTTTGATAGGACGAGAGTAAAAGTGAAAGTGCTTGATAGAGTTTTTCCTCACCATCGAGGGGAGGACTCATACTATCGAAAGATACCGCGGTGTGTAATCCGACTCGCGCTAGCGCATCGCGCCACTCTTGAGTGCGTGCCGCTTGGCTGGCGACAAAATTCAAGATTGGTAAAAGTGGTCTCGCGCAACTCGATAAAATGGCAAGTTCGTCTCGATGTTTAGCTAGGACAGGCTCACGCACATCCACGACATAAAGTCCGGCATGACAGCTTAATAGTTTTCGCAGGACGCGTGCCTCTTGCTCATACAGAGAGGACGCTTCCGGACTTTCCAAAAAGAGTCGGATGCGATCGGGGCCATCAAGCCGCTGCGTGTGGTTGGACAGCTGCTCAAGATAATCCAATAAGCCAATACTGTCTTCGATACCCGGTGTATCGTAAAGAGTCAGCACGGTTTTAAAGTCGAGTGCCACGGGAGCGCCTTGCACTTGACGGGTTGTTCCGGGCATATCCTCGACTTTGCCAAAATTCACATCGCGCAGGAGCGTACGAAGCAGGGAAGTTTTTCCAACATTCGTATGCCCGACGACGGCGATTTCAAGTGTGGGTTGCTCAGTCATGCTGGCGCTCCAGCCATTGCATGATGCTCGCGCCATCGTCGCGGACGCAGACCTCTATATGTGGAAGGCTACGTAGCTGAGCTACCCAGGCCTCGGTGTGCGCTTGCGCAATCTGACTGTGTCGCAACCAAAGTAGAGTTCTTTTTGAACAGCCCGAGAGCTCTGCGATCAAGCGCAAGATCCCGCGGTCTGGTGAGTGTCTGGCATCACAAGCGACGACGAGATTGTGTGGGCGAGCGTTCGCCGTGTTTAGAAGAGCTTGTTGACGCGACTCCTTGGAGTCGATAGGACTTGCGAAGCTTAAGGCAGCTCCGATTCCTGAGGGGGGCCAGTCATCCGTAGGATCGAGTTCGATGGCGATCAAGAGGTGCTCGGTATTCCACGGATCGTTTTCATTTTCATTTCGATCTAACCCATTTTTTAAAATAGACTCAAGGGGTTGTTTTCCGTCTGCCTCTAAAGCGAACGAAGGCATCCGGCTTAAGATCGCACTGTAATAGGGCGATGAGAGGTCAGGTTCCAGACGTGAATGTCGTTTGAGGATAAGTGCAGACAGTAAAGCAAAAAGCGCTCTGGGTAGTACGCCATAGATGAGCAGACAGCCTAACAGCCAACCCGACCATAGACGCCGAGCGATTTCTGGATTTTGTTGAGAGACTGAGCTGCTTGCACGCATTATTTCCTGATCGGGCACGGCAAAACCAAACCATTGCGGAACAACAGATAGATACCCAATCCCTCTTACGAACACCTCTGAGGACAAGACGGTTGTTTCCCAGACAAAATCGTATTGTTTTGTTGATAAAGCCAAGAGCAGCGTGACCGTAGCCGCAACGCTCAGGGTCATCCAGATCAGATGTGTGCCAGTGCTCAGGAGCCAACGGGTGGCTTGGGCTTGGTGCCAGACGCTCCACCATGCTTGAACAGCAAGACCCATGTTTGGACCGCGCGCCAGTTTGCGGGTGAGCCAGGGCCAGAGTTGCACGAGTCGACCACCCGAGGCCGTCGGTGAGAGTAGGGCCAGACACCACAGAATCAGCGACAGAATATTCAGTCCTAGCAATGAAACCAACGCCCAGACGATATTGACGGGTTGCGTCCCAGTTCCAAGCGCGGTGAGTGCCATACTTGTACCGGCGATGATGGCGATCATCAATATACAAAAAAAGGCGAACCAACTTGCGGCGCTGAGCTTTGTGATGGTAGTGGTCAGACCGATTGATTGACTCAAGGTCTGCGCGCGACTGACGACTTTTGCGAGCGGCGAGCCTTCATGTTGAGCGAGTAGTCGCGCTTTGCTATCGTCTAGGGGACCCCATTGGTTTTCCCTTAGATGGATCGCCTCGCAGAGCCATACTTGTTTGAACGAAAGCTTGTCGCTCTTATTCATGGTTAGGCTACCGTTTTTTCTGACGGAGTAAAGCGATACCCACAAATAAGGCGGGTAAGGAGCAGACGATAAAACCGATACCGTAGTTGTTGGTCATGCCCAGCAATAAAGAAAAAATCGAAGGTGCTATCAGTGCTCCAACTTGACCGAAAGACAAGACGCCGCCTGTGACGGCTCCGCGAGCACCTTCGGGTGCCGCCCGTGCTGTTTCAGCGAGCAGTACACCGTGCCAGGAGAGTGCGGTCGCGCTGATCAGTGTCGCAACGATACCCACTAAGATTGTTGGCCAACCTTCGCTACAAAAACTTAAGAGAACCATGCTGATTGTCATGCCAATGGCGAGTGCACCCATCATCGTGCGTGGGTTGACGAAGGAGCTACCAAGCAAGCCCCAGATAATACGGCCTGGTACGGCGATTGCGACAGCGATTGACAAGAGAAAGCCCGCGGCGACCAGGGTGTATCCCATCGTTGTGAGGTAGACAACGAAGTAAACCGTGAAGATTGTTTGTACGGCGTTAAAGGCAAAACAGGCAAAGGAAAGATTGCGTAATTCTCTTGTGCCGATGACGGCGCGAAATGTATTGCCAAAATCTGAAAAATGAAATTTTCGAGTTGGATCACGATCATCATCGAATTTTTTGCGCAAAGGCTCAAGCATCAGCGTAAAAACGATGCAAGCTAAGGCGCTAATCAGCATCGTGGATTGCCAGTTGAGCCATTCGGTAATCTGTGGTCCGAGTATGCCGGCTAAAAGAAGACCAGCAGGCACCGCTGTTTGTTTGATTGAAAATATCAAAGACAGATAACGAGGCGGAGAGCAACGACCGAGTAAGTGAGAGCTAGCGGGTGTTGAAATCGCTGCGCCTCCACCACTCAACATAGCGGAGATGACAAGCGCGATCGGATGGCCGAGGGTCGCGAGTGCCATGCCTAAGGCCAACAGTACGAGAGCCAGTTGACTCATACGCATCGCACCGTAACGCACGATGAAACTACCGCAACCAAGTTGTGTGGAGAGTGCAGCTCCAGCGGCAATCGAGAAATAAACACCGATCCAAGCTGAGTCAATCAAAAGGTCCGCAATAATGGCGGGTGCGATCACGGCAGGGAGTGCGCGACCGATTGCCGCGAAAGTTTGCTGCAAGAACATTGCCACGAGGGCAAGCAGGAGGTGATTCACGAGGACTCAGGATTCGTTGGTTGATTATGCTTGCATAGGATAGCGCAAAACAAAATGTAGTGTTTCAGTGAGTCTCGAGGTTTAAAAAAGTTCTGATGGTCCATGTAATGGACTTCGTTTGGGGCGAGCCTAGGGCAGCTCGCCAAGCGAGATGACCCTTTGATGAATCAACCGGTGCAAAGACAGCGGTTTTGATGCCGTCGGCAATTTGTTTTGCGCCTTCAAAGCTGAGCAGGCGTTCTTGAGTGCAGGGGAGAACGAGCGTTCTTGCTTTGACACGTCCAAGCGCCCGAGCGAGGTTTGCGTCAAAGGGGGCGCTGACATCGTGACGCGAGGACGCTTGATAGCGTTTGAGTAGACTCCAGGCATCCCAGCTTGCGAATCCATTTCCCGCTGCCTGAGCTTCTTGTTCGAGGCATTTAAAGTCAGTTTCAGCGATGTATTGATCTGTCACTGTCCATGCAAAGTAATGTTTTCCAGCAAGAATGAGACCCTCACTCGGAGCCTCTTGGTAGTTGCCTTGATTCCATTTTGGATCGAGTTTGACGATATCGAGCATACGTTGTGTGGCAAGTTTGAAACTCTGACTCGCGTGCCAATCAGGGACAAGCAGCACTGCCGACTGCACCATATCAGGATAATGAATGATCCACTCCAACGCTTGAAAGGCACCCATCGATGCGCCGGCTAAGACGGCGATGGGTTGGTTGCCAAGATCTAGTCCGTTTCTGACGAACTGAACCTGCGCATGCACCATATCCCGAATTGAATAATCCGGAAACGCTGATCCCAAACCATCTGCAGGCTTTGACGAACGTCCACCACCAATGGCATCCGTACTGATGACGCAATAATGATCCGTGTCATAGGCTCTGCCTGGGCCAATATGATCAATCACACTATGTCTGATATTTCCGGTCCCGGGAAGTACGAGCAAGAGATTATCCCTTCGCGCATTCAGTTCGCCGTAACGGACATAGCCGATCGAGAGTTCGGGCAGTGACTGACCAGATTCAAATTTGAAGTCTTGGAGAGTGAAAACGCCTTCATGGGCATCAGGTCGATTAATCGATATTGTCATCGGAGTAGGCAGAAATGGATGGGTAATGTCACTGTATGCCCGCTTGATTCATTTGTAAATCATGTTAATTTTTAATCAAACAATGAATAAATAAGGAGTCATGATGAAAGGAGTCGTCGTATGTCCGCAGCCTCGCGCCGCCGAGGTGGGTGCCGAAATCCTTGAGAAAGGTGGAAACGCTTTTGATGCGGCGCTGGCGACTGCGTTTTCGCAAATGGTCAATGACCCCTTTATGTGCGGCTTGGGCGGCATGGGTACGCTGCATTACTTCCATGCCGCGACAGGACTCAGTGGGATGATCGATTTCTACAATCGTGCTGGCTCCAAGGTTCGTCCTGATATGTGGGAAAAAGACTGCAAAGGCCGAACCCCGATCTCTGGCTACAGTTTGTTTGATGACTTCAGAAGCGAGATTGGGTATACCGCGATCATGACCCCGGGCGCCCCAGCGGGTCTTGGTTTGTTTCATGAAAAGCTCGGCTCCATGCCTTGGGCGGATCTAATCGCTCCTGCGATTGCTCAAGCCAATGAAGGGATCTTGATCACACCGAATACCGCGAGTGTTTGGAGTGGGTATGCCCAGCCGGGCATACCGGATGGTCTCACGCGGATTCGAAAAACAGCCGAGTGCGCGCGTGTTTATTTGCATCCCGATGGACGATTGTTTCAGGTTGGTGATGTGTTGCGTCTGCCTGATTATGCGCGCACCCTTGAGCGTCTGGCAAAAGGAGGTTGGCGAGATTTTCACCAAGGTTCTCTTGGAGATGAAATCGCGCGCGACTTGGCAGCGAATGGCGCTTTTGTGACGCGACAAGACTTGGCGAATTATCTTCCCGAGGAGAGTGCTCCCTTGGTGGGTCACTATCGTGGTTATGAGGTGAGGTCTAATCCTCCGCCAGGTAGTGGCGCCACCTTGATCGAAATGTTGCAAATCCTTGAACACTTCGATTTAGCTTCGCTCGATCATGGCTCGACACGGCATCTTGATTTAGTCGCGCGCGCGATGGCCGCTGCGCATGTTGATCGAAATGCTTATCTGGGAGATCCCCGTTTTGCCGACGTTCCCACCGATATGTTGATTTCAAAAAAGCGTGCTGCGTATTGGGCAGAGCGCATCAAGAGTGGTCACTATGCGGGAGGTCAGGAACAAGCGCCTCCGGGTTGCACTACACATGTATGCGTGATGGATGCCGCTGGTAATGCCGTGTCCATGACGCATACACTTGGCACGGCTGCCGGTGTTGTGACGCCCGGCTTAGGCTTTAACTACAACAATTCGATGAAATTGTTTGACCCTGTACCCAATAAAAAGAATTCAATGGCGCCGGGTAAAGCACGCACAACGGGAATGGTGCCAACGATGTTGCTCAAGGATGGCAAACCTGTTCTGTTAGCAGGCGCACCGGGTGGTAGTGTCATTATTAGTGCGACGTTGCAATCTATTTTGAACGTCGTGGACTTTGGGATGTCTCCTGTGGAAGCCGTCACGGTACCGCGTATTCATTGCGAGGGACTGGGTATCCATACCGAGGCGACGGTGCCGCGTTCGGTGATTAAAGAGTTGCGCGCGCTTGGGCATACGGTTCATCAGAGCGCACATAGTTTTGAACCTAGCATGTCGCGCGCGCATGTCATTTCAACGATTGGCGGTCGCATGAGTGGTGGTGCAGACCCAAGAGGTGGCGCTGGGGTTGTCTATGCGCGATAGGACCTGCGGCAGAGCTCGACTGTTGATTAGGTGTGTTGATCTTTCATTTTTTGATATTTGAATGCAGAGTGATTAATCCAGGACGTAAAAGAGCGCCGAGATGTTGCGCAGTTTCAACATGATCGGGTTTTACACGAGGAAGTGTCATCAGAATATTCAGCGTTCCCAGGCACAGTGAATCGCTTGAAATGGGAATATTAATGATGGATTGCAACCCTAATCGCTGGATCGTTTCGTGGTCATCAAAAGATTGCCGAATGGCTTCGCTGCCTTCACCGACAAATATTTTTTGTTCAATGAGGACGTGCTGACCCCAGACCGTTCCTTTCTTTTGTTTTCGGCCGCCGGGGGGATAGGCCTCTGGATTAGAGCTGTAAAGTCGTTCAAGCTCTACGTGCTGGGCATGAAAAATGTTGATGGTCAATAATTGCCGGTCCAGCAATGTCATGGCGATCTGATCGACGCCATGACAGAGCTGTTGCACGTTTATCATAAGTGCGGTGTTCAACAAAGACCTCGAACTTTATTCGGCAGTGATTTTCAGCTCTTTGATGAGCTTGGTATATCGCTCGGTATCGGCTTTGAGTGTTTTTGCGAAACCGACTGGTGTCGATTGAACGACTTCGACGCCGATCCCACGCATTCTTTCAATCACGACAGGTTGAGCCAGCATTTTGTTGATTTCGGTATTGAGCTTGTTCGTGATGTCAGCGGGCAGATTTTTGGGGCCAAATACGCCGTACCAGACCACCATTTCAAAGCCGGGCAGAGTCTCTGCGACAGTGGGAGTTTCCGGCAACAGTGTTGCGCGTTTGTCTTCGGTGACTGCAATCAGATTGAGTTTGCCGCTTTTGACATGTGGCAAGGTTTGAGTGCCTGCGCTAAAAAGGACCTGTGTCTGACCTGAGACGGTATCGAGTACCGCAGGCGCGCCGCCTTTGTAGGGAACGTGGTTCATCGTGATGCCTGCTGCTTTTTCAAACATGACGGCACTGATGTGATTGGTCGAGCCCATGCCGGCAGACGCATAGTTGAGCTTGCCTGGATTCGCTTTTGCAAAAGCGATCAGGTCTTTCACGGTTTTGGCAGGGACTGCGGCGTTGGTCACCATCGTATTCGTGACAAGCGCGATCAGTGCGATGGGTGTGAAGTCATCGACGGGATGAAAAGGCATTTTTGCAAATAACGCACCGTTCATCGCGTGTGTGCTCATCGAACCCACGAGCAAGGTGTAACCATCGGGTTTTGCCTTGGCAACGAGGTTTGAACCGATATTGCCTGATGCGCCGGGCTTGTTTTCTACGATAAAGGTCTGGCCAAGTGTTTTAGTCAGATTTTCAGAGAGCATCCGCGCCAAAATATCGGTGGTGCCACCGGGTGCCCAAGGCACGACGACGGAAACAGTCTTGTCTGGCCAAGCAGCCTGAGCGGGTGCGAGAGACGTAAAGGCAAGGGCACTTGCGACGAGTAAGCGAGTAAGGGATGTATGCATGCGGGACTCCATGTTTTAAAAAATTGAATAGAAATAATGATTGTTTTAATATGTTAAAGCTTAACGACCTACTGCGTAACCTTGCATGCCCCTTGGGTTGGCCCCCGCGCGTAAGATCAATTGGCCGTGAGGACCTTGTTCGCGCGTGCAGGCGGAAAGGCGTCCTTCGGACCATGCCGCGCCTACCTTGACCTCATGACCTGCTTGTTTAAGTCGCTCGATTGTCTGATCAGGCATGCGAGCTTCGATTGTCATGCGGTTGAGTGTCGTGGTCCGTGGCCAAAAGGAAGAGGGGTAGTGATCGAGATGCCAGGAGGGTGCTTCGATCGCCTCTTGGAGATTCATGCCATAAAGGGCGTGACGTAAAAAGAAGATCAGTGTCCATTGATCTTGTTGATCTCCCCCAGGTGTACCAAACGCCATATAGGGTTTGCCATCTTTCAAGGCCATCGAGGGAGAAAGCGTCGTAGTGGGGCGTTTTTCTGGCTGCAACTGACTGGCCAGACCATCATCGATCCACGTCATTTGTAGACGGGTGTTGATCGAGAAACCAAGTTCTGGGATCGCGGGGCTCGAAGACAGCCAACCGCCTGACGGTGTGGCCGAAACCATATTGCCTTGCTGATCGATCACGCTCAAGTGACAGGTGTCGCCAACGAAGATTTCTTTGTCAGCCCATTCGCGTACGGGTGGCAAAGCCGCAAAAGTTGGCTCACCAATCCCATAGCGTGTGTCCGAGATCGCCAGAATGCGTTCGCCAAGAGCGAGGTCTGGCATAGTGGGCTGACGTCCATTGGGTTGGCCTGGACGCAGGGCGGTGGAGGCTTGCGCCGCGATCTGCGCGAAGCGTTGCTTGCCATAATCTGAGCTCAGCATGGCCGCAAGCGGCACATCTACAAAATCCGGATCTCCCAGCCACACCATGCGATCGGCGAGGGCGAGCTTGGCTGCTTCGGCGACGTGGTGCACAAACTCAAAGGAATCAGGTGCGTATTGTTGAAGTTCGGCGTTGCGAAGGATGGTCAGTTGCTGCAAAAAGGTTGCGCCCTGAGACCATGCGCCACATTTCGCGACGGTGTAACGGCCGAACTCAACCGTGATAGGTTCGTCATAGGTGGCTTGCCATTTCGCCAGGTCCTCATAGCGCAAGAGGCCTTTGTTGCGTTCACCCGTGGTGTCTCTGATTTCTTCATGCGTGTAGTAGTCGTCGATCGCGCGGGCAACGAAGCCTCGATACCAAACATCGAGTCCTGCCTCGATTTGTTTGACGCGATCCACGCCGCCCTGATCTTGGGCTAGTTCGATGATCTTGCGGTAGGTTGCCGCGATCGCCTTGGATTGAAACAGAGAGCCAGGCGCCGGGACCTTGTCGTTGGGTAGCCAGACGTTACGCGAGCTGTGCCACTCGGCACGAAACAGGTCTTGTACGGCGGTGATGGCTTGCACCACCCGAGGAATGAGAGGGAAGCCCTTTTCTGCGTAATAGATAGCGGGCGCCAGTACCTCTGCAAGAGACAAGGTCCCGTAATCGCGCAGCATCGTGAGCCATGCGCCCCATGCGCCTGGAACCGTGGCGGGCAGGAGGCCGATGCCGGGGATGAGTTCGAGTCCCTTTTTTCTAAAAAATTCGGGCGTCGCAAGCGCGGGGGCACAGCCTTGGCCACAAATGACGCGCATGCGTTGTTCTTTTTCACTCCACAACATCAGAGGAACCTCGCCTCCCGGCCCGTTCAGGTGGGGCTCGACGATCTGGAGCACGAACCCCCCCGCAACGGCCGCATCGAAGGCATTGCCTCCGCGCTCGAGGATTGACATGGCCGTTTGCGAAGCGAGCCAGTGTGTGGAGGAGACCACGCCAAAGGTGCCAACAATTTCAGGGCGGGTGGTGAAGGAGTCCATGGGGCTGCGTTATTTGAGATAGGCTAGTGTGGATATTAATACTTATTTAATCCCCTTTTACGGAGGACGCATCTCCTTGTCAAAGACCTCGTTGATATGCAAAACCTAGGGTTTTCCTTGGTATGTATTTATGTAAGGGCAATATAATGTCCATTGGTTAGCTATTTTTTGACAACGTTGTACTGACGGAGAACCCGCCATGAATCGTAGATCGTTTATTACTAAAGCAAGTATTGCCGGCGCAGCCGGTTTATCAACCGTTGCGGCCCCCGCTATTGCTCAACGCAAAATTACATGGCGGATGGTGACGACATGGCCTAAAAATTTTCCAGGCATGGGCGTTGGCGCTCAGCGCTTGGCGGATCGTATTACCGCCGCCTCGGGAGGCCAACTGACTATTCAGGTTTTTTCCGCGGGCGAACTCGTTCCACCTCTGCAATCTATTGATGCCGTGATTGACGGTGGTGCAGAGATGTCGCACGGTGCTGCTTACTATTGGCAGAACAAGAGCGTGGCGCTGTCCTTTTTCACCGGCGTACCTTTCGGTATGACGAGCCGCGAACTCGCCGCCTGGGTGCGCTATTTGGGTGGTCAGCAAATTTGGGATGAGGTCTATGACAAGTTTGGTTTGCAAGGCTTCTTGTCGGGCGATACAGGCACGCAGGCGGGTGGCTGGTTTCCCAAAGAGATCAAAAGCCTCGATGACATCAAGGGCTTGCGTTTCCGTACCCCCGGTTTGGGTGGTCAGGTCTGGGGCAAGTTGGGCGCCTCTGTGACCAACATGGCAGCCGGCGAGATTTTCCAAGCGTTGCAGTCGGGCGCGCTCGATGCTGCTGAGTTTGTCGGTCCTTATAACGATCTCGCACTTGGCTTCTACAAAGCGCGCAAGATTTACTACACCTCGAGCTTTATTGAGCCCGGTTTGGCAACAGAGTTGGTCGTGAACAAAAAGAAATACCAAGCCTTGCCAAAGAGCTTGCAGGATCTCGTGCGCGATGTGTGCCAGGCCGAATACGACCAGGTCGCTTCCGACTTTGCCGCCAATGACCCACGTGCACTCGAGGTGCTGGTCAAAGACCATGGCGTTACAGCCATTCCTCAGTTCCCAAATAGCGTGGTTGAGGCCGCTGCAAAGGCCTCATTGGAGGTCTTGACCTCCATCCGCGATAAGGGCGATGCGTTGACCAAAAAGACGGCTGAAAGTTATGTGAAAGCGCTCAATACCGTTCGTATCAAAACCGAAGGTACGGATGCGCAATTTATTGCCGCACGCGCCAAGTACTTTAAGATCTAATACGTTTAGTGTGAAAGTTAAAAACCCGGCGATCTGTCATGGATCGCCGGGTTTTTTTATGTATATTTTTATGGATTTTTAGTAAAGCAACTTTGGCAACCAGGTGACGAGCTCTGGGAATACAAACAAAATAGCAATCGCCAGTACCTGCAGACAAACAAAGGGAATGACGCCTTTGTAAATCATCCCCGTCGAAATACTGTTGGGTGCGACACTTCTCAGATAAAACAACGAGAATCCGAACGGAGGGGTGAGAAAGCTTGTTTGTAGATTAACGCCAACCATCACGCCAAGCCAGATGGGATCGAGACCAAGCATCAATAGAACGGGTGCCGTAATCGGGATCACGATGAAAATAATCTCAAAGGTATCCAAGATAAAGCCGAGGACGAACATGATGAGCATCACCACGATCATCGCGCCCATCGCCCCACCTGGCAGACCCGAGAGGAATTCATG
>CAMBLP010000051.1 GCA_945868195.1 Bordetella parapertussis
GCTGACGTCCAAGAGCAAGGTCTTGGTTGGATGAATCATACGACTCGAAGTGTGGGCCGTGACACCGTCAGCAGCGGCATCGAAGGCGCGTGGACCACGCATCCCACACAATGGGATAACGGCTACTTTCAACTTCTTCTCAACTATGAATGGGAGCTCAAGAAGAGTCCGGCAGGAGCATGGCAGTGGGAGCCTATCAACATCAAAGAAGCAGATAAGCCTGTCGATGTGGAGGATTCCTCCATTCGTCATAACCCGATCATGACCGATGCGGACATGGCCATGAAAATGGATCCTGAGTACAGCAAGATCTCAAAGCGTTTTTACAAAGATCCTGCCTACTTCACCGAGGTCTTTGCGCGTGCTTGGTTCAAGCTCACCCACCGTGACTTGGGACCTAAAGCGCGTTATATCGGACCGGAAGTGCCAAAAGAAGATTTGATTTGGCAAGATCCAGTGCCCGCAGGCAACAAAAGTGTTGACGTCAACGCGGTCAAAGCCAAGATCGCGGCAAGTGGTCTGTCCATTAGCGAAATGGTGTCGACCGCCTGGGACAGCGCACGGACCTTCCGTGGCTCCGATTTGCGCGGTGGTGCCAATGGTGCGCGCATTCGCTTGGCTCCCCAGAAAGACTGGGAAGGCAACGAACCCAAGCGTCTGGCTAAAGTGCTTGGCGTTTTAGAGGGCATCGCCAAATCAACGGGCGCTAGTATCGCTGACGTGATTGTGTTGGCAGGAGGTGTCGGGATTGAACAGGCGGCCAAGGCTGCCGGTCATATCGTCACGGTTCCGTTCACGCCAGGTCGGGGTGACGCAACACCTGAGCAAACTGATGCAGAGTCGTTCGCCGTACTCGAACCCATCCATGATGGCTATCGCAATTGGTCCAAACAGCACTATGCAGTGAGTGTCGAAGAGCTCATGCTCGATCGCACACAGCTGATGGGCCTGTCGGCACAGGAAATGACGGTCTTGGTTGGCGGGATGCGCGTCTTGGGCACAAACTACGGCGCGTCGAAACACGGTGTCTTGACAGAGCGCGAAGGCGTCCTATCTAACGACTTTTTCGTGAATCTGACCGACATGGCCTATACATGGAAGCCCACAGGTCGCAATAGCTATGACATCGTCGAGCGCAAGTCTGGCAAGACAAAGTGGACTGCGACTCGCGTCGATTTGGTGTTTGGTTCGAACTCGGTGTTGCGCGCCTATGCAGAAGTCTATGCGCAAGATGACAACAAAGAAAAATTCGTTCAAGACTTTATCGCTGCATGGACCAAAGTTATGAATGCGGATCGTTTTGATGCTTGAGTGATTGTTTGATCCTTGTATATCCGTCATCTTGTGATGAATATACAAGGATAAAATAACTTAGTCAGGATATCTCTCGAATCGTAATCATTGATGGAAACACAGATGAATGACTCCTTAAATAAGAGTGCCTTGATTCGGCGGTCATTCCTAATGACGCTTTTGGCTTTGAGTACAGCCCCCCTTGGCGCTTTAGCCGCTAACGCTGATCGCACAATGACTGTTTGGAAAGATCCACTTTGTGGCTGTTGTGCAGAGTGGGTCACGCATCTTGAAAAAAATGGTTTTGTCGTCAAAGTTGTTGACAAGGGAAATCAAGCGATACGCACGCAATTAGGTGTTCCGCCAAAGTTTGGCTCTTGTCATACGGCTTTAATTCAGGGCTATATCATTGAGGGGCATGTCCCAGGCGCAGACATTCATCGACTCATTAAAGAACAGCCCCGTGCGCTTGGTTTGGCTGTTCCTAAAATGCCGATCGGCTCTCCAGGTATGGATGGCCCTGAGTACCAAGGCAGACGCGATCCTTATGAGGTGTTGCTCATTCAAAAAGATGGCAGTTCTTCGGTATTTAGTTCATACAACTAACGTTGATACCCGTACTGTCGAACCTGTTTGACCATCTGTGGTGAACGGATCGACGCCATCAAGCAATCGTGGCAATCACAACAGCGTTTTGCTCGATCGCGGCCATCGCGTTTTGTCTGAGTTTGAGTGGACTTTCTGCATCGGCAAATCCTACTAGACCTTGACCTGGGTTGAGTTGTAAAGATATCTCAACGCCACTCACACCCGCTCCTTTGCGTACCACTTTTCCGGCGAGGAGATTGACTGCTCCTGCTGCAACGATCGTTGGAGCGACAGTGACTGCGGTAGCCTTAAAAAGCGCTAACACGGGTTGTTCAGGCTTAAGATTCAGGAGTTCAAGACTTTCCAAGGTGATACGTGAAATCAGCGTCTGACCATCCGCAAGCGACAAGCTGACTTGGGCAGTGCCGCGGGTCTTTTTGATTTCTTTGACCACGCAAGGCAATTGGTTGCGCATACTTGTTCGAAAGCCAAAGCTGGCGATGCCGCCGAGGTTTAGCCCAGAGCCTTTTGAGGCCTCTGCGATTTGGGTTAAGGCTTGTTCACGGGCCTTGTTGAGTAGGTCTGCTGCCTGTAAGACTCGAATGCCTTCAGGAGTGAGCTTCGCACCGCCGCCGCCTGATCCTCCAACAATTTTCGCCACCAAGGGAACACCCGCGAGGTTGCTGAGCGTTTCAAGTGCCTGCCATGCAGCCTTGTAACTCACCCCATTCGCTCTCGCTGCCTCAGAGATGGATCCCGCGCGATAGATCGCGCGCAATACTTCCAAACGCTTGTCTGTAGAGGCTGTTCCCAGCACTTCGCCAAAGTGGATATTAGGTGTTTTGATGGTCATGACGTGAAAAGTGAATATGGATATCGCTATTCATTAGTAGAATAGCGTATAAAATCCGATTTCTAATTGTTGCATATCGAAAGTCTTTATGAATACCTCCTTGCTGAAAAGATTGGCGTTTTGCGTGATGCCTCTTGTGTGGACTCATCAAGCCTTAGCGGCTGAGGTCAGCGTGGCGGTAGCGGCGAACTTTGCCGCACCCATGAAGATCATTGCGCAGGATTTTGAGCGCGCAACGGGTCACAAAGCAGTCTTGTCCTTTGGCGGCACGGGTCAGTTCTATGCTCAGATCAAAAATGGTGCACCTTATTCGTTGTTACTAGCAGCCGATGCGCATACGCCGGCAAAGATAGAAAAAGAAGGCTTAGGTGCGACAGGCACGACGTTTACCTATGCTGTCGGTCAATTGGTACTCTGGAGTAAAACCCCTGGAAGGGTAGACGATCAGGGCGAAATTTTAAAAATGGGAAATTTCTCCAAACTCGCGATCGCGAACCCCAAGCTCGCTCCCTACGGCGCTGCAGCCATCGAGGTACTCAATCATTTAGGTGTCATGAGTCAAGTCAAATCCAAGATCGTCGAGGGCGCAAATATTGCGCAAACCTATCAGTTTGTTTTTTCAGAAAATGCAGACTTGGGTTTTGTCGCACTTTCACAGGTTTATGAAAACGGTAAGTTCAAGCAAGGCTCCGGTTGGGTCGTGCCTAATTTAATGTATTCGCCTATCAAGCAAGATACGGTTTTGCTGAATCCCGGCCGTGACAATCCGGCGGCGATCGCGTTGTTGACCTACCTGCGCAGCGACGCTGCGAAAGCAGTGATCCGAAAATTTGGTTACGAATTTTAAAAATATGATCTCAATTTTGACACCCGAAGCGATGCAGGCGATATTCTTGACGCTCAAGCTCGCTTCCTTGACAACCTTACTGCTGTTGTTGATCGCCACGCCCTTGGCGTGGTGGTTGTCTCAGACACGGTCGCGCTGGAGAGCGCCCGTCAGTGCGGTAGTGACCTTGCCGCTCGTGCTTCCACCCACAGTGCTTGGTTTTTATATTCTGATTGTGCTGGGTCCTCAGGGCTGGATTGGGCAGCTGACGCAGTCACTTGGTTTGGGGGTCCTTTCTTTTTCCTTTACAGGATTGCTGATCGGCTCGATTATTTTTTCTCTCCCCTTTGCTGTTCAGCCCATCCAGTACGCCTTCGAAGCCATGGGCAGACGCCCGATGGAGGTCGCGGCGACGCTTCGCGCCAGTCCGATGGATGCTTTTTTTACCGTGGCGTTGCCTTTAGCCAAGCCCGGACTGTTGACGGCCACGGTGTTGAGTTTTGCACATACGGTCGGTGAGTTTGGTGTTGTGCTGATGATTGGTGGCAACATCCCCGGCAAGACGCAGGTCGTTTCTACGCAAATCTATGGCCATGTCGAAGCCATGGAGTACACACAAGCGCATTGGCTGGCAGCTGGGATGGTTGTTTTCTCGTTTGGGGTATTGATTGCACTATCGCGACTCAAACGTCGCAGTGAGCGAGTCATGCCATGACAGATATCCATTCGGATCAACAGGCTTTTCATCTTCAGTTATCGTTGAACCGCCCAGACTTTATGCTCAATATTGATCAACGTTTGCCCGTACAAGGCATCACGGTTTTATTTGGGCCCTCCGGCTCAGGTAAAACAACGGTCCTCAGATGCGTAGCAGGGTTAGAAAATGCCGCGGGTGTTGTTTCTTTAGGAGATGAAATCTGGCAAGACACTGCCAACAACATCTTCAAACCAACCTGGCAGCGCGAGATTGGCTATGTGTTCCAAGAAGCGAGTTTGTTTGAACATATGGACGTGCGTGCGAATCTTCATTTCGGGTTGCGCCGCGTTAAAAAAATTAACCGAACCGGACAGACGCAAGATCTCGATACGGCAGTGGCGCTACTCGGAATTGATCATCTGCTTGATCGCTCGGTGACCAGCCTCTCAGGTGGTGAGCGACAGAGAGTCGCGATTGCACGTGCTTTGGCGACACGCCCTCAATTGCTGTTGCTCGACGAGCCACTTGCCTCTCTGGATGTGGCACGACGCAAAGAGGTACTGCCTTGGTTGGAGCGTCTCCATCACGAACTACGCATTCCCATTCTCTACGTCACGCATTCGATGGATGAGCTTGTGCGTCTAGCTGATCATGTGGTGCTGTTAGAGGGAGGGCGCGTACAAGGCTGTGGTCCTCTTTCTCAAGCAATGACATCGCAGGAGGTTGCGCGGGTCATTGGGGACGAAGCCGGGGTCGTGATAGTGGGCGAGGTCGCACAAAAGAATGCTCAACAGCAAACAGTTCGGGTGGATTTTGGCGGCTGTCACGTTTGGGTCCCTGAACAGTCTGTGGTGCTAGGACAAAGAGTGCGCCTACGGATTCTTGCGACGGATGTGAGCCTGTCTTTGACTGCGCACAACGATACGACGATTCAGAATTGCTTACGAGGCGAGATCGTATCTATCGATGCTGATGCGCATCCATCACAGACGATATTGCGTGTACGGTGTGGTCACGAGGTGATGATCAGTCGTGCCTCTAAAAAATCTATCGCTAAACTTGGGTTAGTTGTGGGGTCGAGTGTATGGTGTCAGATCAACGCTGTTTCATTGCTTGTCTGAGCGCCTAAAGTGTGAAATCGATTTAAGTTTGATTTCATCAGCGAACGTTGCATGCCACCCAGTAAACAGCAGCGACGAGTGCGGTGGATCCTGCCATCGCACCTCCTAAAAGTTTCCACATCATGCTGTGAAGCTCATGATGCAGGTCCGCTTTGGTCGCAAAAGTATCAAGCCGAGTTTCAATGCGCGTCAAACGATCTCGCGATTCAATTGAAAATTTTTCTAGGTCAATGATCCTGGCTTGCACGCTTCGACTCCTTAATCAGCATGCGTAAAAGTCTCTCATAAGAGAGACTTTTAAACAAGCTTAAGAGTGCAACGAGTTGTTACTTCTCTTCATCATAGCTCTGGCTCTTCATCATGAGCGGGGTAGAGCCGCCAGTAGAGCCTGACGCATAAGTAATAAGCTGTCTGGCGGAGAGGGTGGGATTCGAACCCACGGTGGATTTGCACCCACGCCTGATTTCGAGTCAGGTACATTCGACCACTCTGCCACCTCTCCGGCGCGTGCAATTGTGTGGATCAATCGCGATGTAGCTGGCGCTACACCTTGGTCAAGGGCGTCATTCTAGCAGAAACAGGGCTGTGACCCGCTACACTAGAGGGATCGATGTTTACACCCCTCTTTACGCCGGATTAAGCCATGCTATTTCTATTGTCGCCAGCTAAAAAACTCGACTACGACTCCGCCGTCCAGACCGAAACCCATTCTCAACCTCTCTTTGTGAAAGAAGCCGCGCAGCTGATCAAGGTCCTTAAAACCCAGAGCGCCGAGGATGTTGCCGAGCTCATGGACTTGAGCCCCGCCTTGGCCAAGCTCAATGTGAGCCGTTATGCCGCCTGGAAGCCAACTTTTACACAAACCAACTCAAGACAAGCTGTTCTCGCCTTTAATGGCGATGTCTACGAGGGCCTAGAGGCCAACACCCTCAAAGAAAAAGACCTAGACTGGGCGCAGGATCACGTAGCAATCTTGAGTGGCTTGTATGGTGTGCTTCGCCCCTTGGATCTGATGCAACCCTATCGTTTGGAAATGGGCACCAAAATCGCCAATCCTGGCGGTGCCAATCTCTATCAATTTTGGGCGAAAACGATCGCGCCTTATTTAAATGAGCGTCTGGCCAAAGATAAAGACCCGATCATCGTCAATCTGGCCTCTGAGGAGTATTTCAAGTCCGTCGATCAAAAGGCGCTCAAGGCCCGGATCATCCAGTGCGTGTTTCAAGACGCCAAAGGCCCGACCTGGAAAATTGTCAGCTTTCATGCAAAACGCGCGCGTGGCTTGATGGCACGCTTTGCGATTGAAAAGCGCATCACCAAACCTGAGGGTTTGCAAAAGTTTGCCAGCGAAGGCTATGCGTTTGCACCAGAAGTGTCGACAGAAGACAAGCTTGTATTCCGTAGACCCGAATGACAAAAAGTTGGTCTAAAGCGATTTAATGCATGCTCCAACCGTGGCTGACCACGACGGACTGACCTGTTAACGCATTGCTTTCAAAGCTTGCCAAAAACGCGATCACGTTTGCGACGTCTGCGGTAGTGGTGAATTCGCCATCCACGGTGTCCTTGAGCATGACATTTTTAATCACCTCAGCTTCAGTGATCTTTAACGCGGCGGCTTGCTCAGGGATTTGTTTTTCAACGAGAGGTGTGCGGACAAAACCCGGGCACACGACGTTGGCGCGCACGCCGCGTGGGCCGCCTTCTTTGGCGACGACGCGTGCGAGACCGAGGATGCCGTGCTTGGCGGCAACGTAAGCGGCCTTCAAGCGTGAGGCTTCATGTGAGTGCACTGAACCCATGTAAATGATGGAGCCACCTTTCCCGCCTGCATACATATGCTTGATCGCAGCCTTGGTCGTCAGAAAAGAACCATCGAGGTGAATTGCGATGATTTTTTTCCAGTCCGCGAATGGGAAATCCTCAATCGGATGAACGATCTGGATGCCAGCATTGGCCACCAGAATATCGATGCCCCCAAAGGTCTTGGCCGCGAGATCAGTGCCAGCATTGACCGCTTCTTCGTTTGTGACGTCCATCACGACACCCATCGCCTTGCCGCCTGCTTTTTTGATTTGTTCAGCGACTGCATCGGCTGCAGCTTGGTTAAGATCTGCGATCACAACGGTCGCGCCTTTACGAGCAAGGGTAAGTGCGCATTCGCGACCAATGCCGCTTGCTGCACCTGTGACTAAAGCAATTTTATTTTGAAGAGACATCTTATGCTCCTGAAGGGGATAGAGAGGGGGAGATATTGTTATGAATTATCGCTATTTCATCATCAATATTGACAATTGTTTTTTGCATTTGAGTCATAGGATACGCAAAGTTGGGCAAACTTCCATCCACGATCGAGGTGGGGAGTGCGGGAAGGGGCGCGCTTCGGTCTGCTTGCAAATGTGGAACAATTTGTGACAGATGATGCGTGACGATAGGGTTTGCTTGCGCAGAGGTTGTGAGCGCATGCATCACCGCATTGATTTGCGAAGCCAGCATA
This sequence comes from Bordetella parapertussis, assembly GCA_945868195.1. Classification (GTDB taxonomy): domain Bacteria; phylum Pseudomonadota; class Gammaproteobacteria; order Burkholderiales; family Burkholderiaceae_B; genus Zwartia. Next base: position 7,876 of record CAMBLP010000051.1, read on the forward strand.
TGCGTCTGGATCATTAAGTTGTTAAATTCGATCACGTGCCACTGACGTGAGCGAGGCTCGAGCATCATGCGATAAAAAGCTTCGGCAAAGTTTCCAAGCGCGACATAGACATTTTTGCGCGCAAGCCGCCAGGCGACTTCTGCGCGATCAATATCGCGATTCTGAGGGTCTTTTTTATTGGTCTGAAGTGCTTCGACATAATGCAGTCCTGCACGTAGATATTCCCGGTTTGCGTTGATAGCCGCACGAGACAAGGAGGGCATAAACTGCGCTTCCCACCAAGGTAAAAAGTAACTGCAGGCAAAAGAAATGACCGAGCCAATCAGGGTGTCGAGTGCGCGATCTGTGATGAGGGTGGTGGCGGTTGGGTCGACAAAATGAAACGCCAGCAGCACAGCATTGGTATTAAAGACCGATGCCATCATGTAATTGAGCTGCAGCAAACTGCCACCAATGATGGTGGACAACACCATCGCCGCAAAAAGCCACGTATTGTTGTCGGTGCTGTACAACGCGCCTAGCGCCACAACACAGCCCATCAACGTGCCAAATAGTCTCCAGCCGTTACGTTGACGCGTCAAGGCAAAGCCAGGTTTCATGATGATGAGAACCGTGAGCAAAATCCAGTAACCTTGAGGTGCGAGTGCTGGAACCAAGGTCCACAAGGCCATCGCGCATGCAGCCGCTAAGGTGACACGTAACGCATAACGACAAATGGGTGAGTCCAGCCTCAAATTGCTGGTGATCATACCTACACGATATTTTTCACGAGAAAGAAATTGACTGAGAGACTGGTCCAGCACCGTTGGCTGAATGGCATCGGTGTTTTTACTCATGTCGGTCAAGCTAATCATGCGCTGTACAGTATTGGCGCTGTGGCGTAATCGTCGCAAAATTTCGACACAGAGATGGTAGACATCAGGTTCCTGACGCGCGTAACCATTTCGCTCCATTTGATCAATTTCAAACTCCAAGGCGCGTAATTCAGCCTTCACACTATTGCGCGGGGTGGCGATGCGTTCGCGTGCAATGGCCAAAGCGACTCTGTCCAAGTCGATGGACATTTTAGAGAGCGCATCCCGCATGAAAATCAGGATATCGGAGTTTGCAAGCTTGGTGCGTAAGAGCGAGTAGTCCGTGCGGGTTGCCACCAAGGTGTCAAGAATTTCGATGGTGTCGACAAAAAGATTCCAGAGCATCATGCGCTTGGGTTGATCCGGCGTGATTTTTCCGGTGAGACCTCTCAGCACCATGTCACGCGCTGCTTGCTGCTTGTCCGTCATGTTCGATTGACTCGCGATGAGTTTGCGATAGCTTTCATCCAAGTCATGATCGATGTTGTACATGTCCGCGCGTTGTGCCACGTAGTCTGACGTTGCAAAAAGCGCGACGGAGAGTGCTTGCTCTTTTTCTCGCAGGTTCATTGCTCGGCTGAGCGAGTAACTAAAAAGCGTATAAAACAGTCCACCTCCCAAAGAGGTCAGGGTATGCAGCCAGACTTGGTCCGCGGAGAGGGCCTCGTGCATCGTGACGGTCATGAGTAGCAGGCAGGCAAAGCCGATTTGTCCGCCTTTTTTGCCGTAAACGGACAGCATGGAGTACCCAAAGCATTGTCCAATCACCGCGAGCCACAACAGCCATGGATAATTTGACGCTAGGCTGGTCACCGCGACGGTCAAGGTGCTCAGTAATGTGCCGCCCAGCATTTCCCAGCGACGATTTTCGTGGGGACCCGGCTGATCAATAAAGGCGACGCACAAGGCGCCAAAGGTTGCAACGAGGCCTGCGGCGTACCAACCGAACAAGCCGCCTAGTATCATGACGGGCAGCAAGGTTCCGGTCGCGCGCCTAATGCCACTGTAGAAGTGGTGGCTATAGATGAAACGCTGGAGCTGGCTGGCAGATTCGTTCATACATTTTGGTTGCACTGCAGCAATTTGTGGCTAAGTCTCCACTCTAACGGAGTCCGACGGGAGTGACAACCACCTCCTACCAATGGATGTAAATTTGCGCTGCGGCGCACAACACGTTAAAGTTATAGATCCGGGCGAAAACGCTTATCGTTTTTTTCGGCCGATGGCGTTCAATACTGGGTCATCACCCTTTTTTGATGCGTCTAAACGTAAACTTTTGCTGCTGTCCTTGCCAAAAGCTCGGGTCAGCGCTTCCGTTTCGATACAGTGCACCCCTGTTGGGTGCGTGCATAGCCTGATGGCGAATGCGTGCCAAGTTGGCAAGGTGGTCGGGTGGCCAAGCTCTGTGAGCTTGAAAACGTCGGCGCATGTTGCGGTTCTTGTTGCGGTTCAGCGTCTCTGACAAAAAGAGCGCAGTCATAGTGGCGAAGCCGGTAATGAAAGGAATGACATCATGGAACTCAATGGCGCAGATATTGTCACGCGCGTATTAGCCGAAGAAGGCGTAGAACATTTATTTGGCTACCCCGGTGGCGCGGTACTCTACATTTACGACGCGATCTACAAGCAAGAAAAAGTCAAACATATTTTGGTGCGACACGAGCAGGCTGCGGTGCACGCGGCCGACGCCTATTCGCGCTCTTCAAATAAAGTCGGTGTGTGCTTAGTCACCAGTGGTCCAGGCGTCACAAACGCCGTCACCGGGATCGCGACTGCCTATATGGACTCCATTCCGTTGGTCATCATCAGTGGTCAGGTGCCGACGCACGCCATTGGTGAGGATGCTTTCCAGGAATGTGACACCGTTGGCATCACGCGACCTTGCGTCAAGCACAACTTCTTGGTGCGAGACGTCAAAGAATTAGCGGACACGATGCGTAAGGCGTTTTATATCGCCCGCACGGGTCGTCCTGGACCCGTCCTTGTGGATATCCCCAAAGACGTCAGTTTTGCGCATTGCAAATACTCGCCCCCAAAGGCTGAGCCCGTGATGCGTTCTTATTCTCCGGTTGTCAAAGGTCATCAGGGTCAGATCAAAAAAGCGGTGCAGATGTTGCTGCAGGCCGAGCGGCCGATGATTTACAGCGGCGGCGGAGTGATTTTGTCGGATGCCTCACCAGAGTTGCAACAGTTCGTCAAAATGATGGGCGCACCTTGCACCAACACGTTGATGGGCTTGGGTGCTTATCCCTTTACTGACAAGCAGTTTGTCGGAATGCCTGGTATGCATGGCACGTACGAGGCCAACATGGCGATGCAGCATTGTGATGTGCTGATTGCCGTCGGTGCGCGTTTTGATGACCGAGTCATTGGCAACCCCAAGCATTTCGCTCAAAATCCACGCAAAATCATCCATATCGACATCGATCCTTCGTCCATCTCCAAACGTGTCAAGGTCGATGTGCCGATTGTGGGTAACGTCAAAGATGTGCTGATCGAGTTGATGTCCCAATATCAGGCTGCCGCTCTTGAAACGCGTCCAAACGCCGAAGCGTTGGCGAAGTGGTGGCAACAGGTTCAGGTCTGGCGTGGCAAAGAATGCATGAAATTTGCCGACTCCACTGAGCTAATCAAACCTCAGGCCGTGGTGCAAAAGCTCTGGGAGGTGACAGGTGGTGATGCCTACATTACCTCCGATGTCGGACAGCATCAGATGTGGGCAGCGCAGTATTACGGCTTTGACAAGCCACGTCGTTGGATCAACTCCGGTGGCCTTGGCACGATGGGAGTGGGTTTGCCCTACGCGATGGGCGTTCAGATGGCCAATCCCGGTGCAACCGTCGCTTGTATCACTGGCGAAGGCTCCATCCAGATGAACATCCAAGAACTCTCGACGTGCCGTCAGTATCACCTGACACCCAAGATCATATGCCTGAACAACCGATATCTCGGGATGGTACGTCAATGGCAGCAGATTGATTACTCTTCGCGTTATTCGGAGTCCTACATGGACGCGCTGCCCGATTTCGTCAAACTGGCGGAGGCCTATGGCCACGTTGGCATGCGGATCGACAAGCCTTCTGATGTGGATGGCGCTCTGCGCGAAGCGTTCAAGCTCAAAGATCGCCTCGTCTTCATGGACTTCATTACGGATCAAAGCGAGAACGTCTGGCCCATGGTCAAGGCGGGTAAGGGCTTGACCGAAATGTTGCTCGGTTCTGAAGATCTTTAAGGGGACCGCCATGAAACATATTATTTCTGTTCTGATGGAAAACGCGCCTGGTGCGTTGTCTCGCGTGGTGGGTTTATTTTCCGCACGTGGTTACAACATTGAAACCTTGACCGTGGCCCCCACCGAAGACAACACGCTGTCTCGTTTGACATTGGTGACGATGGGTTCGGATGACGTGATCGAACAAATCACCAAACATTTGAATCGGCTAGTGGATGTGATCAAGGTCGTAGACCTGACCGAGGGCTCTCATATTGAGCGTGAGCTCATGTTGATCAAGGTTCGAGCGGTGGGCAAAGAACGTGAGGAAATGAAACGGATGGCGGATATTTTCCGTGGTCGTATCATCGATGTCACGGACAAGGCCTACACCATCGAACTGACGGGTAACCAAGACAAGATTCAGGCCTTTATCGACGCCTTGGATCGAAGTGCTATTTTGGAGACAGTCCGTACAGGCGTCTCTGGAATCGGTCGCGGCGAGCGTATCCTAAAGCTGTGATCTGCTACTGAATATCAAAAATTTTCCCAATTATCCATTGCATTCATTTACAAAAATCTGGAGCCTAGAATGAAGGTTTTTTACGATAAAGATTGTGACCTGTCCCTAATCAAAGGCAAAACAGTTGCCATCATTGGCTTCGGCTCACTAGGTCATGCGCATGCGCTTAACCTGCATGAGTCGGGCGTCAAAGTTGTGGTGGGTCTGCGCAAAGACGGCGCTTCCTGGAGCAAAGCGGCTAACGCTGGTTTGAAAGTCGCCGAAGTCGCCGATGCGGTCAAGTCAGCTGACTTCGTCATGATGTTGTTGCCCGATGAAAACATCGGTCAGGTGTATCGTGAAAGCGTCCACAACAACATCAAGCCTGGCGCTGCATTGGCTTTTGCTCACGGCTTTAACGTGCATTACGGTCAAGTGGCCCCGCGTGCAGATATCGACGTGGTCATGATTGCTCCCAAGGCACCAGGCCATACTGTTCGTGGTACGTATGCGCAGGGCGGTGGCGTGCCATCTCTGGTCGCTGTTCACCAGGACAACTCAGGTTCGGCCCGCGATGTGGCCTTGTCCTACGCTTGCGCGATCGGTAGCGGCCGCGCAGGGGTCATCGAGACAAACTTCCGCGAAGAAACTGAAACAGACTTGTTCGGCGAGCAGGCCGTGTTGTGTGGTGGTACGGTTGAGCTGATCAAAGCCGGTTTCGAGACTTTGGTCGAGGCAGGCTATGCACCAGAAATGGCCTACTTTGAGTGTTTGCATGAGCTCAAGTTGATCGTTGATTTGATCTACGAGGGCGGTATCGCCAACATGAACTACTCAATCTCGAACAACGCCGAGTTTGGCGAGTACGAGACAGGTCCAAAGATCGTGACCGATGCAACACGTGCAGCAATGCGTCAGTGCTTGACTGATATTCAGACAGGTGAGTACGCCAAGCGCTTTATTCTTGAGAACCAAGCAGGTGCGCCCGCGCTGATTTC
>CAMBLP010000052.1 GCA_945868195.1 Bordetella parapertussis
ACTCAACCTCGAGTTTCTGCATATAGGGGCGCTCGTCCTTGTCAGGATCGTAGCGATAGATTTCAAACTTTACGATGCGTTTTTTGCTCATGCTTTTTTCCAGATATCCTGACTTAGAAGGTACGGGTCTTGGGCGGGAAGCTTTCGACGGTGAGTGGCTGCATCTGCACAGGTTTGTAATCCAGGCGATTGCCTTCGGAGTACCAAAGTGAGTGCTTGATCCAGTTGTCATCATCACGCGTAGGGAAGTCATCGAGCGCGTGAGCGCCACGGCTTTCCGTGCGTGCAGCCGCAGAATGAATCGTCGAACGCGCGACTTCGATCATGTTGCTCAGCTCCAGGGCTTCGATGCGGGCTGTATTAAAGACCTTGGACTTGTCCTGGAAGGCGATATTGTCAACTTTTTCGGCCAACGCGTCGATCTTTGCCACGCCTTCTTTGAGTGAGTCCATGGTCCGGAACACGCCACAATGCTGCTGCATCGCGTTACGAATCTCGTTGCCCACAACCTGCGTCTTTTCGCCTGTTTTACGCTGTTCGAGTTTGTTGACGCGATCCAGGGAGAAGTCGACTGACTCTTGGGGCAAAGGCTGATGTGCGTGCTGGCGCTCGGGATGTGCTGCAACGATATGGTTGCCTGCTGCCCGACCAAACACGATCAAATCCAACAAAGAGTTGGTGCCCAGACGATTCGCACCATGAACGGATGTTGCCGAACACTCACCGATCGCATAAAGACCATTGACGATCTTGGTCTCTTTGCCATCCCAAGTGGTGACTTGGCCGTTGTAATTACAAGGGATGCCACCCATCTGATAATGAATCGTTGGCACCACAGGAATGGGCTCTTTAGTGGCGTCAACGTTGGCGAACTTGTGGCCGATTTCGAGAATCGATGGCAAGCGCTTGTTGATCACATCAGCACCAAGATGGTCGAGCTTGAGATGGACGTACGCTCCGTCCGGTCCGCAACCACGTCCTTCCTTGATTTCCTGATCCATGCATCGCGAAATAAAGTCGCGCGGTGCCAAGTCCTTTAAGGTAGGCGCATAACGCTCCATGAAGCGCTCGCCGTCCTTGTTGAGCAAGATACCACCCTCGCCGCGCACACCTTCAGTGATTAGCACGCCTGCACCCGCAACACCTGTGGGGTGAAACTGCCAAAACTCCATGTCCATCATGGGGATGCCCGCACGAGCGGCCATACCCATTCCGTCACCGGTATTAATAAAGGCATTGGTCGATGCGGCCCAGATCCGTCCGGCACCACCTGTGGCGATGACGGTTGTTTTGGCTTCGAAAATGTAGATTTCGCCAGTTTCCATCTCAAGCGCGGTCACACCCAAGACATCGCCTGCATCGTTACGGATCAGATCAAGCGCCATCCATTCGACGAAGAACTGCGTGCGTGAAGCAACGTTGCGCTGGTAGAGCGTGTGCAGCAAAGCGTGACCCGTACGGTCAGCGGCGGCACAGGCGCGTTGGACAGGCTTTTCACCGAAATTGGCGGTGTGACCACCGAACGGGCGCTGATAGATCGTGCCGTCCGGGTTGCGGTCAAAAGGCATACCCATGTGCTCGAGCTCATAGACTGCATTGGGCGCTTCGCGACACATGAATTCGATGGCGTCTTGATCGCCTAGCCAATCCGACCCCTTAACGGTGTCATACATGTGCCAGTACCAGTTGTCTTCGCTCATATTGCCAAGCGAGGCGCCAATACCACCTTGCGCAGCGACGGTGTGCGAGCGTGTAGGAAAGACTTTTGAAAGCACTGCGACGGACAAGCCCGCATTCGCGAGTTGAAGCGAGCAACGCATGCCGGCTCCACCGGCACCCACGACCACCACATCAAATTGACGGCGCGGTAAAGAAGTTTTGACAGCTGCCACGGCTTAATTTCTCCAGAGGATGTGTACGAAGTACACGACCGAACCGACCAACCACAGGAGGGTCAGGACCAGTAAAAAGATGCGAAGGCCTACGGGCTTGATGTAGTCCATCCAGATGTCCCGAACGCCAATCCAAGCGTGCCAAGCAAGCGAAAACATCGCGAGCGTAGCGAGAATCTGCCCCAAAGGCATGAACAGCACGGTAAATGTGAACAGATTTTTCCAACCTTCATAGGTAAAGCCTGACATCGTCAGGATACCGATCAGCAAAACCAGGGTATATACCGCGAGGATGATGGCAGTGACGCGTTGCGCAATGAACTCACCAGTACCGTAGTGCGCGCCAACAACAAGGCGCTTAGGACCAATTTTTTCGACGGGAACCATCACCAGACTCCGAATAGTTTGAGACCGAATACCAAGGTGAGAGCCAAGCTCACACCCATCACAAGGCTCGCGCTTTTAGCCGCGGACTCTTTGTCAACACCAATATGCAAGTCAAGCACTAGGTATCGGATGCCCGCACAGAAGTGGTGGAGATAACCCCAGATCAAGACCAAAAGAATCAATTTGACAATCGGATGTCCGATCACCATCGCCAGTGCGTTGAAACCGGCTTGACTGACGAAACTCATCCCAAAAAGGGCAATCAGAAAAGGTAAGCACAAAAACAACAACGCACCGCTCACTCTGTGAAGAATGGAAACTTTTCCGGCCATGGGCAAGCGATACTTCATCAAATCTATAACGTTAATGTTACGGAATTGAGGACGCGGCTTGTTAGCTGTGTCAGACATAACGACCTCGAACAAAGAACTGTTGAATAAGAGAAAACACGCTATTTTCGCTCACGTAGAGATTGCATTCAAATCAATAAAAAACTCTTTTAATTCAAGCTATTACGATAATAATACTGATTGGTCACATAATGACCGATACGTAATTCTACAGGACGGTTTCCATAGGTGAAGGAAATTCGCTCTACACAAAGTAGGGGTATAGACGATGCCAGACCTAAAGCCAAAGCAACATCCTCAGGGGCCTCGACAGCACGAATCTTTTCTTCGGCACGCACCATGTTGATACCAAACTCTGACTCGAACAAACCGTACAAAGGTCCGGAGTAATCGTTGAGGAGATCCGCAGTGAGTCCCTTGAAAAGAGCACCAGGCAGATAAATATCATCAATGACTGTGGGCGTATTTGAAAAGGAAAGTAACCGGCGAATCGCTACCACCGGATCGCCCGTTTTAATTTCTAGTGCCCGCGCAACATCTGCAGCAGCACGAAGTCGCCGACAGTCCAGCACTTTGCTTTGTGCCGGCTCAGGCGCGCCTTCGTTGGGAGCCAGCCTCAAAAACCGGAAACGCACGCGTGGCTCAAGGTGGGTCGCCACAAAGGTGCCCTTGCCTTGGCGTCTGAACAACAAGTTTTCGGCGGCAAGCTCATCAACGGCCTTACGGACCGTACCCTGACTCACCTGAAAACGGGCGGCGAGTTCGATTTCGCTGGGAATGGCTTCGCCTGGCTTCCATTCACCTGCGTCAAGCGCCATGACCAGCAGAGCTTTGATCTGCTGATAAAGCGGGCTGAAGGCAGCCGCCGTATTTGGACCTGAGTCGACCAAAGCCGCGCGCGCGCGAGTGCTCTCAGTCATCTGGATGGCTCTTAAATTTCATGACTCATTGTGGCATATTGCTCCAAGAAAGTCCATTACTCTTGTGTCTTATATAAGATATAAGATCATTGACGATTCACATGCATTTGCATTAGCATTTGTCTATCTGACATCCTGCTCGACCGCCTCGCAAACGGGGCGTACAAAAAAGCTAAACTCTTTCATTACCCTTTCTCACAATCCTCTCAGTTCTATCGGAGATCGTTATGTCCAAACCCGCCGTGCGTGTTGCGGTTACTGGTGCAGCAGGCCAGATCGGTTACGCCCTTTTGTTCCGTATTGCTTCAGGCGAAATGCTTGGCAAAGACCAGCCAGTGATCCTGCAACTTCTTGAGATCGCTGATGAAAAAGCTCAAAAGGGGCTCAAGGGCGTCATGATGGAGCTCGATGATTGCGCTTTCCCTTTGCTGCAATCGATGACGGCCCATAGTGATCCTCTCGAAGCCTTCAAAGACGTCGAAGTCGCGCTTTTGGTGGGTTCACGTCCTCGTGGTCCCGGCATGGAGCGTGCGGATCTGCTGGCCGTGAATGCCGCCATTTTCACAGCGCAGGGCAAAGCCCTGAACGCCGTGGCAAATCGCAACGTCAAAGTATTAGTCGTCGGTAACCCAGCCAACACCAATGCCTACATCGCGATGAAATCGGCACCCGATCTGCCCGCCAAAAACTTCACAGCCATGTTGCGTCTCGATCACAACCGCGCCTTGTCGCAGTTGGCCACCAAAATGGGCAAGCCTGTCGCCGACATTCAAAAACTCGCGGTCTGGGGCAACCACTCCCCCACCATGTACGCGGATTATCGCTTCGCGACGATCGGCGGCCAGAGCGTGGAAAAACTGATCAACGACGCAGCCTGGAACCGCGACGTGTTCTTGCCTACAGTCGGCAAGCGCGGTGCCGCCATCATTGAAGCGCGTGGTTTGTCTTCCGCTGCTTCGGCCGCGAATGCTGCCATCGATCACGTCCGTGATTGGGTGCTGGGCACAAATGGCAAGTGGGTCACGATGGGCGTTGCTTCGGATGGCACCTACGGCATCCCCGAAGGCATCATGTACGGTGTACCCGTGACCTGCGAAGGCGGCCAATACCACCGTGTCACAGGTCTCGACGTCGACGCATTTTCTCGCGAGCGCATGGACCTCACGCTTAAAGAGCTGACAGAGGAGCGCGACGCAGTCGCTCATTTGCTCAAGTAAGCACCGAGTTAATGGGCCCCACACGGGCCCATTTTTTTCATCACATTCCTTTTTAAAAAATACATACTCGTCTCGGAGAACATCATGCCCAAACAAGCTCCCGCTGGTCAACGGTTTCGCGAAGCACTCGCGGCCGAAAAGCCTCTGCAAATTATTGGTGCCATCAACGCCAATCACGCTCTGCTTGCCAAGCGCGCCGGCTTCAAGGCCATCTACCTTTCCGGTGGCGGAGTCGCGGCAGGCTCTTTGGGTTTGCCCGACCTGGGTATTAACACGCTTGATGATGTATTGACTGATGTGCGTCGCATTACAGACGTATGCGATACACCATTGATCGTCGATATCGACACTGGTTTTGGCCCCTCCGCTTTTAACATCGCTCGGACTATTCAAAGCCTGAGCAAATTCGGCGCAGCTGGCTGCCACATCGAAGACCAAGTCGGCGCCAAGCGCTGCGGTCATCGCCCAGGCAAGGAAATCGTGTCGACAGAAGAAATGCGCGACCGCGTCAAAGCAGCGGCTGATGCACGCACTGATGACAGTTTCTACCTGATCGCACGCACCGATGCGATTGCCTCGCATGGCGTGGACGCAGCGATCGAACGTGCGATGGCTTGCGTTGAAGCTGGCGCGGATGCGATTTTTGCCGAAGCCGCCTACGACCTCGCCACCTTTGAAAAATTTTCCAAAGCCGTCAGCGTACCTTTGCTCGCCAACATCACTGAATTTGGTCAAACACCACTTTTTTCAGTCGAAGAGTTGCGCAGCTCAGGCGTTGGCATGGTGCTCTATCCACTCTCCGCTTTCCGTGCCATGAACAAAATTGCAGAGACGATATATACCGCCATCCGCCGCGACGGTCATCAGCGCAACGTCATTGACCTCATGCAAACGCGTGACGAGCTTTACGATCGCATCAACTATCACGAATTCGAAGGCAAACTAGACGCACTGTTTGCCCAAGGCAAATCCAAATAATTTATTGAGGAAATAACAGATGGCCACGACAAAAAAACCAGTGAAGCGCGCTGCTCCAGCCAAAGCGGTCGAGACTGCGGCGCCTGTTTTCAAACCTAAAAAATCTGTCGCGCTCTCAGGTGTGACAGCGGGTAACACTGCACTGTGTACAGTCGGTCGCAGTGGTAACGACTTGCATTACCGCGGGTACGACATTCTTGATTTCGCCGATACGAGTGAATTTGAAGAAATCGCCCATCTGCTGATTCACGGCAAACTGCCTAACAAAGCTGAACTGGCGGCTTATAAAGAAAAGCTGCGTTCTATGCGCGGTCTGCCCGCACAGCTGCAAACCATTCTGGAGTCACTGCCTGCGGCGAGCCACCCTATGGACGTCATGCGCACCGCAGCCTCAGCTTTGGGTTGCATCCTGCCAGAAAAAGAAGATCACAACATGCCTGATGCGCGTGACATTGCGGATCGCCTGATGGCTAACCTTGGCTCTGCCCTGCTCTACTGGTATCACTTTAGCCATAATGGTCGCATCATCGACGTACAAACAGATGACGACTCGATCGGTGCGCATTTCTTGCACCTGCTGCATGGCAAAAAGCCTAATGCAGACTGGGTCCGTGCGATGCACACCTCACTCATCCTGTATGCAGAGCATGAGTTCAATGCCTCGACCTTTGCCTGCCGCGTGATCGCAGGTACAGGCTCAGATATGTATTCGGCTATTGCTGGCGGCATCGGCGCGCTGCGCGGCCCCAAGCACGGCGGCGCCAACGAAGTGGCCTTTGAAGTGCAGAAACGCTACGAGACCCCGAATGAAGCTGAAGCAGATATTCGTGCACGCGTTGAAAACAAAGAAGTCATTATCGGCTTTGGTCATCCTGTTTACACGATCTCTGATCCACGTAACAAGGTGATTAAAGATGTTGCCTTGCGTCTCTCAAAGAAAGCCGGCACCACCAAAATGTATGACATCGCCGATCGTCTTGAGGCGGTGATGTGGGACGCAAAGAAAATGTTCGCGAACCTCGACTGGTTTTCGGCGGTGTCCTATCACATGATGGGCGTACCCACTGCGATGTTTACACCTATATTTGTGATTGCACGTACGGCAGGCTGGTCGGCACACATCATCGAGCAACGTATCGACAACAAGATCATTCGTCCGGCAGCCAACTACACCGGCCCTGATGATCAGAAATTCGTTCCTCTCGCCAAACGTCGTTAATCAGTATCAACAATATGAACACTGCGAATCGCAAACCTCTTTCAGGTACCAAGCTTGATTACTTTGACACCCGTGCGGCGATCGATGCCATCAAACCAGGTGCGTATGACAAGCTGCCTTACACCTCGCGCGTATTGGCTGAAAATCTGGTGCGTCGTTGCGACCCCGCGACGCTCACGGCTTCGTTGACACAAATCATCGAACGTAAGCGTGACCTAGATTTTCCCTGGTTTCCTGCCAGGGTTGTTTGCCATGACATTCTTGGGCAAACTGCCTTGGTGGATCTGGCAGGTCTGAGGGATGCGATCGCAGCGCAAGGCGGAGATCCCGCACTCGTCAATCCGGTGGTGCCGACACAATTGATTGTCGATCACTCCTTGGCCGTCGAGTGTGGCGGTTTCGATCCGGACGCGTTTGAAAAAAATCGTGCTATCGAAGATCGACGAAACGAAGATCGTTTTCATTTTATCAACTGGACAAAAAAGACCTTTAAAAACGTTGACGTGATTCCTCCCGGCAACGGCATCATGCATCAGATCAATCTAGAGCGCATGTCGCCTGTTGTGCATGCTCAAGAGGGTGTCGCGTTTCCGGATACCTTGGTCGGCACAGACAGTCATACGCCGCACGTGGACGCGCTTGGCGTGATCGCCATTGGCGTGGGCGGCCTTGAAGCCGAGAGCGTGATGCTCGGTCGTGCCTCTTGGATGAGACTGCCTGACATTATTGGTGTGGAGCTGACTGGCAAATTGCAGCCTGGTATCACCGCCACTGATTTGGTGTTGGCGCTCACAGAGTATTTGCGTAGTCAAAAAGTCGTATCGTCCTACCTCGAGTTTTTCGGCGAGGGCGCGGCACATCTTACACTTGGCGACCGCGCAACGATTTCAAACATGACACCTGAGTATGGTGCGACGGCTGCGATGTTTTACATCGACCAGCAAACCATCGACTATCTGACCTTAACAGGTCGCGAAGCCGAGCAAGTCAAGCTTGTTGAGACCTATGCCAAGCAAGCGGGTCTGTGGGCCGATAGCCTCAAGACCGCGGAGTATGAGCGTGTGTTGCATTTTGATTTGTCCACTGTGGTGCGCAACATTGCAGGTCCGTCTAATCCGCATCGTCGTGTCGCCACGTCTGATCTCGCTGCCAAGGGTATTTCCGGCAAGGTAGAGAATGAACCCGGCCTGATGCCTGATGGTGCTGTGATTATTGCGGCGATTACGAGCTGTACCAACACAAGTAATCCACGCAACGTGATTGCAGCGGGCTTGTTAGCGCGCAACGCCAACGCACGCGGACTGACACGTAAGCCTTGGGTCAAGAGCTCTCTCGCACCTGGTTCGAAAACTGTTGAGCTTTACCTCAATGACGCAAAGTTGTTGTCTGAACTCGAAACACTTGGTTTTGGTATTGTGGGTTTCGCCTGCACGACCTGTAACGGCATGAGCGGTGCGTTGGATCCAGTGATTCAACAGGAAATCATTGATCGCGATTTGTATGCGACGGCTGTGTTGTCCGGTAACCGCAACTTTGACGGTCGTATTCATCCCTACGCGAAACAAGCATTCTTGGCCTCGCCCCCGCTAGTGGTGGCCTACGCGATCGCAGGCACGATCCGCTTTGACATCGAGCGCGACGTTCTGGGCATCGGTCATGATGGTAAACCTGTCATGCTCAAGGATATCTGGCCCTCGGACGAAGAGATTGATGCCATCGTCAAGGCCAGCGTCAAGCCCGAGCAGTTCCGCAAGGTCTACGAACCGATGTTCGCCGTGACAGCGGACAACGGTGAGAAACTCAGCCCCCTGTACGACTGGCGCCCGCAAAGCACGTACATCCGTCGTCCTCCATACTGGGAAGGCGCGCTCGCGGGTGCGCGTGACTTAAAAGGAATGCGTCCCCTGGCAGTCCTCGGTGACAACATCACGACGGATCACTTGTCTCCGTCCAACGCCATCATGCTCGACAGTGCGGCAGGCGAATATCTCGCAAAAATGGGCTTGCCAGAAGAAGATTTTAATTCCTATGCGACCCATCGCGGTGACCATCTCACGGCGCAACGCGCGACCTTTGCCAATCCCAAACTCATCAACGAGATGGTGTTGGAAAACGGTAAGGTTAAACAGGGCTCGCTGGCGCGCATTGAGCCAGAGGGCAAGGTCACACGCATGTGGGAAGCAATCGAAACCTATATGGAGCGCAAACAGCCATTGATCATCGTGGCAGGCGCAGACTATGGCCAGGGCTCCTCGCGTGACTGGGCGGCTAAAGGCGTTCGTCTGGCAGGCGTTGAAGCGATCGCGGCCGAGGGCTTCGAACGCATCCACCGCACCAATCTGGTGGGCATGGGGGTGCTTCCCCTCGAGTTTAAAGCTGGGGTCGATCGCAAGACTTTACAACTCGATGGCACTGAGATTTATGACGTGTTGGGCAAACCGACACCACTTGCGACCTTGACTCTTGTCATTACGCGTAAAAATGGTGAAAGACTTGAAGTGCCAATGACATGCCGTCTCGACACAGCCGAGGAAGTTTCAATCTACGAAGCGGGCGGCGTCTTGCAACGATTCGCCCAAGACTTTTTAGAATCGACCGCAGCGGCTTAACGACACAAGCGGGCCCTCTCGGAGGGCTCGGTCTGGCTCCACTGAGAGCCATTTACTTTAGGAAGCTTTCAAATGGCCCATACCCCTCAAATTAAAGTCCCCGCCACCTATATGCGTGGGGGCACAAGCAAAGGCGTTTTCTTTCGCTTGCAGGATATGCCGCCCGCCACGCAGGTACCGGGTGCGGCGCGCGATGCGTTGCTCATGCGCGTCATCGGCAGTCCAGACCCCTATGGCAAGCAAACAGATGGCATGGGTGCTGCGACCTCGAGTACCAGCAAAACCGTCATCCTGGCTAAAAGCACGCGCCCAGAGCATGACGTGGACTACTTGTTTGGCCAAGTCTCGATCGACAAGCCTTTCGTCGACTGGAGTGGCAATTGCGGCAACCTGTCCGCTGCTGTGGGCCCCTTTAGTATCAGCAATGGCTTAGTAGACCCTGAGCGCATTCCAAAAAATGGCATTGCAACCGTCCGGATCTGGCAAGCGAACATTAGTAAAACTATTATTTCTCACGTGCAGATGACAGACGGTGCTGTGCAGGAGACGGGAGATTTCGAACTCGATGGCGTGACGTTCCCCGCCGCTGAAGTGCAACTGGAGTTTATGGATCCGGCCGCCGAAGAAGAAGGTGGTGGTGGCGCGATGTTCCCCACAGGTAATATCGTGGACGATTTGGTCGTACCTGGAGTGGGCACACTCAAAGCCACCATGATCAATGCCGGCATTCCTACGATTTTTATCAACGCGGAAGCCGTAGGCTACAAAGGGACCGAGCTTCAAGACGATATCAACAGCGATACAGAAGCAATGGAAATGTTTGAAAAAATCCGTGCCCATGGTGCGATGCGTATGGGACTAATCAGTCATCTGGACGAGGCTGCTAAACGTCAACATACCCCCAAGGTCGCTTTCGTAGCCAAGCCTGCAGATTACATTGCGTCGAGTGGCAAAGCGATTTCAACATCGGATGTTGATGTCTTGGTTCGCGCGTTGTCGATGGGCAAACTCCACCACGCCATGATGGGCACAGCGGCTGTTGCCATTGGCACTGCAGCGGCTATTCCTGGCACGCTTGTCAATCTTGCTGCAGGTGGCGGCAACTTGGACGCCGTTCGTTTTGGTCATCCATCAGGCACCCTGCGAGTGGGTGCACAGGCTGATCAAGTGGGTGGGGAATGGCAAGTCAAAAAAGCCATGATGAGTCGCAGCGCCCGTGTCCTCATGGAAGGCTGGGTTCGCGTTCCGGGCTAATCCGCGCGAACACTTATCAACGATTAAGTAGGCACTATGCAACAATATTTTTCTCACGCGCTCGTTCTGACTTTTACGTTTTTCGTCACCTGTTCCTTTGTATTTTTTATCTCAGGTGCCTATTTATGGTTTTACAAGATCAGCGAAGTCAACGCTCGTTTTAAACATCCCTATCTAAAAGAGCGCAGATTCGCAGATCTGCCTATCAGCATCAGATTGACGATTACGCTAGACTACTTTTTACGGATCCTTTTTCACAAATCTACCGCCTCGTTTGCCAGTAATGCCAATCGGTTGTTGTCGCACGTCGATCCCGTAAACCTACCGATGAGTGTGCGCTGGCCCATTGTTGGCCTGTGGGGTAGCTGCGCAGTGGGTATTGTTGCAATGTTGGGACTTTGGGCGCTTTTGATCATAGGGTCTTAATTGATGAGCACGATTGAACACAATGTCATAAGCAAGTGCTTTGAGCTCAGGCTTGAAGGTCATCGCTGCGTACTCGATTACACCTTGAACAACAATGTGATGACCATCACCCATACTGGCGTTCCAAGCGAGCTGGGCGGACGCGGTCTAGCCGCCGAAATCACCAAATTTGCTCTGGAGCATGCACAGTCACAAGGCTGGAAGGTCATTCCTCAATGCAGCTATGTAGCGGCCTACATCAAAAAGCACCCCCATTACGCACCTCTGGTAAATTAAGATTTACTTGTTTTTTTAAAGTCTTATATAAGATATAAGACACTTGCGACACCAAGCTCTTCGCTCTACAATCAATTCATCCTTCACCACATAAAAAGGCGCTCACATGCTACAAGCCTATCGCCAACACGTTGCCGAACGCGCAGCCCTTGGTATTCCTCCCCTTCCGCTCTCGGCGCAGCAGACCGCTGACCTGATTGAGTTGCTCAAAGCCCCCCCGGCAGGCGAAGGCGATGTACTCGTCGAACTGATGACATATCGCGTACCAGCGGGCGTCGATGATGCCGCCAAAGTCAAGGCTTCATACCTTGCTGCGGTCGCGTTAGGTTCAGAAAAGTGTGCGCTGATTACGCGCGCCAAGGCGACTGAATTACTCGGGACGATGCTCGGCGGCTATAACATCGGTCCTCTGGTTGAGCTGCTCGACGACAAAGAAGTCGGTACGATCGCTGCGGACGGCCTCAAGAAAACATTATTGATGTTTGACGCCTTTCACGACGTCAAAGAAAAAGCGCTCAAAGGCAATGCCAATGCAAAATCAGTGATGCAAAGCTGGGCCGACGGCGAGTGGTTTACGAGCCGCCCCGAAGTCCCCAAGAGCCTTAAGATTACTGTGTTGAAAGTGACTGGCGAGTCCAATACGGACGATCTGTCTCCCGCGCCTGATGCCTGGAGTCGTCCTGATATTCCTTTGCACGCCTTAGCGATGCTCAAGAATCCACGCCCTGGTATCGAGCCTCAAGAAGCCGGCAAGGTCGGCCCTGTTAAATTTATCAACGACCTCAAGAAAAAAGGCAACTTGGTTGCTTATGTGGGTGACGTGGTGGGCACGGGCTCCTCGCGTAAATCTGCTACAAACTCCGTTTTGTGGTTCACCGGCGAAGACATTCCTTTTGTACCCAACAAGCGCTTTGGTGGCGTCTGTCTGGGCAATAAAATTGCCCCGATTTTCTACAACACAATGGAAGATGCTGGCGCACTGCCCATTGAGCTTGATGTCTCCAACATGAACATGGGTGACGTGATCGAGTTGCGTCCTTATGACGGCGAAGCCTTAAAAGATGGCAAGGTCATTGCAAAGTTTCAAGTCAAGTCAGAGGTACTTTTTGACGAAATACGTGCCGGCGGACGTATTCCGCTGATCGTCGGTCGTGGGCTGACTGGCAAAGCACGCGAAGCACTCGGTCTGCCAGCCTCGACCTTGTTCCGCTTTCCACAAAATCCTGCAGCCTCCACCAAGGGCTTTACCTTGGCGCAAAAAATGGTGGGTCGCGCGTGTGGCTTGCCTGAAGGCCAGGGCGTGCGCCCCGGTGCTTACTGTGAGCCCAAGATGACCTCCGTGGGCAGTCAGGACACGACAGGCCCGATGACACGTGACGAGTTAAAAGATCTCGCTTGTTTGGGCTTTTCTGCTGATCTCGTGATGCAATCGTTTTGCCACACTTCGGCTTATCCAAAGCCTGTGGACGTCAAAACGCATCACACACTGCCAGAGTTTATGAGCAACCGTGGTGGCATCTCCCTGCGTCCCGGTGACGGCGTGATTCACTCCTGGCTCAACCGTATGTTGCTGCCCGACACAGTGGGCACAGGCGGTGACTCCCACACACGTTTCCCAATCGGCATCAGCTTCCCAGCAGGTTCTGGCTTGGTGGCGTTTGCTGCCGCCACTGGCGTGATGCCTCTGGATATGCCTGAGTCGGTATTGGTGCGTTTTAAGGGCAAAATGCAACCCGGTGTCACCTTGCGTGACCTTGTCAGTGCGATCCCTTTGTATGCGATCAAAGCTGGCCTCATGACTGTCAGTAAGTCAAACAAGATCAACATCTTCTCTGGCCGTATCCTCGAAATCGAAGGTTTGCCAAACCTCAAAGCCGAACAGGCCTTTGAATTGTCAGACGCCTCGGCTGA
>CAMBLP010000053.1 GCA_945868195.1 Bordetella parapertussis
GCTTGGGTATTGAAAGTCGACCGCACTGCACGTGGCCAGCAAGTCATCTTATCTCGCACCGCGCCGGACTTCATTCGTCAACTTTTCGAAAATGAAGTGCCTGAGATTGAGCAGGGCCTGTTGGAAATCAAAGGTGCCGCTCGCGATCCGGGTGTGCGCGCCAAGATTGCTGTTGTGGCTTACGACAAACGCATCGATCCGATTGGTACTTGTGTTGGAATGCGCGGTTCGCGCGTCACTGCGGTGCGTAATGAGCTCGGCGGTGAGCAAGTCGATATCGTTTTGTGGTCTGACGATCCTGCCGAGTTTGTGATTGGTGCGCTCGCGCCGGCAAACGTTGAGTCAATCGTGGTGGACGACGATCGCCACGCCATGGACGTCGTCGTCGATGAGGAAAATTTACCCCAGGCGATTGGTTCAAAAGGTCAAAACGTCCGGCTCGCCTCTGAGCTGACGGGATGGCAGATCAACATCATGACACCCGAAGAAAGTCAGAACAGACAAGAGATTGAGCGTACTCAACTGCGCAGCACCTTTATGTCAAGACTCGATGTCGACGAAGAGGTTGCCGATATCCTCATTGATGAGGGCTTCACTGGGCTCGAAGAAATCGCTTACGTTCCAATGCAAGAGTTGTTGGAAATTGAGTCCTTCGATGAGGATACGATTAATGAGCTGCGTAATCGTGCGCGAAATGCATTGCTGACCGAGGCAATCGCTCAGGAAGAGCGTGTCGAGACGGCTCAGGATTTGTTGACGCTTGAGGGCATGACACCTGAACTCGTGGCAAAGTTAGCCATTGGCGGAGTCACCACGCGTGATGAGTTGGCTGAATTGGCGACGGACGAGCTCTGTGAAATGTCAGGTCTCGATGAAAGCGCTGCTAGTGCCTTCATTATGGCTGCCCGCGCGCACTGGTTTGAAGATCAGTAAAAAGAAAAAGTCGGTCGGGCGGCATCGGTCGCCCAGCACTTGAAGTTGTCACGCTGTAAATAGGTAAGAGAGAGTCTAATGTCGAGTAATACAGTCGCCCAGTTCGCTATCGAGCTGAAAATGCCTGCCAACGTGCTGTTAGAACAGCTGCGCGCTGCGGGTGTCGAACTTAATTCAGTGGAAGACAACGTCACTGATGGCGATAAGGCTCGCTTGCTCGAGTCTCTTCGTCGCTCGCATGGAGCGACCGAGGGTAAAAAGATTACCTTGACCCGTCGTCAAACTTCCGAAATCCGTCAGGCTGACGGCTCTGGTCGTTCGCGAACGATCCAAGTCGAAGTCCGTAAAAAGCGTGTGTTCGTCAAACGTGACACCCCCGAATTGGTTGATGTCCCCGCTGCCGTTCCTTCTGGGCAGGAGCGTGCAAACCAGGTCGAGCAAAATGACGTGCCCGCTGCGCCTGTCAAGGCCAAAGAGCCCACACAGATTTCCGCGCCAGTTCCTGTTTCGGCCGATACTGTCGAAAAGCCGCAAACCACTCTTGCAGAGTCATCGGTCGTTAAGGACGCTTCTCGTTCTAAGATCGTTTCCGATGTGTCGCCGCTTGCGCAACCCGCTCAGACCAGTGACGCTAAAACACCCCCAGCGACCGCAACAATGTCTGAGGCCGTCGAGTCCGAACTTTTAGCCCCTGTTGTTGGCGCTGTATTGGAATCAACACCCCCCAGAAAGACCGTCAAGGATCCTAAAGGTGAGGGTACGGCCGTCGTCCAAGAGCATTCTTCTGTCCCAGTCAAGTTAGAGTTACCGCAGATTTCCGTTACTGAATCCAAAGATACTGCTCCTGCGGTGAGCGCTGTTGCAGATGCGCCTGCGACGTCAACGCCTCAAGACGAAATCGCCAAACCCGCAAAACCGATGCGTGGTCGTGCCGTGCCTCCTGTGCATGCTTTGCCAGGCGAGGGCGAATCCCGCGATGAGGCACGTCGTGTTTCTGAAGCTGAAGCCGCCGCTCTGCGTGATATGTTGAATCGTCCTCGCAAAGTCGTCCGTCCAGAGCCAGAGGCGGCACCGCTCTTGGGGACTTTGCATAAACCGACTGGTTCACCTGGTGTAACCAAGGGTGCCAAGAAAGACGGCGCTTCGGATGGCGTAGGTAAAAAGGTTCTGAAGTCTGGCGCAATCGCCTCGACTTGGTCGGACGATGCCTCGCGTAAAAAACCTGCAGAAAAGCGTGATGCGCCTGCTGCGCCTGGCCGCGAAGGCTGGCGTGCGGGTGGCAAAAGTAAATCTGGCGGCAAAAAAGGCGGACGTGGTGCGAACAACGTCGTACAAGATCAACGTGAGCCCGCACCGGTTGAGTTTATCGCCCGCGAAATTCACGTTCCTGAGACGATTAGCGTTGCAGATTTAGCGCACAAAATGTCCGTGAAAGCGGGTGAGGTCATTAAGCACTTAATGAAGCTTGGTCAGATGGTCACCATCAACCAGGTGCTCGATCAAGAGACGGCGATGATTGTGGTCGAGGAGTTAGGTCACAAAGCCATCGCAGCCAAGCTCGATGATCCCGAAGCTTTCCTTGACGAACCCGCTCCTCACGAAGACGTTCAATTGCTTGCGCGCGCTCCGGTTGTGACGGTGATGGGCCACGTTGATCACGGTAAAACTTCGTTGCTTGATTACATTCGTCGCGCGAAGGTTGCTTCTGGCGAAGCTGGCGGCATCACGCAGCACATTGGTGCCTACCATGTTCAGACTGAACGTGGCATGGTGACGTTTTTAGACACACCAGGACATGAGGCTTTTACGGCCATGCGTGCCCGTGGTGCCAAGGCAACTGATATTGTGATTTTGGTGGTCGCGGCTGATGATGGCGTGATGCCCCAGACCAAAGAAGCCATTCACCACGCGAAAGCCGCGGGTGTGCCGCTTGTGGTCGCCGTCAACAAAATTGACAAGCCCGATGCCAATCCTGAGCGCGTCAAGCAAGAGTTGGTAGTTGAGGAAGTCGTCCCCGAAGAATACGGTGGTGATGTACCCTTTATTTCAGTATCGGCCAAGACTGGCCAGGGCATCGATGAGTTGCTCGAGAACGTATTGCTTCAAGCCGAAGTGCTAGAACTGAAAGCCGCTGTCGATGCGCCTGCCAAAGGCATCGTGATCGAAGCACGACTCGACAAGGGCCGCGGTCCAGTGGCAACCATTTTGATACAAAGTGGCACCTTACATCGTGGAGATGTTGTGCTTGCAGGCTCCAGTTATGGTCGAGTGCGCGCCATGCTCGACGAAAATGGCAAACCTATTCAATCAGCGGGTCCTTCGATTCCCGTTGAAATTCAAGGATTGACCGAGGTTCCCTCTGCGGGTGATGAGATGATGTCCTTAGCCGATGAACGTCGTGCTCGCGAGATTGCGCTCTTCCGTCAGGGTAAGTTCCGCGACGTCAAACTCGCGCGTCAACAAGCCGCTAAGCTTGAGTCGATGTTTGAAAATATCGTCGAAGGCTCGCAAACCCTTTCCTTGATTGTCAAAACAGACGTACAGGGCTCACAAGAGGCTTTGGTGGCTTCCTTGCTTAAGCTCTCTACCGAAGAAGTTCGTGTTCAAGTGGTTCATGCCGCAGTTGGCGGCATCTCAGAAAGTGACGTCAACTTGGCGATTGCTTCGGGTGCGGTCATGATTGGCTTTAACGTCCGCGCAGATGCGAGCTCCAAAAAGCTGGCTGAAAACAACGGCGTGGATATCCGCTACTACAACATCATTTATGACGCGGTCGATGAGATCAAACTTGCCATGTCGGGCATGTTGGCACCTGAAAAGCGTGAAGAAATCATCGGAATGGTCGAAATTCGCGAGGTCTACACCATTTCCCGGATTGGTACTGTTGCGGGTTGTATGGTGACTGATGGTGTGGTGCGTCGAGATTCACAGGTGCGTTTGCTGCGTAACAACGTTGTGCATTGGAGTGGTTGGCTTGATTCGTTGCGTCGTTTTAAAGACGATGCCAAGGAAGTGAAGTCAGGCTTTGATTGCGGTATCACCTTGCGTGCTAACAACGACTTACAAGTCGGTGATCAACTCGAAATTTTTGAAATCAGGGAAGTGGCTCGCACGCTTTAATGCCCATTAATGAGTCGTCATAAACAAAAAACTTCGCCCGGCCGTAATTTAAGGCTCGCTGACCAGATCCAAAAAGATCTGGCCATCATCATTCAGCGTGAAATCGATATGAGTCGTGTGGGTTTAATCACGCTCTCCGGCATTGAGCTGACCACTGATTATGCGCATGCCAAGGTCTACTTCACGGTGCTCGGTGGCGAGGCAGAGCAGGCTCAGGCTCTCCTCAATGAAAAAGCGGGTTGGTTTCATTCCCAGTTGTACAAGTTATTGCATATCCACACGGTGCCGACACTGCACTTCTTTCATGATCCGCGCCTCAAGCACGGTATCGCGATGTCCGCGTTGATCGATCTGGCGAATTTGCCCGGTCAATACGCGGGTGTCCCCGACGAGCCTGATGACAAGCCTTAGGGCTGTCGTTTAGGAACACTGACGATGGCTAAAAAACGCGGGCGCGTGCTCGATGGAGTGTTGTTGTTGGACAAACCTGTGGGCTTGTCGAGTAATCACGCGCTTCAACGCGCCAAGCATGCCATGGATGCGCAAAAGGCGGGTCACACAGGGACGCTTGATCCTTTTGCAACCGGTTTGTTAGTGTGCTGTATGGGACGTGCCACCAAAATTTCTGGTGCCATGTTGAGTGCAGACAAGGGTTATCTCGCCACGATCGCGTTTGGCCGTGAAACGGACTCTGGCGACTTGACTGGCCTTGTTGTGAGCGAAGCCTCCGCAGACTTTTTGGAGGTCACTGAATCGTCCTTGCGTCCAGTGCTCGAGCGTTTTATGGGAACTCAAATGCAGATTCCTCCAATGGTGTCTGCGTTAAAACGAGATGGAAAGCCGCTCTATGAGTACGCACGTCAGGGGATTGTTCTTGAGCGCGAGCCTAGAGAGATTACGATCCGGCAACTTGAATTGCTGAGCATGACGCCAACGACGGCTGTCATACAGGTGTTATGTACAAAAGGTACATATATCCGGACGCTGGCACAAGACATTGGACGCGCACTGGGTTGTTTTGCACACTTGTCCGCGTTGCGGCGCACGCAAGTCGGTCCTTTTTCGCTAGAGGGTGCGATTGAATTAGAAACATTACAGACGATGGAATCACCTGAGAGTGTCTTGATTGCGATAGAAGATTTACCCGCTGAGCTAGTGCCAGCGAAAAAAAGCACAGCTTCGCCAGGTGCTGTTTTACCTGGTTCCATTCATGTATCACCTGCGGACGATGTGTCTGCTCAGTCTTATTAAAGGATTTGTATGTCACGCGCATTGCGTAACGTTGCGATTATTGCCCACGTCGACCACGGCAAAACGACACTGGTTGACCAGCTTTTGCGTCAGTCCGGTACTTTCCGCTCCAACGAGCGCATGACCGAACGCGTGATGGACTCCAACGATCTTGAAAAAGAACGTGGCATTACGATTCTTTCAAAGAACTGTGCTGTCGAGTACGAAGGTACGCATATCAATATTGTGGATACACCCGGACACGCAGACTTCGGTGGTGAGGTGGAGCGCGTTCTGTCGATGGTGGATGGCGTATTGTTGCTAGTCGATGCCGTCGAAGGCCCGATGCCGCAAACGCGCTTTGTGACCAAAAAGGCGCTGGCGCTTGGACTCAAGCCTATTGTTGTCATCAATAAAGTGGACCGCCCAGGTGCGCGTTGTGACTTTGTGATTAATGCGACCTTCGAATTGTTCGACAAGCTTAACGCAACAGAAGAACAATTGGATTTCCCCGTCATTTACGCTTCGGGTTTGAATGGCTATGCTGGCCCAACCGAAGACGTCCGTGAAGGCGACATGCGTCCACTGTTCAATGCCATTCTTGAACATGTGCCGATGCGTGAGGATGATCCTGATGCTCCTTTGCAGTTCCAGATCACCTCAATCGATTACAACTCCTATGTTGGCAAAATCGGTATTGGCCGAATTCGTCGTGGCCGTGTGAAAACAGGTATGGATGTGGTGTGTTTGAATGGTCCAGATGGTGCGACCTTTAAAGGCCGCGTCAATCAGGTCCTAAAATTCAAAGGCCTTGAGCGTGAGATCGTGGACAGTGCGATTGCAGGTGACATCGTTCTGGTTAACGGCATCGAAGAAATCTCGATCGGCACCACCTTGTGTGCGCCTGAAAAAGTCGAAGGTTTGCCGATGCTCAAGATTGACGAGCCTACGCTGACCATGAACTTTATGGTCAATACCAGCCCTCTGGCGGGTCGCGAAGGTAAATTTGTGACGAGCCGTCAGTTGCGTGAGCGTCTTGATCGCGAGGTCAAGTCCAACATGGCCCTGCGTGTAAAGGACACTGATGACGATACCATTTTCGAGGTGTCAGGACGAGGCGAATTGCATCTGACGATCTTGATCGAAACGATGCGTCGCGAGGGCTACGAGATGGCTGTATCGCGCCCTCGTGTCGTATTTAAGGAAGAGGATGGCGTCAAACTCGAGCCATACGAAAATCTGAGCATTGACCTTGAGGACAATACGCAAGGTGGCGTAATGGAAGAGCTCGGTAAACGCAAAGCTGAGTTGCTCGACATGGTCAGTGATGGTCGCGGACGCACGCGTCTCGAGTATCGTGTGCCCGCACGTGGTCTGATCGGCTTTCAGGGCGATTTTATGACGATGACGCGCGGCAACGGTTTGATGAGCCACACTTTTGATGCCTATGGCCCTGTCAAGGACGGCATGCTTGGCGAGCGTAATAACGGCGTGCTGATTAGTCAGGATGATGGTGCAGCGGTTGCTTATGCAATATGGAAGCTGCAGGACCGTGGTCGTATGTTTGTGGTGCACAACGATCCAGTCTACGAGGGCATGATCATCGGTATTCACAGCCGTGATAATGATCTGGTTGTGAATCCCATCAAGGGTAAGCAGCTGACCAACGTGCGTTCCTCAGGTACTGACGAAGCCGTTCGCTTGGTTCCTCCAGTCGATATGAGCCTTGAGTACGCTGTCGAATTCATCAGCGATGATGAGTTGGTTGAGGTCACACCCAAGAGCATTCGCTTGCGTAAGCGTTATCTCAAAGAGCACGAGCGTCGTAAGATGTCCCGTGATGGCGCCTAATCATCGCCTGAGTCCATAAAAAACGCAGCCTAGGCTGCGTTTTTTATGGTGACGATATTGAATCGTCAACCCGCAAAGGCTTAAATGCCGCCCAAGCACACGTATTTCATTTCCATGAAATCGTCCATGCCGTAGACAGAACCTTCGCGACCGAGTCCTGATTGTTTGACACCACCGAAAGGTGCCATTTCATTGGAGATCAGACCCGTATTGACGCCGACCATCCCGTACTCAAGTGCTTCGGCGACACGGAAAATGCGACCGATATCGCGACTGTAAAAATAAGAGGCCAAGCCGTAGTCGGTATTGTTCGCTAAGCGAATGACTTCAGCTTCATCGGTAAACTTGACGATGGGTGCCAGAGGACCAAAGGTTTCTTCACGCATGCAGAGCATATTTTCAGTGACTTGCGTGATGACGGTGGGTTGGTAAAAACGACCACCGCGTGCATGCTTTCCACCACCGCACAGGATCTTGGCGCCTTTGGCGATCGCATCCTGCACGTGCTCTTCGACTTTTGCCACAGCCGCATCGTCGATCAACGGGCCCGTTGTGACCTTGTCTTCAAATCCCTCACCCACCGACAGTGTGCCCGATACGCGTGCGGCAAGTTTTTCCGCAAAGCTGTCATAGACCTTGGCGTGAACATAAAAGCGGTTAGTGCAGACACATGTTTGACCCGCATTGCGATACTTGGAGACCATTGCGCCTTCGATGGCGGCGTCGATATCAGCATCTTCAAACACGATAAAAGGTGCATGACCGCCCAGCTCTAGTGACATTTTCTTGAGGGTCTGTGCAGACTGCTGCATCAAAATGCGACCGACGGGGGTTGAGCCTGTGAAGGTGAGTTTGCGAACAGTCGGGCTATTGCACAACACTTTACCGATGGCGATCGATTGTTCGCTGTCAGCAGTAATGATGTTGAGTACGCCAGCAGGGATGCCCGCTTGTTCGGCTAAAACGGCTAGGGCCAGCGCTGACAGAGGCGTTTGCTCGGCAGGTTTGAGGACGATGGTGCAACCTGCGGCTAATGCCGGCGCGACCTTGCGCGTGATCATTGCCGTCGGGAAATTCCAAGGCGTAATCGCCGCGCAGACGCCAATCGGTTCGCGTAGAACTAGCATGCGGTTAGTGGCAATCGGTGCTGAAATCGTATCGCCCATGACGCGTTTGGCCTGTTCGGCGAACCACTCGACAAATGAGGCACCGTAGGCGATTTCGCCTTTTGCTTCAGCGAAGGGCTTGCCTTGTTCAATGGTCATAATGCGCGCCAAGTCATCTGTATTGGCATTGATCAGATCAAACCACTTGCGCAGAATATTCGAACGCTCTTTGGCCGTACGTGCCCGCCAAGCAGGAAATGCTGCGCTAGCCGCCTCGATCGCCCTCTGCGCTTGATTGGGGCCTAGGTTGGCGACATGCGCGATATCAGCACCCGTCGCTGGGTTATCAACCGAGAAAACTGCGCCGTCTTCGCCGTCCACCCATTGACCGTTGAGGTAGGACTGCGAACGCAACAAGTCAGGATTATTTAGTTTCATGGGAAATACAGCGCGATCCATTTTTTCTCCAACATTTAATAATGAGTGATATGCAATGATTTTAGTGCAGCGACAACCTCTAGGATTTAAACCGGGGCGTTAGGTTGTTTACTCAAAATCCCTGGATGATCCCGGTAAAAATCGACAAGGTGTTGCACCACGCGATTTGGATCGTCCTCGATGATTAAGGTATGACGATCCAGAGGGTTAATAAGGGCGGTTTGTTCTAGCTGAGACCGGAGCCAAGTCATCAGCCCTCCCCAAAACTCCGTACCAACCAAAATCACGGGACCAGGCGGGATCTTTCCCGTTTGCATGAGCGTGACCGCTTCAAAGAGCTCGTCGAGCGTGCCAAAACCACCCGGTAGCACGACATAGGCTAAGCTATTCATGAAAAAGGTCGCTTTACGAGACACAAAATGCTGAAAGGGCAGGCTAATGGTTTGAAAATCGTTGTGTTTAGACTCTTTTGGCAGTTTGATATGTAAACCAACGCTGGTGCCACCCGCCTCAAAGGCCCCTTTGTTTGCGGCCTCCATGATACCGGGACCACCACCGGCGATAATCGTAAAACCCGTCTTCGCCAGTCCGCGAGCGATTGCCTCGCTCAAGGTGTAATAAGGGGAGTCTTTTTTAATCCGCGCGCTGCCAAAGATGCTGATTGCGGGTCCGATTTCTGCCAAAGTATCGGCTGCGTGCAGCATCTCTGACATAATTTGGGTTGTTTGCTGGAGTGCTGGCGAAACTTTTTCTTCTTTGTGGCCCATGAAAAAAACCTTGTTGCTAGTAGATGGATCGAGTTATCTGTATCGTGCCTATCACGCGATGCCTGATTTACGTAATGCGCAGGGAGAGCCGACAGGCGCCATTTATGGCGTGGTCAACATGATGCGCAAAATGCTACATGATTATCAGGCACAGTATGCCGCATGTGTGTTCGATGTGCGCGGCAAAACCTTTCGCGAAGACTTATATCCAGAATATAAATCACATCGCCCCCCCATGCCCGAGGACCTTGCCGCGCAGATCGAGCCGATCCACGAGGCGATTCGCGCAATGGGCTGGCCTGTCTTAGGGGTCGAGGGGGTTGAAGCTGATGACGTGATTGGTACCTTGGCGCAGTGGGCGAGCGATCATGAGGTACACACGATTATTTCTACGGGTGATAAGGACCTGGCCCAATTGGTCACCCCCTATGTGACGCTGGTCAACACCATGTCCAATGAAAAGCTCGATCCAAGCGGAGTAGTGCGTAAATTTGGAGTTGGTCCTGAGCGGATTGTGGATTACTTGATGCTGGTGGGCGATACGGTAGACAACGTACCGGGTGTGCAAAAGGTCGGACCTAAAACGGCCGCCAAGTGGATTGATGAGTACGGTTCTGTCGACGCGCTGATTGAGCGCGCAGGCGAGATCAAAGGCGTTGCCGGTGAAAATTTACGCACGGCAATTCCCCAATTTGCTTTGACGCGCGAGTTGTTGACGGTCAAAATTGATTGTGACTTGAGTCGCGAGGTCCCAAATATTGAGGCACTGTTACCCAAAAGTCCGAACTCAGAAGCGCTCGTCAAACTTTTTGAACGGTATGGTTTCCGCTCTTGGTTACGCGAATTGACAGGCGAGCAAGAGCGGATTCCGACGGGCGATACCCGTGTCCCAACTGAGGCCGCTAAGCCCGCCGCGCCTGAGCACAAAAGCTATGAAATGGTGACGGACTGGGCCGCGTTGGACGCCTGGCTCGCTCGAGTCCGGGCGGCAGACTGTGTCGCGCTCGATACCGAAACGACGTCGCTCGATGCCATGCAAGCCCGCCTCGTCGGTATTTCCTTGTCCGTAGAAGCGGGCGGTGCATGCTATATCCCCGTCGGTCATCGCGGTACTGACTCACAAGGCCAACTCTCTAAAGAAGGCGTGCTTGAGCGGATGAAGTCATGGCTTGAGGATCCGCGCGCGACCAAGCTTCTCCATCACGCCAAGTACGACACCCATGTCTTTGCCAACGAAGGCATAGACTTGCGTGGCGTCGCGGATGACACCATGTTGCAGGCCTATGTGTTGGAGTCGCATCGGGGCGTGGGTCTAGAGGAGCTCTGTCAGCGCTATCTGGGTATCAAGGGCGTCTCCTATGAGGAAATTTGCGGCAAAGGTGCGCACCAAATCGGTTTTGATCAGGTCGACCTCGAACGCGCGACCCAATACGCTTGCGAAGATGCCGACTTTACCTTGCGTCTGCATGAGGTTTTGCGCCCCAAAATCCGCCAGGAGGAAAAGCTTGAGTATATCTACGCTCTCGAGATGCAAGCCTCGCGCGTGTTGTTTGAGATCGAGCGTACCGGTGTAGGGATCGACTCTGCAGAGTTAGGACGTCAAAGCCACGTATTGGGACAGGAATTGCTGGAGTTAGAGCGCAAGGCCTATGAGTTGGCGGGACAACCCTTTAATCTCAACTCCCCCAAACAATTAGGGGAAATTCTGTTTGGCAAGATGCAGTTGCCTGTTGTTCGAAAAACAGCAGGCGGTGCGCCTTCGACCGACGAGGAAGTGCTGTCGAAACTCGCCGAGGACTACCCCTTGCCTCAAGTGTTGCTCGAGTACCGAGGCCTTGCCAAGCTCAAATCTACGTATACCGACAAGCTGCCCAAGATGGTGAATCCCTCAACGGGAAGGGTACACACCCATTACTCTCAAGCTTCGGTGATTACCGGACGTCTGGCCTCGTCAGAGCCCAATTTACAAAACATTCCGGTGCGTTCCGAGGCGGGTCGACGGGTGCGCGAGGCCTTTATCGCGACCAAGGGAAAAATAATCTCTGCCGACTATTCGCAAATCGAACTTCGCGTCATGGCACACGTCTCCAACGATGCGAATTTACAAAAAGCCTTTGCTGCCGGTGAGGACATCCATCGCGCCACAGCCTCAGAGGTGTTTGGCGTGCCATTGCCGGAGGTGACCAGTGAGCAGCGACGGGCGGCCAAGGCGATTAATTTCGGTTTGATTTACGGCATGGGTGCGTTCGGATTGGCCAGCAACCTTGGCATTACCAGAGATGCCGCCCAGTCCTATATTGATCGCTATTTCGCGCGCTATCCTGGCGTGGCGCAGTACATGGCCGAGACCAAAACGCTTGCGCATGCGCAGGGCTTTGTTGAAACTGTTTTTGGGCGCAGGCTATGGCTGCTCGATATCAATGCCGCCGGTGCGCGGCGCGCAGGCGCTGAGCGTGCGGCGATTAATGCGCCGATGCAAGGCACCGCGGCCGACCTGATCAAGCTCGCCATGGTGGCCGTCCAAGGTTGGCTGCATGAGCAAAAACTGCAGAGCAAGATTGTGATGCAGGTCCATGACGAACTGGTCTTGGATGTTCCTGATGACGAGATCGAGCGCATCAAGCAAAACCTACCTCGCTTGATGTGCGAGGTCGCTCAGTTGAGGGTCCCTTTGATCGCGGAATTGGGCGTTGGTCCCAACTGGGAACAAGCCCACTGATACTTTAGCTTACAGGCATTTGCTGCAACGCTTGAATGCGTGCAGGAATGGGGGGGTGCGTGGAAAATAACGCACTGATCCCTTTGCGACCAGAAATGCCCGAAGCCTCAAAGCTCTTGGGCAAATCACCGGGCTCTAAGCCACCTAGGCGAGCCAACGCACGAATCATGGGTTCGCGTGAGCTCATCAACTGTGCTGAGCCAGCATCCGCGCGATATTCTCTTTGACGTGAAAACCAGGCCACGATCACACTGGCGAGAATGCCAAAGGCGATTTCACACACGATGACGGTGATGTAGTAGCCAACGCCGAGACCTTTGTCATTTTTGAGAAGCACACGGTCAACAAAATAACCAACGATGCGGGCAAAAAACACCACAAAGGTGTTCACAACGCCCTGGATCAGGGTCAACGTAATCATGTCGCCATTGGCGATGTGGGCGACTTCGTGGGCCAGAACCGCAGAGATTTCTTCTTCGGTCATGCTGTCAAGAAGGCCTGTCGAGACCGCGACCAGCGAGTCGTTGCGGAAAGCACCCGTCGCAAAGGCATTTGGCTCGCCTTCGTAGATGGCCACCTCAGGATGACCAATACCCGCGCGTTCAGCAAGCTGATGCACCGTGTCGACCAGCCACGCCTCACGCGGGCCACCTGGCGCTTGCGGATCAATGATCTGCGCGCCAGTGCTCCACTTTGCCATCGGTTTGCTGATGAGCAAAGAAATAATCGAGCCTGTAAAGCCGACAATCAAGGAAAAGATCAGCAGCATCTGAACGTTCAGACCCTGGTCGGTGATGAAGCGATTGACACCCAAAATGCTCAGCGTCACGCTCAGTACCAGCATCACGGCAAGGTTAGTCAGCAGAAATAAGACAATTCTCTTCATGTTTTTTAATAGACTCTTTGTCAACGTTAAGGGAAATTGCAACGAACGATTGTGAGTGTAGCTGTGACCTTCAAGGAATTAAAGAGTTCCCTGAGAAAGAAGGTTAGGGCTGATCTTCGATTCCGAGATCCATGGCATGACGGTACCACTCATGGAAATGCTGCATGCCGTCCTCCATGGGGGACTGATAGGGACCGGTTTCAGAAACGCCACGCTGCAGGAGCGCTCGTCGTCCTG
>CAMBLP010000054.1 GCA_945868195.1 Bordetella parapertussis
GGAGTCGCGACTTGGCCCGATACTAATAAAACGCCCAGTGCAATAGGCAAATCAAAACGACCTGATTCCTTGGGAATATCTGCGGGAGATAGATTGACAGTGAGGCGCCCTAGGGGGAACTCAAAACCACTACTTTGAATGGCTGCGCGAACACGTTCACGACTTTCACGCACCTCCGCATCAGCGAGACCCACAATACAAAAACTCGGAAGACCCCGAGCCAAGTGGACCTCAACGCGAACGGTCGGAGCATCTAAACCGAGCAAAGATCGGCTCAACAAAACTGCCAGAGACATGGTTTCACCCAAAGCCACTGAGTATGCGTTGAGAAAACCTTCAGCGTCAGGGTTTAGGATAAATCAGTCCACCCCGTAAAACCCTTAACAACTATTCGGCAGCTTCAAGCGCAGCCACACGACCTTCTAGAGCGTGGAGTTGGTGCTCAAGCGCCTCAATACGAACCTGTGCTCGACTCAGCAAGTCGGTTTGCACATCAAACTCCTCGCGCGTCACAAGATCCATACGGTTAAAGGCCTGCCCCATAAAGGCCTTGACATTGCGTTCGATGTCGGCTGCAGGACTTTTTGCGATGAGTTCAGAAATATTTTTTTGGAACTCTTCCAACCAAGCTGTGGATTTCATTTTGAAACTCTCCTGTAACGAATATCGCTATTTTAAGTCTAGCCGACGGGATCTAGATAAAAGAACCCAGCACTGCACCAGTCTGGTGCATCTTGAGTCATGCCGCACCAGTTTCGCTCCTTGCAGGCATCAATCGGTGCTGTGCATGGGTGGATACGATGATGAATCACTGCAGACGTGAAGCTGGCACGCCTTTTGCTTAATCTCGATACCCCTTACTCGAGGAAACATACATGAAGCTCATTATTGCCATTATTAAGCCGTTCAAACTAGACGAGGTCAGAGTCGCCCTCTCAACGTTGGGCGTTCAGGGCCTCACCGTCACCGAGGTCAAAGGTTTCGGCCGACAAAAGGGCCATACGGAATTGTATCGGGGGGCGGAGTATGCCGTCGATTTTTTACCAAAATTGCGAGTCGAGGCCGCCGTTGCGGATCAACTTGTTGACCAAGCGATCGATGCCATTGAGCAAGCCGCACGTACAGGAAAAATCGGCGACGGAAAAATATTTATCGCCCCTCTTGAACAAGTCATCAGAATACGAACCGGCGAAACCGGCGAAGCCGCACTCTAATTTTTTGAATCAATGGAGCATTAAAAATGGATAAAGCCGATGTCGCATGGGTAGGCGTCTCAACCCTCTTGGTTCTACTCATGGTAGTGCCTGGTCTCGCCTTGTTTTATGGCGGTTTAGTTCGCTCTAAGAACGTTCTCTCGGTATTGATGCAGGTCATGTGCACGTTCGCCGTCGCCGTGTTGCTTTGGTTCGCTTACGGCTACTCACTTACCTTCACAGAAGGCAATGCT
Organism: Bordetella parapertussis; assembly: GCA_945868195.1. GTDB lineage: Bacteria > Pseudomonadota > Gammaproteobacteria > Burkholderiales > Burkholderiaceae_B > Zwartia. The sequence goes on from CAMBLP010000054.1 coordinate 1,448, forward strand.
TTTGTTGGAGGATTTTCAAGATCATTTTTCAGTGAAATGTTCAACCCCGCTGACGGAAAGTACTCAATGACGGGGTCCATCCCGGAATTTTTATATGCCGCGTTCCAAGCCACGTTCGCGGGTATCACTTGCGCACTCATTGTTGGTGCGTTTGCAGAGCGTGCACGTTTTTCAGCCGTCTTGGTCTTTACGGTACTGTGGTTCACCTTTGCGTACATCCCCATCGCACACATGATCTGGTTTGCCGGGGATGGAACCAAAGGCTTGTTAGCGGCTAAAGGCGCCCTTGACTTTGCGGGTGGCACCGTTGTTCATATCAACGCAGGCATTGCAGCGTTAGTGGGCGCATTTGTCGTCGGCAAACGTCTTGGCTATGGCAAAGAAGCCATGCAGCCGCACAATCTGCCAATGACAATGATTGGTGCATCATTGCTGTGGGTAGGATGGTTTGGCTTTAACGCTGGCTCTTCACTTGCTGCCAACGAGATTGCCGCTCTAGCCTTATTCAATACACTGATTGCCACGGTTGGCGCAATTATGGCTTGGGTCTTTACTGAATGGGCCATCAAAGGACGACCCTCGATGTTGGGCGCTGCTTCAGGAGCGATTGCTGGTCTTGTTGGTGTCACACCCGCAGCTGGTATGGTCGGTCCCGTCGGAGCACTCGTCATCGGTGTTGCCGCTGGTGTGATCTGTGTTTGGGGCGTCAACGGTCTTAAGCGCATGATGGGTGCGGATGATACGCTCGACGTGTTTGGCATTCATGGTGTGGGCGGTATAGTCGGGGGCATACTCGTCGGGGTCTTTAATGCAAAGGCTTTCGGCGGACCAGGCCTTGACTCAATCAGCCTGATTGGCCCACAGTTGCTCGTTCAACTTGAAGGAATCGTGATTACGATTATTTGGTCTGGTGTCGTTGCTTTCCTTGCCTTTAAGATTGCAGACATGATATGTGGCCTACGTGTCAGCGAAGACATGGAACGCGAAGGTCTCGACATCACAACTCATGGTGAGTCTGCATACCATCGTTAATAACGGGTAGGATCGTCGTTTCAAACAAATCGCCGACTGAGCACCTGACAGTCGGCGATTTGCTTTTATAGGAACATTACTCAAGAACAGAAGGATCAATCGTGCTTTGGCGATTGAGCGCGGTGGCAACCTGTTGACGCAGCGCGTTGGAATGCCCTTGTCTAATTTCACGTTTGACGTCTAACAGTTGCTGCGGATGCATCGAAAAATTTGTCAACCCCAGGCCGAGCAACAAGCGTGTGAGTTTAGGATCACCTGCCATTTCACCACATACAGCAACAGGAATGCCCACGCGCATACCCGCGTTGATTGTATTAGCGATCAATTTTAAAACAGCTGGATGTAAAGGATCATAGAGCGCAGAGACCTCGTTATCAGCTCGATCAATCGCCAGCGTGTATTGGATCAGATCGTTCGTTCCGATTGAAAGAAAATCCAAAGCATCGGCGAAGGGATCAATGGCAATCGCGGTCGCAGGTATTTCAACCATACAGCCGATTTGAATATGGTCCGAGTAAGATTGCCCTCTCGCATCGAGCTCTCTCTTGGCAGACTCGATGGCAGCTTTCGCGGCATTGACCTCGTGCATATGCGCGACCATCGGAATCAAAATACGGACAACGCCATGCGCCGATGCACGCAAAATCGCTCTGAGTTGGGTAGCAAATAGGTCTGGATGCGCTAAGCAGTAACGTATCGCCCTCAGCCCTAGGGCTGGATTGGTTGCAACCGTAGCCTCACCGTCCAAGGCTTTGTCGGCGCCAATATCGAGCGTACGAATCGTGACGGGACGATTCTGCATTGCTTTGACGACCGATGAATAGGCAAGATATTGTTCTTCTTCGCTTGGCAACTCCGTACGACCGATAAATAAAAATTCACTTCGAAACAAACCGATGCCTGTGGCACCATGCGCCAACGCCAAATCCACCTCATCTGGCAGCTCGATATTGGCTTCTAAAGAAATCGTAATACCGTCGAGAGTCTCGGCGGGCACGTCCTTCAGCGCCACAAGCGTCATACGATCCCCCAAGTATTGCTCTTGAAGGACTTTATATTGCGCTAACGCGAGAGGTGAAGGATTAACAATTAAGGCGCCCTGAACACCATCAATGATGACCGTATCGCCATCGCGAAGAAGACTGCGTGCATGACCTAATGCCACCACTGCGGGAACAGACATACTTCGGGCCACGATCGCCGTATGCGATGTTGCTCCACCAAGGTCTGTCGCGAAACCCGCAAACCGACCTCCGCGCAAACGAATCATGTCGGCAGGTGAAATGTCATGCGCAATGACGATCAAGGGTTCATCTGTTTCGCCAACGCGATCAAACGCACTTAATGCTCTTGTTCCCGACCAAACATGCAATACACGTTCGATCACTTGACGAACATCGGCGCCTCGCTCGCGCAAATACTCGTCTTCCATCGCAGCGAATTGCTCACCGAGAGTTTGACCTTGTGTCGTGAGCGCCCACTCAGCGTTGTAATGTTTTTCGTGAATCAGATTCAGCGCCTCATCAGCGAGTAACGGATCTGAGAGCAACATTCCGTGCACATTCAGAAGAGCCGCCAACTCACGCGGTGCATCTTCAGGCAGAGTTTGAGCAAGCTCCAACATTTCACTGCGTGTTGTTTCAAGCGCACGACGCAGCCGAAGCTGCTCAGCTTCTATTGACGCTAGAGGCACACGATAATGCGCAACCTCAAGAGCGGCAGCGCCCATGACGAGCGCGCGACCAATCGCATACCCACGCGCAGCACCCTGCCCATACAAGCAAACCATCGGGGCAGGACGTGAATCGTCCGGTTGGCTATTCGCCTTCGCCAAATTTGTCATCAAACAACTTTTTAATAGCCTCAAGCGCCCGGTCCGCATCACTGCCATTGGCTTGAACTTTGACAGGGGTGCGGATACCGGCGGCGAGCATCATGACACCCATGATACTTTTCGCATTAACGCGTTGAGCGCCTTTTGAAATGAATATTTCGCTGCTAAATTGGCCTGCAAGCTGGGTCAGCTTGGCTGCAGCGCGGGCATGCAAACCAAGTTTGTTAGACACGGTGATATCGAGATCAGGCATATCGAAACTATAAGAGTAGGGTTAGCTCACGCACATGACATTAGTCTACACGCAACACAGCCTGCGTGGCGCCAGCAAGTGCTTTGTCCGTGACAACATCCAGTGCTGCGGTGCGATAAGTGATTGCTTTGAGTAACATGGAAGGATTGACCCCCCCAAGCACCCGACAAGCAACCCCTCTCTCACGCGCATAGACTGAAGCCGTCGCTGCGATATTAGAGGGCGTGGCACCGGGCAAATCCGTCAAAACAAGAACACCATCGCCTTGATCAGCGGCAATCATAGCCGCGGCCAAACGAGGTGAGGATTCGGTGGCACATTCGCCAGATTGGATATCAAAAACCTGAATATTAGGTTCAGCGCCGAGTACATGCCTGGCGCAGGACTCCAAGGCCGATGCGAGAGGCTCGTGAGCAACCACAAAAATGGAGATCATCGCTCTAAGCTGCCTGAGTAACCGCTTGTTCGAGGGCCTCAACAAAACGCGCCCCAACGTCAAAGCCCGTTTGCTCTGTAATTTCAACAAAGCACGTTGGACTCGTCACATTGATTTCAGTGACGTAGTCACCAATCACATCAAGCCCCACGAGTAATAGTCCCCTTTTACTCAGCTGAGGAGCGATTTCACGTGCAATTTCCCAATCACGCTTGGAGAGAGGTTGGGCAACGCCACGGCCACCTGCAGCCAAATTTCCACGTGTTTCACCTGCTAGAGGAATCCGAGCGAGACAAAAGGGAACGGGTTCGCCACCAATCAGTAAAATGCGTTTATCTCCTTGAGTAATCTCGGGGATGTAACGCTGCGCCATGATCGACCGTTGTCCATCGTGCGTCAAGGACTCAAGAATGGCGTTTAGATTGGGTTCGTTGGCAGCAAGTTTAAAAATACCGGTGCCACCCATACCATCTAGGGGTTTGACAATCACATCGCTGTGCTCTTGATGGAACGCTTTGATGCGCGCCATGTCACGCGTCACCAGAGTTGGCGTCGTAAACTTCGAAAACTCGGTAATCGCAAGCTTTTCCGGATGATTGCGAATCGCCGCACCGCTATTGAAGATGCGCGCGCCTTGAGCTTGCGCATAGTCAAACATGTGCGTGATGTAGACGTACTCCATATCAAAGGGAGGGTCCTTGCGCATCAACACAGCAGAAAATGTACTCAGTAGCGTATCCATCGGAGCGCCTACCTCGGTCCACCAGTGATGCTCATGTAAGTCTGCACCTGCGACCAAGTTGATTTGCCTCGCGCGTGCGAGTACTTGACCCCGTTCGATGAAGACATCACCTTGCAAGGCAACACTGAAGTGATGACCGCGGGCGACCAGCGCCTGCATCATCGCCACAGAGCTGTCCTTGTAAGCGTTTAAACCCGGTAGCGGATCTAGGACAAACAATACATGCATGAGTTAAGCCGCGGCTTCTTTTGTAGGTGCCTTCTTACGTGGAGAAAGAACCATCACCATTTGACGACCTTCAAGCTTGGGCATCGCTTCGACGACGGCCATGTCGGTCAAGTCGTCGCGCACACGCTCTAAAACACGCATACCGAGTTCTTGGTGAGCCATTTCACGACCACGGAACCGCAGCGTCACTTTGGCTTTATCGCCCTCGTCGAGAAAACGCTTTAGGTTACGAAGCTTGACCTGATAGTCGCCTTCGTCGGTCGCAGGACGGAACTTCACCTCTTTGACCTGGATAATTTTTTGTTTGGATCTCGCCTCGGCTAGGCGCTTTTGTTCTTGGTATTTAAATTTGCCGTAATCCATCAAACGGCAGACTGGCGGATCAGCGTTAGGGGCGATCTCAACCAAATCAATTTCATTTTCCTCGGCCATGCGGATGGCGTCGAAAATTTTCACAATACCGAGCTGTTCGCCCTCTATGCCTAATAAACGCACCTCGGAAACTCGAATTTCACCATTGATGCGATGTGGTTTTTCTGTTGCGATGTTGACGACTCCTAGTAGTTAGGCCGACTGCGATGCAGACGAACCGGAATTGCGGCGTAATGCCACGTCTTCGTTTAGCAGTGAGAAAAACTGAGCTGCAGGCATCACACCAAGCTCTACCCCACCACGTCCACGTACTGCGACAGTCCCCGCTTGGCGCTCTTTTTCGCCGACCACCAAGATGTAAGGGACCTTTTGCAAACTGTGTTCACGAATTTTATAGGTAATTTTTTCGCTACGACAATCTGATTCTACTCTAAAGCCTTGTTTCTTCAGGCTTTGTGTGATTTCTGCCGCATAATCGGCCGTATGCTCCGAAATACAGCATACGACGGCTTGGACCGGGGCCAACCATGCGGGCATCGCACCGGCATGATTTTCAATCAACATACCGATAAAACGCTCAAAAGAACCAAGAATGGCTCGATGAAGCATCACGGGCGCACGGCGCTGGTCAGTCGCATCCACAAACTCCGCACCAAGACGTTGCGGCATTGAGAAATCAACCTGAATCGTTCCGCACTGCCAATGACGACCGATTGCGTCTTTAAGCGTGTACTCAATCTTGGGACCATAAAAAGCGCCCTCACCTGGCGACACCTCAAACACACAACCCGTGCGTTTAAGGCTTTCCATCAGAGCCGTTTCTGCTTTGTCCCACACCTCGTCGCTACCAATACGCTTTTCAGGTCGGGTCGCAACCTTGTAGAGCACCTCGGTAAAGCCAAAATCAGAATAGACTTTTTGAAGTAAGGAAGTAAAGGCGGCACACTCATCCTGCAACTGATCCTCGGTGCAGAAAATATGCCCATCATCTTGCGTAAAACCTCTCACGCGCATCATGCCATGCAGGGAACCTGAGGGCTCGTTGCGATGGCACTGACCAAATTCGCCATAACGCAGTGGCAAGTCACGATACGAATGCAAACTCGAATTGAAAATTTGGACGTGTCCTGGACAATTCATGGGTTTGAGACCATAGACACGATTTTCAGACTCGGTGGTAAACATATTTTCGCGATAGTTATCCCAGTGTCCGGTTTTTTTCCAGAGTGAAATATCGAGAATCTGTGGCGCTTTGACTTCCTGGTAACCATTGTCGCGATACACGGCTCGCATGTATTGCTCGACTTGTTGCCAAATGGCCCAGCCTTTGGGATGCCAGAAAATCAGGCCTGGACCTTCTTCTTGGAAATGGAACAAGTCAAGGTCGCGACCGATTTTGCGATGGTCACGACGCTCAGCTTCTTCGAGCATATGCAGATACGCATCCTGGTCTTCTTTGGTGGCCCAGGCTGTGCCGTAAATACGCTGCAACATCTCGTTGTTGCTGTCGCCACGCCAATAGGCGCCCGCGACCTTCATGAGCTTGAATACTTTTAACTTGCCGGTGCTAGGCACATGAGGACCACGGCACAAGTCGATAAAGTCGCCTTCGCGATAAAGACTGATCGTTTCGTTGCCAGGAATCGCACCGATAATCTCGGCCTTGTAAGCCTCGCCGATCCCTTTGAAAAAAGTGACGGCATCATCACGCAACCATTCCTCACGTGTGACAACCTCGTCCTTTTTGGCGAGCTCGGCCATTTTCTTTTCAATCGCAACCAAGTCCTCAGGTGTAAATGGGCGCTTGTAAGAAAAGTCGTAATAAAAACCGTTGTCGATCACAGGACCAATCGTGACCTGTGCATCGGGAAATAAAGTTTTGACCGCATAGGCCAGCAAATGTGCCGTAGAGTGACGAATCAAATCCAGACCGTCCGGGTCTTTGGGGGTGATGATGGCAAGATGCGTATCGTTTTCGATGCGATGCGTGGTATCGACCAAACGGCTATCCGCACCCTGTGTGACACGACCACCAAGCGCGGCACGCGCCAGACCAGCACCGATCGACTGAGCAACCTCAGCGACCGTAACGGGTCCTGGGTATTGACGCTGCGACCCGTCGGGGAGCGTAATTGAGAGCATCTATGCAAATCCTGTAACTAAACGACAATCCATAAGTTTACCATTCTGAGCAGTCCCTATTGGGGGCAATGATCCCTCGAAGAAGCGTATTAAAGCTAGAATCCGTTGAAATCAAACCAACACTTCGCCTCACTCTTGAGCACAGCCCGCCACATCCGCGTACGTTATCGCCTTGAGCTCATCGTATGGCTCCTGATCGGCATCCTATTTTTAATACCAATCACAGGCAATGCAAGCGGCACTGTCAAACACCCTCTTTCATGTCTGGCTGTGGCTTACCCTGACAAGCTTTTGCTTTCCTCAGACAATCAATTGATCTCTGTGCAAACGGGACAACACTATCCATATCAACCTGAAAAGAAATATAAAGACTTTCAAGACGAACTCGACCATGCCGACCTTTTTAGTCAGCTGCGTCAGCCTTATCGTAAGGGCTTGCTGGACACGTCTCCTCAACACAACGAGGATCCAGGACGATTTCGTCATATGCCACTATTTATGGATATGTATGGCAAGTCTTCCGCTGAGGTGGCCCAAAACCTCATCGCTGTGCACTGGGCGCCGTGCCAATGCAAGATCCAATTTTCTAAAGTGAATGGAGCCGCTCGAGCCCTAGAAGCCGTTGGTCATCAGATTCACCAAGCAGGCTTATCCAAATACGTTCAACAAAGCTTGGGAACATATCAATGGAGAAATATCGCAGGCACGCAACGTTTGAGTATGCATGCTCTTGGGGTGGCGATTGATTTCAAATTACCGAACACCCTTGGACGCTATTGGAGATGGGACACCGTCACACAAGGTCAAACCCGAAAATTTCCCTCCGAAATCCTACTCAATGAGGATTTCAATCAAATCGTGAACATCTTTGAATCAAAGGGCTTTGTGTGGGGTGGAAAATGGTGGCACTACGACAGCATCCATTTTGAATATAGGCCGGAGCTTACTCTGCCCGGCTGCGGTCACTGAGACTTTCACATTGCGTTGTGTCTTAAGGTGTGCGGCGATCGCGGACCCGCTGCACCGCCTCACGCGCCAACATTGCTGAGAGACCACAGTACTCGATCGGATCCATCAACTTGGCGATGGCGGCAGAGTCCAAGCGCTCGGTCACACGCGGATCGGCACTTAACAAATCACCAAACGCTTTATTTTCAACAAATGCTGCTTGGGCTGCATCGTAAACAACATCATGTGCATGCTGCCTTCCAAGCGTTGCTCCCAGCGTCAGCATCACCGCCTCCGCCATAATCAGCCCACCACTCAGGTCTAAATTTTTTCTCATCCTCTGAGGATCGAGTTTTAAATCTCGTATGATTAGTATCAACCGCGCAAGCATATCGCCTGTCGCAATACACGCCCGAGACTCTGCAGTGTCCATCATTAAAGTTGTCGTGCGATCGGCCTCGTGCTCAGTTTGCATCGCCTCAAGCGCCAAGGGAACTTGAGCGCGAATTTCTGCTGCTGCTGCGATAACGTCCTGGCATAGTTTTGGATTACGCTTTTGCGGCATCGTCGAGCTACCGACCGTACCGAAAGGAACCGGTTCTTCAACTTCCGCAAACTCAGTCTTCATGAGTTCGTAGATTTCTCGACCAATTTTTCCACACGTGGCAGCGAGCATTGCTAGCACGCAGATATTTTCAGTGAAATGATCCGAAATCGATCGTGAGGGCACGCGCATAGAAGTCATGCCAAGCCTTTCACCCATCCCTTTTTGCACCGCGGGGCCTTGCTCACCTAGCGAAGCATAGGTACCAGCTGCACCACCTAGCATCGCTACAAAAATACGAGGGGCAGCCTGTTCTAGACGCTCAAGATGTCGCAATATTTCATCAATCCACGTTGCAACTTTTAAGCCGAACGTGGCAGGTACGGCATGCTGTCCATGGGTACGTGCAGCAATCGGCATATCCGCACTCTTTTCTGACAAGTCGGCCATTGCGTCTAGCAGGTCTTCGAGTAATTGATTAAAAATTTGATGCGCCTGACGCAGCACCAACAAATCGCCCGTTTGAGTTATGTTTTGTGTAGTGGCTCCCCAATGGACCCAGCCGCCATGGGGCTCTCCAACTAATTGACCAAGCTCCCACACCAAGGGCACCAGTGGATGTCCCGTTCGTGCCAAGCCCTCGTCGATGCGAGCACGATCCATCAGTGAAAGATCCGCACACTTTGCAATGGCCACTGCTGCCTGCTCTGGAATAATGCCTAAGTCCGCCTGCGCTTGCGCCAACGCGACTTCAACATCCAACCAGGCCTGCCAACGATTTTCTAATTTATAGAGAGCACGGATTCCGGGATCACTGACTCGTGTTGCAGTAGGCAGTTCGTCGCTCATGGGTCGTCTCCTTTAGGATGAATCGTCACGGGTTGGCCAAAACCGCCGTTTGACTTCATCATACCTAGGATTCGTTGGCGGAGGTGCCGCCCAAAACCATTCCAAACCAAAAATAAAAATGCCCCTGAAAAGGGGCACTTGGTAGGCGGTACTGGAATCGAACCAGCGACCTCCACGATGTCAACGTGGCGCTCTAACCAGCTGAGCTAACCGCCTATAAAGAACGAGATTATATCGGTTTTATCGAATGGATGTCAAAAGCACATTACGCATCTGCTTTTTTAACTGCAGCAACAAACTCCACAATGCGCGGCGCTGATTTAATCCCAGGCTCCAACTCAACACCGCTACTCACATCGACGGCCCAAGGCCGTATGAGACGTACCGGCTCAAGCAAGTTTTGCGCATTGAGGCCGCCGGATAAAATAATCGGTGCGCGTTGTGCTGGATCAAGCGCCAAAAGTCCTGACAGCAGCGCATGATCGAAAGTGTGACCACTACCACCATAGGCAGGCGTATAACTATCAAACAACCAAGCGCTTGCTTCGGTAAATCGTAAACATGAATGCATGAGGCCCTGGGCAGTATCCATCCCGGGTGCGCCCACACGAAAGGCCTTGATATAAGGAGTCGAAAAAGAGGCGCAAAACTCCGGGGTCTCTTCGCCATGAAACTGCAAAAGCGTGGGATGCATCGTATCAATGACGTTTTGAACAACCTGTCGCTCAGGATTGACGAAAAGCGCGACAGAACTCACGAAAGCAGGGAGAGCGTGCACAAGCTGTGCCGCACGTTCAGCTGAAACAAAGCGCTTACTTGAAGGATGAAATACGAAACCTACCGCATCCGCTCCCGCATTGACAGCACACGTCAAGTCCTCGTGTCGCGTAATGCCGCAAATTTTGATTCTCGTTCGCATCGTTTCCCCCTCAATACCCTAGAAAATCCAAACCCACTGAACTCGCTGTCACGACAGGTAACGCATAGCCCGGGTACGTCACATTCGTTAGATATAAACCGTCCGGCGCAAAAGTTGGAGCACCCTGAGTGCGATCCCGAGCCTCAAGCACCTGTTTCACATAGTCTACAGGCTCTCGCCCTTGTCCAACCTGAACGAGAGCGCCTAAAATATTTCGCACCATGTGGTGCAGAAAAGCATTGGCACGAAGTTGGACAATGATACGTGCGCCATGCTGAGTAATGTCCAATCCATAAAGAGTTCGGATAGGAGATTTAGCTTGGCATTGCGAAGATCTAAAGCTACTGAAGTCATGCTCACCGATGAGGCAATGCGCCGCCTGTTGCATGGCCTCGACATTGAGAGGCTGAAATACCCAACCTGCTCTACCCTGCCACAACGGATGACGCACCCGGGTGTTGAGTAAGACATACGTATAGGCGCGTGCGGTTGCTGAAAAACGCGCATGAAATTCAGCAGGCACAGACTGAGCCCATTGCACTGAAATTGAATCTGGTAAATGTGCATTGGTCCCTCGCACCCAAGACTCTGGACTGCGAGTGACGTACGTATCGAGATGTATGACCTGATTCAACCCATGAACACCGGCATCTGTACGACCAGCACAGACAGTATCGACAGGTCCACCAACAAAAACTTGGAGTGCGCGCTCAAGAGTATCTTGAACGGTCAGGCCGTGTGTCTGCTTTTGCCAACCTTGCCACGAGCGGCCGTCATAAGCGATGCCGAGGGCCATCCGATTAAGTTCACCACCTAGATCAGAAGCTTTTGCTGCCTCTATCTCGCAAGGCGGTGCCAAAGCCGACGCGGGCGAATCAGACACTTGTTTTAGTAGATCCAGAAGTCGGTGCGGGTGTGGGCGTAGGCTTGTCATCCGCTGACAAATTCAAGTCAATGGACTGAAGCTTTTGATCGAAATCCGATGCAAGACCCGGTGGATTGTTCGGCGCTTGATCTGACTCATCATCCCGCGTCTTGTTTCCAGCACGTTTTAACAAAAAGGCAATCAGCAAAGCGAGCAACGCGGAAATACCCAACACTAGGCCAAGAACATGATCGGAAGCATATTGCTTGGCTTTGGCAAGACCAGTTTTGACTTCGCGTGCGGCTGCAGCCTCAGTGTTCTGAGCTTGAGCAACTTGGGGGCTTGAGACTGCGCCTGAGGCACCCGCTGAACCCGCAACTCCCCCTATTGGACTGGATGCACTCGATGAGCTCGAAGATCCTTCAGTACCAGCAGCACCTGTAGAACTTACAGCACCCGGAGTTACTGTCGAACCTGTCGAACCTGTCGAACCTGTCGAACCTGGTAATCCACTTGCACCAGGTGAACCTGTTTCACCTTTTTCTCCCGTGTCGCCTTTTTCTCCCTGAGAACCGGTGGGGCCTGCAACGGTTGAAGCGTTGGAAAGCGTTTTGCCTTCGCTGCCGTTC
>CAMBLP010000055.1 GCA_945868195.1 Bordetella parapertussis
GAACGTTTTGAGCCGTCCATCACGAACAAACCATTGAGCGAAAAGCCACAGCGCTGCGCAAGCTCTTGGATTTGTTGAGCAAGAGCTTTGTCTTCGAGAGGCGTGAATTTATTAAACAGTGGTGCGATCCATGTAGGGAAAATAAAGAGTACTAATAAATTAAAGACAGACCATAAGCCCCAGGCCCAGACCCACCAGAACTCTCCAGCTTCGGCCATCAACCAAAGCACCGCAGCGATCAGCGGCAATCCGAGTGCGGCACCAATCAAAATTCCCTTGATGGTGTCGGTCACAAAAAGCTTAGGCGTCATCCGGTTAAAACCAAACTTTGCCTCGAGCTTGAATTGTCGGTAGAGGGAAAAGGGCATGCCAAGGGCACCGAGTAGCGTCATGACAGCCACGATTAAAAGAACTTGGCGCAATAAGTCGTGAGAGGTGAGCGTGCTGACCCAGAGATCGATGTGCTGAAGACCACCTAGCAAGGTCAAGCCAACCAGAATAAAGGCGTCAAAAACCAGCTCAATCATTCCTAATCTAACCTTAGCGGCCGTATAGTCAGCCGCTCTTTGGTGGCTGACTAAGCCGATGCGCGAAGCAAACTCGGCCGGTACGGCTTCGCGATGGCTCACGACGTGACGAAGCTGGCGATTCGCCAACCACAAACGTGTTCCGATCGTCGCGAGAAGGAAAGCAATAAAAAGTATCGTAAGCATGAGTCCAAAGGGCCTTATGACAGCATGTGAGAAAATCACGTTTTAACTGGATTGATTATATGGCCAAGACCCCCTCTCAGGCACCTTCTGCACAAAATGGAAAAACAGTTCCTAATGAGTTCCGTCTGGTATGGCTGGATATGGAGATGACGGGCTTAGACCCACAAAAGGAACGCATCATCGAGGTGGCCGTCGTCGTCACCGAGCCTGACTTGACCGTCGTGGCAGAAGGGCCTGTTTTGGTGATTCATCAAGGGGATGCCTTGCTTGATGCGATGGACAGCTGGAATCGTTCCACCCATGGGAAAAGCGGTCTGATTGAAAAGGTCAAAGCCTCGACACTAACCGAGGCACAAGCTGAAATTGAGTTGATTGGTTTTCTTTCACAGTACGTTCCAGCGGGCAAGTCGCCACTCTGTGGCAATACGGTGAGCCAGGATCGACGCTTTATGTTTAATTACATGCCCAAGCTTGAGCAGTTTTTTCACTATCGGACGATCGATGTCAGCACGCTAAAAGAGCTCGCCCGCCGCTGGAAACCAGAGCTTTTAAAAGGCTTTGAAAAGCGTAGTAAGCATGAAGCCCTTGCGGATATTTACGAGTCGATTGATGAGCTCAAATACTACCGCGATACCTTTATTAAGCTCGTTTGAGAGCCTTGCGCCTAAGACCCTTGATGATGTGGCGGTACCAGCCGTGTAGCAACACGGCTGAGATGGCTAAGCCGATCGTGGCCATCAGCCACATACTGCCTGCCCCGACGGGTGAGCCTGCTAAGAGTTGATTGCGCAGCGGTTCAATCAGCCCGCGACCAGGTCCAAAACCCAGCCACCAACCACCTATTAAACCAACCACCATGAGTGCGAACACTTGCAGACAGAGTGGTACGAAAGCAATTTTGTGCGCCCGCAATAGGTAACTGTTGATGCATTGCATGGCATCAACAATATGAAAGAAAGGCAAGAGAGCGAGCAATGACAAGGCGATCAGGGCCACAGCAGGGTCGTTCGTGTAAAGCGACACAATGAGGTCTCGCCCAAAGTAGAGCGCGCAGGCTGTGATGAGCGCACCACCCAAGCCCATGACTAAGCCCATCATGCTCGTTCGATGCGCTTGGTTAAGTTTTCCCGCACCAATTGCTTGGGCCGTGAGCGCTGCAGTCGCGACACCAATTGCCATCGGCATCATAAAGGCGAGAGCGGCCAGGTTTGAAGTGATTTGATGACCGCCAATGACGGCAGTGCCCTCTTGAGCGACTAATAACGCCATAAACGTAAAAGCACTGACCTCGACTAAGTACGATCCGCCCATTGGAATGCCAAGGCGCAAGATATTCCACAGTTCGCCCCATTGCGGACGACCGAGTTTTAAATGAAATTGTTTGTAAAAAGGGGTGCGGGTGACGATCCAGAGTCCAATGGCAAGATTGATCCAAAAGACAATGGCAGAAGCGATACCCGCACCGGTGGCGCCCAAAGCCGGCAGTCCCCAGTTTCCAAAAATGAGTAGCCAATTAAAGAATAATTTGAGCGCAATGCCCACAAGATTGATCATCATGATCATTTTGGGACGCGACACTGCATTCGCGAGCGAGTAAACAGTCCGAAACATGAGGGCTGCCGGTAAAGCGCAAGTCAACGCGAGCAGGTAGCTTTTGACATTGGCGCGAACCAAGGGATCGAGATCACCCGAAAAACTGAGCCAGACATCGGGAAAAAGAAGTACGGCGCCACCCAGAACGGAGAGCAGCAGAGAGACCCAGATGCCTTGCCCCCAAGTTTGTCCGACGCGTTCGAGTTTGCCAGCACCGACGTACTGGGCTTGTATGGGAATCAAGGCGTGCATGACCCCAGTCAGACCAATAAAGACCGTAATGTAAATAGAGATCGACAAGGCCATCGTGGCCAAATCGATCGGACCCGCATGTCCCGTCATCGCGGTGTCCAGGACGCCAAAGGCCATGCTGGCCCATTGACTGATTAAAATAGGCCAAGACTGTTTGAAAATCGCACGAAGTGTTGCGCCAAAGGAACGGGGCGAGGTATCGACAACACTCATCGGTTGGGGAGGCGCAAAATTCTGTAACGATCAAAGCGATCAGCACCTCGGGAGCCTTGCCAGAGGACCTCGGCATGATCACTAAAACCAGCTTCACCACTTTCCAATTTCTTTTTTGTCGTTTGCTGCAACACAAACGGACAGAGTGAGTCGTAGACCAATTCGATATGATCAAAGACGAAGAGGGAGGCGCGTGGGCCGAGAGCTAAGCCTTGGCCCCTTAGGCAAGCGAGCTCTCCTGGAGTTGAAGACAGGCCTTCGAGCGTTTTGCGAATTTCGGCGGACATTGGGCGGTAGCTTCGAACGTAATCGATCGCAGGCATCCAAAGCAGCACGAGCAGAATCCAAGAAATCGTGAGACCACCGGCGGCCAGTAAAGATCCGCGCCAAAGCGCGTTAGGATTGGCTTTGACTCGCCAAATAATCATGGCGATCCAACCGAGTGTGCAGACAACGGCTAAGACCACGCTCCACCAAGTCATGTTCGGCTCATAGCCTGCCGTCTGGCGAGCAATATTGAGTGAGATCTGCTTGGGTATCTCAAAATGCAGCGCAAACCATCCAATCCATACGCAAGCAACCGTGACGGAAAAACACATCAGGGCAAACCAGTCGAGGGTGTTGATGACGCCTCGACGCATGGTGGGAATAGCGAAAGCTGCCAATATCGCGAGCGGACAAATCAGTAGCGCATACTCCGCCTCATCGGATTGAGGTGAAATAAAAAGTGTCAGAAGAGCGCCTAGCAAAAAGGCAAAAGGCACCCAGATATGAGGCGCCGTTGTCCAACGCCTCCATTGCCAAAGGGCCAAGAGGGCGAGCGGCCAAATCGGCCATAGAAACCAAGGAAGGTCGCGCAAAGGTCGTACGGCCTGTTCGTATTCAGGCAGCCCAAAACTGAGACGATTCCAGTGGAGCCATGCCTTCATCCACTCAGGGTGAAGCTGCAGGGTAGGGATCCACCAGCAGGCGATCAGAACGGCTGCTATCAACACCGAACCAATGGCGTAGTAACGCGCTGGCCAGAGAGCTGAGCGCTTGAAAAAGGCAATGGGTAAGGTCAGCAAGAGAGGGGCGACACCCGGCAAGGCACGGGTTAAAAAGGCGCCAACGAGAGCGAGGACGAGCATCGTTGCGCCCATTTTAGGCTTGTCTAGCATCCTGGCCAGAGCATAAAAACCGAGTGCTTGAAACGCGAGATTCGCAGGGACATCCGAGGTTTCATGAAAGCGTAGTAGTACGCCCCCCGTGGCTAAAAACAGCAATGTTGCAACATCCGCTAGGAGTCGTCCGTAGTCTTTGACGGTAGGTTCGCCGCCAAAGGGTAGTGCCAGTGGCTGCGCTTCGGGTCGTCGACCGAGCAAATAGGTTCCATACCACACCGAACCTAGCGTGATGCCAAACCAAATCATGTTAAGCAAACGCGAAGCGGTAACCTCTCCGATCCAGGGTCCGAAAAGATGGATCAGCATCGCACCCAGCCACATCACGAGCGGGCCGTCCTCAGTCAGTTTGAGCGCACCAATTTGTGGGACCAGCCAATCTATGCCTTGAGATTGCAAGGCAGAAAGCATGGTGGCCAGACCGACGACATCATCCGTTTTCCAAGGGTCTCTGCCGAACAGACCAGCCGACACATAGGCGAGAGCCAACACCAGAAGCACCAAGCGAGGGAGCTTGCTGGACGCATTGGCTGTTAATCTTGCCGGGGTGGACTGTGTGTTGGAGGGCGACACGCTCGGACTCAAACCTTCATAATGAGGTGACTAGGCGACGTTACCAAAAAAAAGGCGGCCAGGGGGGCCGCCTTTTTGCGCGAAGTTCGATCTGAATAAATCGGATCAGACAGACGCCTTTTTGGTGCCAGACGTCCGTGCGAAGCGGGCGCGGAATTTTTCAACGCGGCCAGTCTCAACGATACGTGTTTGAGCACCAGTATAAAAAGGATGAGACTCGGAAGTCACGTCACATTTGAACAATGGATATGTTTTGCCATCCATTTCAATGGTTTCGCGGCTGTTGAGCGTCGAGCGCGTAATGAATTTATTACCTGTCTGAAGGTCAACAAACACCACGTCGCGGTAATTTGGATGAATCTCGGCTTTCATGTTAAATCCTTTCGGTTGGTCGGGTCGCCAGCCACAGCAATGTAGCCACGTATCCTAAGTCAAGCGTTCCATTCTACAGGTAAAAGAGATGTTTCGCAATGTGGCAATGCTATTCTGCGCATAGAAAATGACAAAAAAGGTGTTTTTTTACAATGGCTTGGAAAAAAAGTGCGTGTCCACCGCAGCATGAAATCCCCACAATTTCTGAGGGGGGTGGTATTCGTTATCTACATTTTGGGACGCAATGGGTTCAAGGCGCGATGTGGGTCTCCAAGCCCGCCGAGCTCGTGCTCGAGTACACAGCCCAAATGATGGCCTGGCTTCTTTTTCTTGCGCCAAGTCGTCAACAAAAGATCGGCATTCTCGGTTTAGGAGCGGGCTCGCTGGCTCGTTTTTGCTTAAAACAAACGCCTTGCAAGCTTCGCGTGATCGAGTGGAATCCTCTCGTGACGTCGGCCTGCGAGATGTATTTCAAATTACCCAGACCTGAGAGAATGCTGATTGAGCACATGGATGCGGGGATGTGGGTCGCTGATCCAAGTCAGCATGACCAATGCGCGGTTTTGATGGTCGATGTTTACGACGGCGAGGCCGCCGGGCCTGTACGTGACTCACTGGCGTTCTATCAGAACTGCCGCAATGTTCTGGGCGAGATCGGGGTCATGACGGTCAACCTATTTGGCGCGCATGCCAGTTTTGAAAAGAATATCCGCCGTTTAAGCGAGGCATTCGAGGGTCGATTATTGAGCTTGCCTCAGATCGATGCAGGAAATCAAGTCGTGTTGGCCTTTAAAGGACCGCCGATCGCCATTGACATCGAGCAATTACTCGCACGCGCCGAGGTGGTTGAGTCACAATACGGATTGCCCGCTAAAAAATGGGTACGCTCGATGATTGGGCGTTCCAGCGATGGCATATTGACGATTTGATCAGTGTTGACTCTTTAATGAAAATAAATATATTCGGCGCGTGGCTGTTTGCCTTTGCACTGCTAATCGGCAGCGCCGGGGTCTCTGCACAGACGAAGTCGGTCGCCATTTTCTCCTACCAGCAAGATGAAGTCACGGCGGAGATGACTGAAGGGATCCGCGAAGTGCTGCGTACCGCAGGATTTCGTGAGGGACGCAACCTGAAGTTGAGCCTCGTCGATGCGAAAGGATCTTCTGAGCGAGCGCAGCAGCTTGCGCTTGATACGATCCGAGGAAAACCGGACGTCGTGATAGTTTTATCATTGCTCGCCGCCAAAGCCGTGATGATGCATACGACACAGATTCCGGTTGTATTTGCGGGCATCACTGATCCCGTTGTGAACGAGGTGGTATCGGGGTGGGGGCCGTCGGGTTCTAATGTCACGGGTGTGACCGATGCACTGCCTTTGCAAAAAAGGGTTGCACTGATTAAACAAATTTCCCCTCAGGCCCGTCGCGTAGGCGTGATTTACAACCCAACAGATGCGAGTTCGGTGGCCGCGGTCAAAGCGTTTCAGGAAAGTTTGAGCGGATCGGGACTCATTGCAATTGAATTGACGGTATTAAGACCACTCGAGGTAGGCTCTGCCGCTCGAAGTCTGATCGAAAAAGTCGATATTTTTCAAACGTTTTTGGATCCGACGGTCAATCAAGCGTATGTCGCCTTGGTCCAGGTCGCTAATGATGCCCGCATACCTTTGCTCGGGTGGGACGTCAAAGATGTGAGAGCGGGTGCTGTCGCGGCGCTTGATTTAACTGCGCAAGACCTTGGTTCTGCTGCCGGCCGGTTGACCCTGAGAGTGTTGAGAGGGGTCAAGCCCGGTACGATTGCACCGGAAATTGTTGCCAATCCGCCTATCTACGTGAATATGCAAGCGGCTACAACGCAGTCTGTGACTTTTAGCGCAGCATTGTTGAAAATTGCGCGTCCGCTTGTGCAGAGCCACGTCAAACCCTCGGTCAATCCCGCTGTCAAATAGGGGATCTAACTCGCGCTGCGTGATAATCTTACTTTATAGGTAACCACTCAGCGATGGGAGCTACCATGTTTCAAATAGAGTCACACCACAGAGAGCACTCACTATGATTGATCTTGGCGTCAATATTGATCACGTCGCAACGCTGCGTCAGCAGCGCCATACGGCTTATCCCGATCCGATTGCAGCTGCTTTGCTCGCAGAAGATGCGGGTGCTGATCTGATCACCTTGCACTTACGCGAAGATCGCCGTCATATTCAGGATGCGGATGTCTTTGCCTTGCGCCCTCAGTTGCGCACACGCATGAATCTTGAGTGTGCGATTACCCCTGAAATGTTGGCTATCGCCTGTAAAGTGGTTCCGCAGGATGTGTGTTTAGTCCCTGAAAAACGTACGGAACTCACGACCGAGGGTGGTCTGGACGTCATTGGTGGTTTTTCGACGGTCAAAGCCGCTGTCGAGCAATTGCAGGCGAGTGGCATCCGAGTGTCTCTGTTTATCGATCCCGATGCGCGTCAAATCGCCGCGGCTGTCGATACAGGGGCGACTGTGATTGAGTTGCATACGGGCGCTTATGCCGAAGCAAAAACTCAAGACCAAGCTGACGCTGAATTAATCCGTTTGAAAACAGCAATCGCCGTCGCGGTTTCTCACGGCTTGCGCACCAATGCGGGTCATGGTTTGCATTTCGGGAATGTTGCGCCAATCGCAGCGCTCGAGGGGATCGCTGAGCTCAATATTGGGCATGCGCTCGTGGCGCAAGCGATTTTTGATGGTTGGGAAAACACCATTCGCAACATGAAAGCCTGCATGATCGAAGCCCGACTCAAGGCGCAGCGAGGCGCCTTGTTGCAACCACGTCAACACTAAAGGTAGGCTGTCTTGGGTGCGATCGCTGGTATTGGTATGGATCTGGTCAACATGGAGCGCATTGACCGAGCTTGGCAACGACATCCTGAGCGCTTTCCGGAAAAAATTCTCGGCGAAGATGAGTTGCGCGTGTTTAAAGCACGTGCGGCGCGGGATCGTGGACGTGGAGTGCGATATCTCGCAACGCGTTTTGCCGCAAAAGAAGCTTTTTCTAAAGCTGTTGGACTAGGTATGCGTATGCCCATGTGGTGGACGCGTATGCAAACGCTCAATTTAAAGGGTGGGCGACCCGCAGTGGTTCTCTCGGGCCCCTTGGCGCGATGGTATGAGACGCGTTTTGGTCCCGCCCATGTTTCCTTGACCGACGAGTCCGAATACGGAGCCGCTTACGTTGTGGTTGAGACGCTCTCGGATACATCACCTAATACGCATTCAAATAAAGGAGCATGATCATGCACGAATCGAGCCAAGCCCAAGTGACCATCCCTGTTATTCCTCGCGGTCCTTTGATGGTGGATGTTACAGGTCTAAAAATGACCTCTGCCGAAGAAGCCCGTTTACTGCATCCACTCGTGGGTGGAGTGATTCTGTTTGCGCGTAATTTTACCAACCGTAAACAGTTGGTTGCTCTGACCCAGCGTATTCACCAGTTGCGTTCGCCAAGCCTATTAATCGCAGTCGATCACGAGGGTGGTCGCGTGCAAAGATTTAAGACCGATGGCTTTACAGCGCTACCCTCAATGCAACGCTTAGGTGCGGAGTGGCTCAAGGACCCGATGCGTGCGATGCGCATGGCCACCGACGTAGGCTTTGTATTAGGTGCTGAGTTACGTGCTTGTGGCGTTGACCTCAGTTTTACACCTGTGTTGGATCTGGATTTTGGCGTGAGCAGTGTTATCGGAGATCGCGCTTTTGATGGAGATCCTCGCGTAGTTGCGATGCTTGCACGTGCATTGGCGCAAGGTCTAGCGCAAGCGGGGATGGGCGCCTGTGGTAAGCACTTCCCCGGTCACGGTGCAGTCTCAGCTGACTCGCATCATGCCATTCCACGCGATGCGCGATCTTTAAAGAAAATTCTTGAACATGATGCCGCACCTTATCAATGGCTCGGTGATCAAGTGATTCCATCCGTCATGCCCGCCCACGTCATCTACACAAAAGTGGATGCGATGCCTGCAGGTTTTTCACCCATTTGGATTAAGGAAATTTTGCGCAAAAAATTGAGCTATGACGGCGTGGTGTTTTCCGATGACCTCACCATGGAAGGCGCCGCGGTCGCTGGGGACATATTGGCGCGCGCACGCGCTGCACTCAACGCAGGCTGTGATATGGCTTTGGTCTGTAACCGTCCAGATCTTGCGGATGACTTGTTGCAACGACTTTCTTGGAAATCTTCGCGTCGCTCCCAAGAAAGGATCGAGCGTTTGATGCCCAAGTCAGCTGCGCCCGACTGGAAATCCTTACAAAAGCAATTGGCCTATCTTGAGGCGTTGAAATCGGTCCAAGCACTCCATGAGCGAGTCTGAGCCAAACGCTTTTGATATCAAGGCGTTTCTTGCGCAACTGCCGCATCTACCGGGCGTGTATCGGCATATCGACTCGGCTGATGAGGTTTTGTACGTTGGTAAAGCGCGCGATTTAAAAAAGAGGGTGTCCTCTTATTTTCAAAAGACACCCTCGAGTCCTCGTATCGGTCATATGGTGGCGCGCGTGGTCCGCATCGAGGTCACGGTCACGCGCTCGGAGGCCGAGGCGCTGATTCTTGAAAACAACCTGATTAAAACGCTGCGCCCGCGCTACAACATTCTGTTTCGCGACGACAAGTCCTATCCCTACTTGATGCTTTCTGGTCATGTGGCGCCGCGCATAGCGTATTACCGTGGCTCGACACAAAAGAAAGGTCAGTTTTTCGGGCCTTACCCGAGCGCTTGGGCCGTCAGAGAAACCATACAGATTTTACAAAAGGTTTTTCGTTTACGAACCTGTGAGGATACGGTTTATGCCAATCGTTCCAGACCTTGTTTGCTTCACCAGATTGGTCGTTGTTCCGCGCCATGTGTCGATGAAATCTCCCCGCAGGAGTATTTGGCAGACGCCGAGCGCGCCGCGCGATTTTTGAATGGTGAAACGCAGGAAATCATGGGCGATATTGAGCGGCGCATGCAAGGTGCCGCCGAGTCACTTGAGTTTGAGCAGGCCGCGCTGTTGCGCGATCAAATGGGGGCGCTTGCCAAGGTTTTGCATCAGCAAACCATGGAGGATTCGGATCAAAGCGATACCGATGTCATCGTGGTGGCCTCCCTTGGGGGTAAAGTTTGTGTCAATTTGGCGATGGTGCGGGGAGGGCGTCATCTTGGCGATCGTGCATTTTTTCCGACGCATACCGATGGCGACTCTAGCGCAGAGGTACTCGAAATTTTTATCGCTCAGCATTATGTGGATCATTCCTTACCTGCAGTCGTTGTGGGTTCGCACGCGTTACCCGATCCTGCGTTGATCGATTTGATTGCGGAAACTTCCTCCACTAAATCACGTTTTATGAGTCGCCCTCAAGGGGTGCGCCGCGCTTGGCTCGAACAAGCGACGCGCAACGCGGAAATGGCGCTAGGCAGTGCGCTGCTGGAGTCGGGGGCGCGCAGTGCCCGAACATTGGCTCTGGCCGAGGCCCTGGATCTTGATACTGACCCGGTCGCTCTCGACGCGCTGCATATCGAGTGTTTCGATATTAGTCATACCGCGGGAGAGGCGACCCAAGCTTCTTGCGTGGTGTATGCCCAGCATGCCATGCAGCCTTCCTTGTATCGCCGCTATAACATCGCAGGTATTACTCCGGGTGATGATTATGCGGCGATGAGGCAAGTGTTGACCCGCCGTTTTGGAAAGGTCGCAGATGGTGAGGCGCTGATGCCAGGTTTGGTCCTGATTGATGGTGGCAAAGGGCAGGTGGAAATCGCCCGCCAAGTCTTCGTCGAGTTGGGCTTAGAGACCGAGGTTTTAGTGGGTGTGGCAAAAGGAGATCGACGCAAGGTTGGTTTGGAAACTTTGATTTTCCCTGATGAGAGGGCCCCTTTAGTCTTGGGCGAAACCTCCGCCGCGCTGATGCTGATCGCACAAATACGGGACGAGGCGCATCGTTTTGCGATCACCGGGATGCGCGCCAAGCGTGCCAAAGCCAGAAACGTTTCTCGTCTCGAGGACATCGACGGCATTGGAGCTAAACGCCGGCAACGCTTACTCGCACGCTTTGGCGGTTTTAGCGGCGTGGCCAATGCCAGCATCGAGGATCTGACCTCGGTCGAAGGGATCTCCCCCGAATTGGCCGAGCGTATTTACTTTTCCTTGCGCTAACTGGGTTAGCATTACATATGCCTTTAAATTTTCCCATCGTCCTGACGTGGTTTCGAATCGCCATGATCCCGCTCTTGGTCGGGCTTTATTATCTGCCCGAGTCGTGGATGAGCGTGCCTGCGCGCGACCTGACCGCGAGTCTTGCATTTATCTTTGCCGCGTTGACGGATTGGTTTGATGGTTGGCTGGCCCGACTTTGGAATCAGACTTCGTCCTTTGGTGCTTTTTTAGATCCAGTGGCTGACAAGCTCATGGTGTCCGCGGCTTTATTGGTTTTGCTCAATCTCGATCGTGTTGACGTCATGATCGCCTTGGTGATTATTGGACGTGAAATCACGATCTCCGCACTGCGCGAGTGGATGGCGCAGATCGGCGCGAGCGCAAGCGTTGCCGTGCATTGGCTCGGCAAGTTCAAGACGGCCGCCCAGATGATTGCAATCCCGTGCTTGCTTTACTACGACACGCTGTTTGGTATCCCTTTTGCGCAAATCGGGCAAATCCTGATTGTCATCGCAGCAATCCTGACGGTCTGGTCGATGCTGTATTACCTACGCCGCGCGATGCCCGTGATTCGCGAAAAAACCTCAAAAAGCTAGCCTATTGACGCGCGCTTCTGTGAAGCGATGGTGGCGGCATGCCTGGCGTTGCGCGCCAAGGATTAATGTCTAGGCCACCACGTCGGGTGTAGCGCGCATAGACGGACAGCGCTTGAGGTTGACACCGCGTCAAAATATCCATAAAGATCGTTTCAACGCAGTGCTCGTGAAAACCATTATGCATGCGAAACGAGACAATATATTTCAGCAACCCAGCAGGATCGATTTTTGGACCGGTGTAGTCAATCTGCACACACGCCCAATCGGGCTGAGAGGTCACAGGGCAGTTGGACTTCAATAGTCTCGAAAAAAGAGACTCGCGCACGGTTGTCGTGTGGCCATGCGTTGCAGCCGCCAAACAAAGCAAGTCGGCATTGGGCTCATAACAATCTATTGTGAGTGCTTGTGCATCAAGATCCAAGCCGTTGAATTCCTCGATCTGCAAGTTCGCAAAATCACGTGTTGGGATGAGCTCGACCGAGACTCGTTTTCCAGCGGCTGCCGAGAGATCTTTGCGCATGGTTTCAAGCATCTGTTCGGTTGAAACAAAGGCGGTCTGATTGAAGCTGTTGAGATAAAGTTTCAGGGATTTGGATTCGATGATGTTGGGGCTAGTGCAGTCAACAATGAGGCGCAATAACGCGACTTGCGGCATACCTTGTGGGTTTAGCCACGACATTTCGTAGGCATTCCATAGATCCCAGCCTGAAAATGGCAGTGAAGGCGGAGCCATTAAAGAGGCGAACTGTTGGCGCCCCTGATCACGCCCGATGGGAAACAGCAGACTCGGGTCGTAGGAAGTTGGATAGGCAACCTCTTGGCCAAGAGGAAGATCACGCGTGGGAAGTTTCATCGAATCGCAACAAGAAAATAAACTCAATTTTACCTAGTTGATTTAAATCAAAGCGGAGATACACCTACAACACCTAGAATTTCTTCATGAAGGTTCAATCCATTTTTGCGTTAAATCGCCCGCTGAGTCCCGTCGAAATGTCCGGACGTCGGCGCGATCTCGTCAGACTGGTTCTGGCAGGGCGTTGTCAGGGCTTGTTCAGAACGGCGTGTCACGATGGATATCCCTGTTGCATCCATTTTTAAGACAGACTATTTTGCGCTCAAGACAGTCTGTCGTGATCACTTAATGCCTCTCGCCAGCGAGCATCCTCACGGCTGTGTAGGTCATGACATCTACACCATCTTGGTTTTTAACATCGACGCGTGACGTCACGACCGCGCGATTATGTTTCGATGTCGGTTTGATCGCGGTCACCTCGACCTCAGCCCAGATGGTGTCGCCTGCCAACACAGGTTTGAGGACTTTTTTATGGACCTCGAGCAAGGCAAGACCCGTGCCTTGCACCATGCCCTGCATGAGCAACCCCTCGATCAAGCCATACGTCAGTCCACCGGGAACAGGGCGTCCTTGCATTGCGCCATGCGCAAAGGTTTTGTCGATAAAGATCGTTTCCAGCATCCCTGTTACGCTAATAAAGTTAATGAT
>CAMBLP010000056.1 GCA_945868195.1 Bordetella parapertussis
AGTACGGCCAGACGTACATTCGGATTGCGATGCACTTGGGCCAATACTTCGGCTGCGTCCGCCAACTGCGGGAGCGCACGGGGGGATACAAAAGACGTCGCCTCGAAGCTGCGCACACCTGCGTCGATGAGCCCATTGATCGTCGCGACTTTGTTGGCCGTTGCAATGAACTCTGGCTCAGCCTGAAAACCATCACGGGTTCCGACTTCGGTGACCGTCACAAATTTTTTGGATTGCTCTGACATGATGATTCTCGTAAGTTAAGTCAAGGAATGAGGTCAAATAATGCGGTCGAATAATATTACACAATCTATTACACAATACCACGGCTTTTAAGAGAGGCGATCGCGTCCAGACTCAAGCCCAGTTCACTCAGTACCGCTTCATTATCCACACCCAAATCTGGAGGTGGACGATGGATCAGGCAAGGCTCGTCCGAAAACTTGATCGGAAAACCCAACACATCTAGCCGACCGTGTTGAGGATGCTTTATCGTCAAGCGCATCTGCTGATGTTGCGTCTGGGGATCATCAAATACCTCGCCGATATTGAGCACACGACCGCAGGGCACACCTGCTTCGTTGAGCTTTGCGATCCAGTGCGCGATGGGTTTTTGTCGGACTTTTTCGTTCAAAGCCGCATTGATCGCCTCGCGATTCGCAAAGCGTAACGAATTGTTGGCAAACTCAGGACGCTCCCGCAAATGCTCGAGATCGAGTGCGGCCAACAGTTTGAAATAAAACGTATCGTTACTCGGCGCGATCGCCACCTGGCCGTCCGAGGCCTCAAACAAGCCATAGGGTGAAGCCAGCGCATGATCATTGCCTGTGCGCAACGGTAACTGACCTGTTGCGAAATAATTTGTCGCCAAAAAAGCCAACATACTTGTCAGGCCATCGGTCAACGAGGTCGTGACCTCCTCGCCCTGCCCTGTACGCGCGCGCCTGACCAAGGCCGCCAAAATCCCCATCGCCGCATACGAGCCTGCGATCAGATCCGAGATCGGCGGCGCCGCCCGCATCGGGGGCTCACTGGCCGAACCATTCACGCTCATAAAGCCACTCATGGCTTGCGCGACAAAGTCAAAAGAGGGCCGATCCGCATACGGACCATCCAGACCAAAGCCTGTGACGTTACAACTCACCAAGTCCGGCTTGATCTGCGACAGCGCCTCGCGTCCAAAACCCATCTTGTCCATGATGCCCGGACGATAGTTGTTCACCACCACATCTGCGGTCTTGAGCAACGCACGCAAAATGTCCTTGCCTTCAGGCGTACGTAAATCAAGCGTGATCGAACGTTTGTTGCGATTAAAGGATGCAAAGTAATAGGAGTAGCCATTAGGCGCCTCACCTTGCTGACGCACCGGGTCCCCACCCTTGGGGTCCTCAATCTTAATGACCTCCGCACCCATATCGGCCAAAAACATCGTGCAAAACGGCCCAGACAAAATCCGTGTGAGGTCAATGACCCGGATACCTTGAAGCTGCATAGTGTGCGTGTAGCCTTTGGTCTTTAGCCCGCTGCACTCAGACTCGCCGCATGCGCCTGCTCGTCCGCATGATACGAGGATCGGACCATCGCACCCACTGCCGCGTGATGGAAACCCATCGCATTGGCTTCGCGTTCGAACATTTTGAACGTATCGGGATGCACGTAACGCAGCACCGGCAAGTGATGCTCGGAGGGCTGCAGGTACTGACCAATCGTCAACATTTCCACATCGTGCGCACGCAAGTCGCGCATGACCTGGAGGATTTCTTCGTCGGTCTCGCCCAGACCCAGCATCAGACCAGATTTAGTCGGTGTTTTGGGGTGACGCTTTTTAAATTCCTGAAGGAGCTTAAGCGAATGCATATAGTCCGAACCAGGGCGGGCTTGTTTGTACAAACGTGGCACTGTCTCAAGGTTGTGGTTCATCACATCGGGTGGACCGCCATCCAAAATCTCTAACGCGCGATCAAGACGACCGCGGAAATCAGGTACCAAGACCTCAATACGTGTCTCAGGCGAGAGCTCGCGGACCTTTTGAATGCACTCTACAAAATGTCCCGCACCACCATCGCGCAGATCATCACGATCGACGGAGGTGATCACCACATAGGTCAGCTTGAGTGCTGCGATCGTACGCGCCAGATTGACCGGCTCGTTGACATCGAGAGGGTCGGGACGACCATGGCCGACATCACAAAACGGACAACGTCGGGTGCACTTGTCACCCATGATCATAAAAGTCGCCGTGCCCTTACCAAAGCACTCGCCGATGTTGGGGCAGGAGGCTTCCTCGCACACGGTATGCAGATTGTGCTCGCGCAAAATGCGCTTGATGTCATAAAACCTGGAGCCTGCGGGTGCCGCCTTGACGCGGATCCAGTCCGGTTTTTTCAGACGCTCAGCCGCGACGACCTTGATTGGAATCCGCGAGGTCTTGGCCTGCGATTTCTGCTTTTGCGTCGCGTCATAAGGCGCTGCAGGTGTTGCGGCGACCGAGGTTTGTTCAGGTTGTGTGGACATAATGTACGTGGACGTTTGCGCCCAGCCGTTCAGTGACTGTGAATAGTCATTTTACCTGTTGGAAAGTGACAAACCGCAGTACCTTGTAATTTGTTGGGACAATGTTTGCGCAACCTCATTCCAACCCGCACTCACACCGTATTGCGCCATAGACACCGTCTGCAAACCCGCATAGCCACAGGGGTTAATGCCGTCAAACGGAGTCAAATCCATGTCGACATTGAGCGCCATGCCGTGATAGGTGCACCCATTGCGGACCTTGATGCCCAAGGCGGCGATTTTGGCGAGCTCAACGTCCGATTTTGCAGTACCCATCATAGGCACATATACCCCGGGCGCCCCTCCTTTACGACAAGCATCCTCGATGCCATAAAGCCTTAGCGTCTCGATCGTGGCCTCCTCGATCTGATGCACCATCGCCTTGATAAACCGTCCGGAACGTCTGAGATCCGCGAGGATATAGGCCATCACCTGGCCGGGACCGTGATACGTCACCTGACCGCCTCGGTCCGTTTGTACAACTGGGATGTTGCCGGGATTGAGCAGATGCTCGGGCTTGCTGGCTTGACCAAGGGTATAGACAGGCTCGTGCTCGACGAGCCAGATTTCATCTGGGTTGTCTGGGGTGCGCGCTTCGGTAAAGGCTTGCATGGCACGCCAAACAGGCTCGTACGGCGTCGGACGCGGCCACATGCGACTCAAGATTGGCGGATCACAGCACGATCGACACCATGGGGTGTCCGTGCAAGGCTTTATACAAGTTATCGAGTTGCTCGCGCGAGGTCGCGGTGACGGTAAAGGTCAGCCCCATGTAGTTGCCGCCCTTGCTCGGACGCATCTCGACCGTTGCCGGATCAAACGTCGGATCAAATTCGAGCACAAGCGCAGTCAAGACCTGAGCAAGCTCGGGGTTTTGCTTTCCCATCACTTTGATGGGAAAGGCACTCGGATACTCAATCAATGATTCGCTTTCAGGGATAGGCACGTTGGCTGCCACCTCGATGACAAAAATGTATTAAATCAACGCAGCGATACGTGCATCGTAGGCAGCGCGGAGTTTTTGATAGATCGGACCGGGCTTGCCTGCGCCGACCGCCTTGCCATCGAGTTCGACTACCGGCAAGATTTCACGTGTCGCAGACGACATCATCATCTCGTCCGCTTGACGAACCTCTTGCTCGGAGACGACACGCAGCTCGAACGGGATGCCGGATTCTTTGCATAGCTCTTCAAACAAACCGTAGCGAATGCCTTCGAGCACCAAGTTGTCTTTTAAGGGTGCAATGACCTTGCCGCCTTTGACAACCCAGATGTTGCAGGAAGCACCCTCGGTCAAGTTGCCATTACGGAACTGCACAACCTCGTCGACGCCTGCATCGACGGCGGCCTGCTTGGCCAGCACATTACCGAGCAAGGAAACAGATTTGATATCGCAATGCAACCAGCGCATGTCAGGAATGCTAACCAGCCGCACGCCTTTTTCACGTACGGCGGCGCTCGGTGGTGTCATCGGTGCGACCATGGCAAACACGGTCGGCTTGACCGCCGGCACGGGAAAGGCATGATCGCGCTTCGCCACGCCACGCGAGATCTGGATATAGACCATGCCAGTCGCTTCAGTTGTCTTGGACACAAGATCCTGGACTAATCCTACCCACTGCGGCTTTGTCATTGGCTGCTGAATATGAAGCTTGGCCAGACTGCGCTCGAGGCGCGCTAGGTGCTGCTCCATACGGAAAGGCTTGCCGTGATAGATCGGCACCACCTCGTAGATCCCATCACCAAAAATAAAACCACGATCGAGCACCGAGATTTTGGCTTCGGACAAAGGTCCGAAAACACCATTCAAATACACAATCGGATCGCCTGAAATACCTTGAATCAACATATTCTGAACCATTTTTATCTATGCTCTCTTTTAAAAGAATCACTGAAGTTTTTTACTCAGGTTTTTTACGGAACCACAATTTCACAGAATCTACCGTGCGACCTACGAAGCCGGCGCGCTCAACAGGTTCCAGGACCAGCAATGGACGGGTCAACAGCATCTTGTTATCCAGCATTAGTGTCAGCGTGCCGACGCGCTCATTATTGGCCAGCGGAGCGAGTAAGGGGTCCGGGCGTTTGGCGATCGTCTTGACCTCGCCAGCCTTGCCACGCGGCACCGTTACCCACAACGGCTCGGATACGCCAAGCTTGGTCGTGTCAACCTTGCCCTGCCAGACCTGAGCTTCGACCGCGGCGTGGGTCTGATCAAATAGTTTGACCGTTTCAAAATTCTGGAAGGTCCAATTCAATAACTTGAGGCTTTCCTCAGCGCGTGTCGCCATGCTGTCAGAGCCGACCAACACCGTGATCACGCGACGATCGCCGCGCTTGGCGGTCGCCACGAGACAATACCCTGCTGCATCCGTATGCCCGGTCTTCATGCCATCGACCGAAGGATCCGCCCACAACAAACGATTGCGATTGGATTGCTTAATCTTGTTGTAGGTAAACTCACGCAACGCATAGTACGGAAAATAAGTCGGATGATCATTGATCATCCGGCGCGCCAGCGTGGCCAAATCACGTACCGTCGTCAGATGCTGCGGGTCAGGCAAGCCCGTTGTATTCATAAATACCGTATTCGTCAAGCCCATGCGACGGGCCTCTTCGTTCATGACTGAAACAAAGGCCGACTCGCTTCCCGAGACGGCCTCGGCCAAGGCAACAGACGCATCATTGCCTGACTGGATAATCACGCCCTTGAGCAGCTCATCAACCGTCACCGGTTTGCGAGGCTCGATAAACATGCGCGAACCTCGCGTTTTCCAGGCCAGCTGAGACACATTGGCCTGCTGTTCCAGAGACAGACGCTTTTCCTTGATGGCCGTAAACGCCACATAGGCCGTCATAATCTTGGTCAATGAGGCGGGCTCGATTTTCATGTCGGGATTGGACGAAGCCACAATCTGACCGCTCGTCACATCCACGGTTATCCAGGCCTTGGCGGCAATCGCAGGGGCGGGCACGGTAGAGAGCTCGCCGACCTGAACAGGCGTAAGTACCGAAGGCGCTGTCGCGGCTAATGCTGCAGCAGAAGGGGCGGCGGGGGCTGCAGCAGCCGCAGCAGGGGGTGAAGGCTTTTCAGAGGATGCTTTTTGCGCCCAGACCGGCATGAGTGTCGACGCAATCACGAAGGCGAGCGTTACCACTGCAGCATTGGCGACCGGGGTGATGATGCGACGGGCGGCGCAAAGAGAGTGGTTAAGCATAAGAGGTACTCACTGACATAAACAACCTATTATAGGCATGACCATCCCACCCTGACCGCGACTGAAACGAAATTAATAAGGTCGTTTTACAAAGCTTTCAAACGCGTCTGAACGAGCTGGCGCAACACTAATAATTTTCCGTGGAAAAAATGTCCCGCTTCGGGGATCACGACAACCGGCATCCCCAACGGGCGCGCCCATTCCATGACTTCGGACAATGGCACCACCTCGTCAAGCTCACCATGAATCACCAAGGCATCCTCAGGCGCTTTGGCCTCGCTGTGACGAAAACGTAAAGCCGCCGAGCCTGTCAAAATAACAATTTTTGGCATATTTTTGCCGAGCTTATCCCACTGCGCATACAGTTGTACCCCGATTGAAGTACCAAAAGAAAAACCACCCAATACCCAAGGCT
Organism: Bordetella parapertussis; assembly: GCA_945868195.1. Lineage (GTDB taxonomy): Bacteria > Pseudomonadota > Gammaproteobacteria > Burkholderiales > Burkholderiaceae_B > Zwartia. The sequence goes on from CAMBLP010000056.1 coordinate 6,187, forward strand.
TGGCTGCAATCTCGGGATAGCGCGCACGAAACTGCTCAACCAAGGCTGCCATATCGAGCAACTCGCCCTTCCCGTGATCAAAATGCCCCCCTGAGGCACCGATGCCACGAAAATTTGGACGTAAAGAGACCAAACCCTGTTGCACACAAGCACGTGAAAGTGTGGTGACTACCTTGTTATCACGCGTACCACCTTGCGAAGGGTTGGGATGCAAAATCAGCGCCCAGCCGGTCGGCTCGCCTTCAGGCCAGTCAATGGCGCAATCGATGAGACCAGCCAGGCCATCAAAGCTCGTATTTTCAGTGTGCGCAGGCATACATCAGTATGTGTTCAATTGATATTCATCATTGATCTAGTTATTGCGAGCCATCGTGGTGTCTAACGCTTGGCCGTTATGCGCAAACTGGTGACCCACTGTGCCACTTGCTCGGCCGCCTGATCGGTTGCGACACGCAAAGCCATCGCCCCCCCGGGAGCATCTTGGGTTGTTGCGGGCACTTGGATATTGATCAAACGCTGACTCACCACCTCGGATCCGCGCATGAGCACAGCCTGCAACGTCAGTTGTGCCTGACTCGACCCACCATCAACAGAAAACGTTTGCTCAAACCGCTGTAGATTGAGGCGCAGTTGAGGGACCTCCGTACTTATACTTTGCTGCAGCACCGCTCCCTGCAAGGACAGTCGATCGACGATGCGTTGAGTGACCAATCGCGCAGGCGGCGCGACCCACCGATAGGTTGCGTAGGCCTGGGGCTGTCCCAGATCACCCAACCGCCAGACCACCATTGTCTCAGTCAAAAGCGAGGCAGCATTTGCAGGAGGTACAGCGATCGGTGGCATTGGCGCCAGGGCCGTCGCGCCCCCTGCGGAAGTGCCAACAGTGGCACTCGTCATCCCGCCCGCGCCCAAATCTAGCTGCTTCGGCGCAGGTGCACTATCACCCAACGCGCACGCGGTCAAAAGACTCACAACACTCAACACAGTACCTAAACGCATCATCGTCAACATATTCATCTTGATATCCTCAGCGCCCAGCGGCACCAAAACCTGCAAAACCTGCCTCACCCGGTCCCGCCACGGCACGCGGAGGACCAAAAATCAATGACTGCGGTGATTGACCCAGCTGACGTGCCGTTTGCGTGAACGCGCGCGACGCATCGGTGGCACCCAGCATCAACATCGACACATCCGGCAAGGTCGATCCCTGCAACTGCGCGACAGCCTGTCTTATTTCTTTGAGACTCTGCGTCATCTGCATCATCGCCCCCCCCGGTGCATTTAACCCATCCAGCGTTTTTTGCGCTGAGATCGAGAGCTTACGGATATCGACCATGGCCTCATCCACACGCTGGCCCGTCATCGTCAGCCCATCGATCAGGGCTGGAACCTTGGCCAACCCAGGCTCGAGCAATACGACAGAACGCTTGAGCTGGTCGGACAAAGACGCAACATTTCGCAGGGTCGAACTTATTGCTTCCATATTTTCATCACTCGCGATTTTTTGAATATGGACCAGCAAACCCTCTACCGCAGGCACCATCATTGCCGCTTGCGCGATCAGACGGTCCAAAAAATTCGGTCGAATCGGAATCTGTTGAATATTGGTGGCACTCGACCCCACTCGAGTCGTCGATGTCCCATCGTCGCGCAACTCCACATTTGAGATTCCCGTCACGCCCGCAATCACAATTTCAGCCCAGGTCGCAAGTGTGACAGGCGTACTCGGATCAATAGTAATCAAAATCAAGACCTTGCCAGGCTGTTCAGGAACAAAACGCAGAGACTGAACGTTTCCCACTGGCACACCTTGATAGCGCACCTGAGATTGCACTGACAGGCCTGTGACGGGCGAGGTCGCGATCAACTCGTAGGGGATTCGCGGCAGATTTTGCTTGCTGAGCCAAATTGCAGACACCCCCGCCGCTATCGTCAGCAACAGCGCAAATAGTCCCGCCAAGAGGGCATGACTACGATTTTCCATGATTCTGTTCCTTAGGATTGTTCACGCCAAACGCACGCACCGCGCGTTCGCCATGGAAGAACGCATCGAGGAAGGGATGCTTGAACTGCATCACCTCTTTGAGTGTGCCCTCGACTAATACTTTTTTTTCCGCCAGCACCGCCACACGCGTAGACAAGGCCGCGATCGTATCAAGGTCGTGTGTCACCATCACGACTGTAAAACCCAGTTCACGATGCAGCGCATGGATTAACTCCACAAACTCGTCCGAGCGTTGCGGGTCAAGTCCCGCAGTGGGTTCGTCCAGAAACAACAACACAGGATCCAGTGCCAGCGCACGGGCCAAGGCCACACGTTTGGTCATACCTCCCGAGAGATCTGAGGGCATCAAGGCCGCATCACGCTCCGACATTCCCATCCAGCTCAGGCGCATCAACACTACTTCGCGAACCAAATCCTCCGGAATATTGCGTACTTCGCGTAAAGGGAGTGCGATGTTGTCAAACACCGACAAGGCGGAAAACAATGCCCCCGCTTGAAATAACATACCCCACCGACGGGTCAACGCGACGCGCTCAGCGCCCACATAATCATGCACCGGACGACCAAAAACACTCACCACACCCGAACGCGGACGATCTAAACCCAAAATCTGCCGTAATAAAGTCGTTTTACCAGCGCCCGAGCCACCCACTAGAGAGAGGATTTCCTTGGGATAAATTTTTAAATTCAAATCCTTGTGTACGATGTGCGTCCCAAACGCCGTCGTAAGATTGTCCACCACGATAATGGGGTTCTCCATCAAATCTTCATCTCGTCAAGCAACATCCCAAACAAAGCATCGATCAAAATCACCCCAGTAATCGCCGTCACCACCGAAGCCGTCGTACCGCGACCCAAACTCTCGGTGTTGGGCTCAATCCGCAACCCAAAATGGCAGGCGATCAAGGCAATCCAAACCCCGAAGGTCACACCCTTGATCAAGGTGATCTTGTAGTTGGTGATCCCCACCGCATCGGGTAGCTGACTAAAAAACCACTGCATCGACAGGTCCAGCTCAAATTTAGCTGCGATCATCCCACCCAACAAGGCAAGCGCATCGGTCCACACGACCAGCAAAGGCATCGCAATCGCCAGCGCAATGACACGCGGCAAAATCAGGCGCTGCCCATGAGAAATCCCCATCACCTGCATCGCGTCAAGCTCTTGAGTCACACGCATCACACCGATTTGAGCCGTAATCGAAGAGCCTGAGCGTCCCGCAACCAAAATCGCGGCCAACACAGGCCCCAATTCTCGCACGGTCGCAATGCCCAGCAACTTGACGATAAATTGACCCGCACCAAACACCGCAAGCTGTTGCGCCGAAAGATAAGACAGCACGACGCCAACCAAAAACCCCACCAGCGCCGTGATCCCCAAGGCCTGTGTGCCCACGCGATACACTTGAGCAGAAATTTCACGCCACGGGCCGCGCAAAGGGTGTCGCACAAGCTTTGCCAAATCCAACAAAACCCCGCCAAGTAGGAGCAAAAGCTTTTGACCATGCTCAGCCAATACATACATCCCCGCACCGATCGCCACAACCCAAGCCAAGCGGTCAGTCGGTAGTTTATGGGGCGCAGGTTTGATCGGGTGATTTGCTAAAATTTCAAACAGCGCCTGCTGACCTGGGGACAGCTCCGTCCCCGGGGGGATCTTTTGCTCCCAACTCTGCCAAAGCAACTGAGCACCGACCGCATCAAGCAAACCCATTCTGGAAAGATCCCAAGCATCCGCGCCCTTGGCCGCGGATAAAGCCTGACGACGCCGACGTACCTCGCCCCTGCTCGCCAAAGCCTGGACATTCCAGTTGCCCATCAGCACGCAACGCCCACCCTTCACCGACACGAGTGAGGTACGAGAGGAATCGGTTGTGACGGGTGCTGCGGGTGGAGAAGCTAACGCCATAAAGGACTGGAATCCATAAAAAAACGACTTTCAGTCAGACTGATTCCCTACATCATAATTCAACCCGTAAAATCAAGAAATGCGCATTTCCGTCCATGCCGACCTCAACCCTGCCTTTCCAAGCCCCGAAGATCTAAGCGCAACGCTTAACGAGGCCTTGCCAGGCTTTGGCTCCGTGCAATGGGTCAGTAGCACTGGCTCCACCAATGCGGACTTGACTCAGCGTGCGAGACAACAACTACGTGTCGCACAGAACAGTCCTGCAACCACCCCGCTCCACCCTCCTCGCCCCTGGCTCTTAGGTGCTCATCGTCAGACCGCAGGCAAAGGCCGTGCCGGCCGCCCTTGGGCGAATGAGGCTGGATCAACGTTGATGTTTTCCTGCGCTTTTGAAACTCCGATCCCGCTAGCGCAGCTGCCCGGCATCGCGCCCGCCCTAGGGGTGACAACCTGTCTCGCGCTGAGGTCATTGATCAATGCACAGCGCGTGGACACTGAGCTCCAGCACCTTACCCAACAATTCACCCAGCACCTCACGCTTAAGTGGCCCAATGACCTGCAGTGGCGCGGCGCCAAGCTAGCAGGCTTATTGATTGAAACGGCCCCCTCGTCCACGGTCGTGGTTGGCATGGGGCTTAACCTCAAAGGCGCCGATGTGCTGAGCGCACAACTTGGCCGCGAGATCGCTGATCTGAGTCAGATTCAAGCGCTTACTGATCAAGCGCTTATTGCTCCCGCCCTTCTCGTGGCGCACCTCGCCCACGCCTGGCAACAGGCTCTCACCGACTACGCGAATCACGGTTACTCGGCTTTTAAACCTTCGTTTGATATAGTCGATGCACTCGCCGGACAAACCGTTCATGTGATGGATCAAGGCAATATCCTCTATCAAGGCTTGGCACAAGGCACCGACCTCCTTGGACGCTTGCGTGTGTTGACGGATACTGGCGTGATACCCGTGGTGGTCGGCGATGTTTCGATTCGACCCACGAACGCTTTAAAAGCAGAGGGGACCCCATGATCGTCTTGCTCGACGTTGGTAATAGTCGCCTCAAACTAGGCTGGTTTCACGCGAGCCTAGGGCGCGAGAGTGCCGTTCATGCGATCGCACTCAACCCAATGGCGCAACTCCCCGAGCGACTGCGCAAATGGCTGGCCACGCTGCCTGTGCAGCCGCGTGCGGCGATGGGTGTCAATGTGGCCGGTAGCGTTGTGGCAGAGATGCTGACGGAGGTTTTTCGAGAGGCCAGCTGCCCGCTGAGCTGGAATGCATCCGCAACGCGCCAACTCGACGTGCACAATGGCTATGACAAACCTGAACAACTTGGTGCCGATCGTTGGGCTGCGCTTCTGGGGCTCGCCGGACATTTTCCAAAAGCGCACCCTCCACTAGTTCTCGCCACCTTCGGTACTGCAACCACAGTGGACACCCTCAGCCCAGCAAAACGCTTCGAAGGCGGACTCATCCTGCCCGGCCCAGCACTAATGCGACAGTCGCTCGCCCAAGGCACTGCAAACTTGCCGCTCGCAAGCGGTGCGGGCTCCGACTATCCGACCCACACTTTGCAAGCCATTTCCACAGGCGTGGTCGCTGCACAAACCGGCGCTGTCTGGCGCCAATGTGAAATCACACACCGACGCTTTGGTGTGGCGCCGATCCTGTGTGTGAGTGGTGGAGGCTGGCCCGAGGTCGAACCCGAGATCCGTCGCATGCTCGCCTCACTTGAGATCAAATTCATTGCACACCCAGTGCTTGATGGCTTGGCGCGGGTATTGCAAAGCGCATAGTTTGACTCAGCGCAAGGCACCCATTAAAGTGAGCTCTTGATGAGGTATCACCTGATAAGGTATCAACGCATGCGCGCTGTGTTTATTGTTTTGATGTTGATGAATCTTGGTGTCTATGGCGTCGGTCAAGGCTGGTTCGGCACGCCCCGCGCCGAAGCCGGTCGTACAGCGACCAATCGACTCCCCGTGCCGCTTAATGCCGACGCTGTAAAGTTTGGTCCCGCGCAACTTCAAAATCGTTGATATGCTGCAAAATACGTACTGTGGCGCCCGTATGCAGCGCGACCCACTCCCGACCTAAGCGACCGCGCTCGCTCAACGCCTCAGGCTCCTTGAGCCAATTGAGTGCAGTCGCCACCGCACGCAAGGCAGGATCCACGATCTCAGAGCTTTGAATCTGGATGGCAGCACCCGCCGCTACAGCACCCTGCACCGCATCCGCAAAATTACGCGCAAAAGGCCCCACAATCACGGGGGTGCCCATCGCACACGCTTCGATCAGATTTTGACCGCCATGCGGCGCAAAACTACCTGCCACAATCGCGACATCGCTTGCCGCGTAAAAGAACGGCATCTCACCTAAAGTGTCACCCAGCACCACACGCACGTCGGCCAACGTGCGATCCGCATGCGTATTGTGACGAATATCCGACCACCGTACAAAACTTAAGCCCGACTGTTCCAGCAACTTCGCCGCCTCGTTAAAACGTTGAGGATGACGAGGAATCAAGAAAAATAACGGTGGCGGTGCAGCCGGGATGGGATACGCTACCGGTGCTAAGGTCTTGCTCTCGACTTCTGCCGCAACAGGGATGGGCGTCAGAATCGGGTCAAAATGTACGGCATGGACCGCGTGATCTTCTGGCAATATTTCGGGATGCTTTAACTGATGCTGGATCGCGGACACAAACATCGCATCTTCGCCCTCACGCGTACTCGCAATTGAGATCACAGG
>CAMBLP010000057.1 GCA_945868195.1 Bordetella parapertussis
CACCTTGAGTTTTTGAGTATCAAAGTCGAGGACGGTCCACTGACCTCGCGTCTGCAACACATTCAGGTCGGCGACTCGATTGTGGTGGGCCGCAAACCGACGGGCACCCTGCTGATCGATTATCTATTGCCCGCCAAACGTCTCTATATGCTTGCTTCCGGAACGGGTCTGGCGCCCTTTCTGAGCGTTATCCGCGATCCGGAAACCTACGAAAAATTCGAAGAAGTTGTGCTGGTCCATGGCGTGCGCGAAGTCGCCGAGCTGGCGTATCACGACTATTTGACGCAGAGCTTGCCTGAGCACGAGTTTTTAGGTGACATGGTGGCCAAACAACTGCGCTATTACCCCACGGTGACGCGGGAGGCTTACACCCATACAGGTCGAATCACAACCTTGATTGAAAACGGCAAACTCTTTTCTGATTTGGGCGTGCCCAGTCTGGACCGCGAGCAAGACCGAATCATGATTTGTGGCAGTCCTGAGATGTTGCGTGACCTCAAAGGCATGCTTGAGGCGCGTGGCTTTAACGAAGGCAATACAACGCGACCCGGCGACTTTGTGATTGAAAGGGCTTTTGCTGAGCAATAATCAGCGCACATTACACTTGTTACTCTATTTTTAGGATTGTTTTTAGGATTGATGCACAGCATGACTGAAATTTGGTTGGTTCGGCACGGTGAGACACCCTGGAATGTCGAGAGTCGCGTTCAAGGCTGGGAAGATATCGGACTGAATGAACGCGGCATCGAGCAAGCGCGTTCGTTGGCGCGCCATATGAAACGCCTGAGCGACGCTGGCACGCGCCTAGACGCGATCTACAGCAGTGATCTCGAGCGTGCGCAGCATACGGCAAGCATCGGCGCCGAATCGATCGGCCGGCCACTCGCATTGGAGCCTGGTATCCGCGAGCGTCACTTCGGCGTCCTGCAGGGCCTGATCTACAGCGAAATGGAGCAGCATCAACCTGAGGCTTACCGCATTTGGCGCAGTCGAGATCCAGATCTGGACATGCCTGAGGGAGAGTCACTTGGTTTTTTTCATCGCAGAGTCGTCGGCGCGATGAACAATCTAGCCACCAAACATCCTGGCGAGCGGATCATGGTGGTCAGTCATGGCGGCGCGATGGATATCATCTGGCGCCATGCCAGTCAGGTCGGATTGCAGGCTGATCGTAAAGCACCCTTGCTGAACGCGAGTCTCAATCGCTTGAGTGTTTCCCCAGAGTCTTGGGAGATCCTCGGGTGGGGCGAGGTGGATCACCTCGGTCAGGACTCACAAAACGACGTCACGCCCTAAGGCTTCTGGCGAGGCTTACGCGGCGCATTAATTGCGAGACGGTCATATAACCAATTCGGCAGCGCACGCATGATTTTTCCCACGACGCCCATTTGCCAGGGAATCACGGTATAAGAATTTGCTTGTGCGATCGCCCGTGCCGCGCGTGTTGCAAAGACTTCTGCGTCTAGCAAAAATGGCATGCTGTAGGGGTTTTTCGCAGTCATCTCTGTTTTGATGTAGCCCGGCGCGATGGTCACGACATGCACATCAAAAGGCTTGAGCTCCAGGCGTAAGCTCTCGCAATATGTCGTGACGGCGGACTTCGAAGCACTATAGGCGCCCGCACCCGGCAGACCGCGCACACCGGCAACCGAGGCGATCCCAACCAACGTGCCTGCTCTAGCCTGCTTCATGTGGGGCACAAAGGGCTCGAACGTTGACACAGTTGCTAAAACATTCGTGTCAAAGATTGCTTTGAATACCGCAAAATCATCTTTTTGCTCAGTCAAGGTTCCGGCACTGATTCCGGCTGAAGCGATCACGATGTCAATGCGCCCGACCTTTTGGATAAAGTCTTCCGCGGCCGTATGCAAAGCCTGGCGATCGCAGACATCCACAACATATAGATGGTGCGTACCCGGTAACGTGGCCGCGAGCGCGCGCAGACGATCGCCGCGACGCGCAAGCAAGCCCACCACATGACCCTGCGCCGCATAGTGATGCGCCAAGGCTGCGCCGAGACCACTACTGGCACCTGTAATAAAGACACCCACCGTTAACGACCTGCCTGCTTAACGACACCCGAGACGAGAAGCTGCTCGATCGTCTCTTGGGTTAGCCCCAGTTGTTGCAAAATCTCGATGGAATGTTCGCCAATACGCGGCGAGCTTTCAACTGGCCGACGATGGGGGTGAGTGGGAATACCAATATAAGGGAGGACGCCCACACCCTGTTGCTCAAGTTGCTGCGTCAAGTTGAGGTGAAGAGCCTGAGGATGATTGAGGACACCCTGATAATCACGCACCACGGCATGCAGCACATCGTGCTTTTTAAATAATGCAGTCCAATACTCGGTGGAATGATGGCGCAGTTGTTGGCGCATGGCCTCGTGCAGAGCCGCTCTATTTTCAAAACGAATGTGGTTGTCGAGAAAACGCGGATCCGTCTTCCACTCTTGGTGGTCCATCGCATCGCAAATATTGTGGAAATGCTCAGTGTGAACCGTCACGACAGAAATTTTACCGTCGGCGCTTTCAAAGACGCCGTTCGGGGCGCTAACCGAACCAAAGGGTCGCTTGCCTGCGATCGCTTCTTCGATAAAGCACATGCCTTGAAACGAAGCGCAGGCCTCGAAGAGGCTCACTTCCACATGAGTGCCTTGCTGGCGCGCTAACCGTTGATACAGAGCTGTTGCAGCGCCTTGTGCCGCATACAAACCTGTCATCACATCTGCGGCTAGCAAGCCGATGCGACGGGGTGTACCGTGTTCATCCTGATTGGAAAACATCAGTCCACTGTCGGCCTGCATGACGGAGTCTGTGGCGGGTGCGTCGGCATAGGGACCATCCGGTCCGTAGCCACTAATCGAGACGTAGACAAGGTCCGGCTTGAGCGAGGAAAGCGCCTCATAACCAACGCCGAGGCGCTGTGCCACGCCAGGACGAAAATTTTGCACGATGACATCGGCTTGCCTCGCCATATCGAACAAGATTTTTTTACCTTCGGAGGTGCGTGCATCCAACGCAAGCGCTTTTTTACCGGCACTGTGCTGAATGCCATAGGCGCTGTGATCATCCTTGGTGACACCAACATGGCGAATCCAGTCGCCCGCCGGAGGTTCGACTTTGATGACATCGGCGCCCTGTTGCCACAGAATATGTGCGCAATAAGGTCCTGCAATGCCCTGGCTGATGTCTAAAACACGTAATCCAGTGTAGGGGAGCGTCATCAGCCAGTCTGCCTAAATATCGTTAAGAAGCGAGCGAGCGGTGCAAGTCTTGAAGTGAGTACACCTTGATGCCGAGCCCTTCGCGCAAGTATTGCATGCCCTCGACGGCCGCGAGCGCGCCCGCAATCGTCGTGTAATAAGTCACGCGAGCGGCCAAAGCTTGGGTGCGAATCGCCCGCGAATCGGTGATCGCGTTGCGGCGCTCCTCGACGGTATTGATCACGAGAGAGACTTCGCCATTTTTAAGCATATCGACAATATGCGGACGGCCTTCGGCGACCTTGTTGACCAGGATCACGGGAATACCAGCCTCCTGAATCGCAGCGGCTGTTCCGCGGGTCGCGACTACCTTGAAACCCAAGGCATGCAATCCCCGTGCGACCAAAACAGCCTTGGGTTTATCCGCATTTTTCACGCTAATAAAGACCGTACCCGATTCTGGAAGATTGACGCTGGCAGCCATTTGGGATTTAACAAAGGCCTCGCCAAAGGTCTCGCCAACGCCCATGACTTCACCGGTCGACTTCATCTCAGGTCCGAGAATCGTATCCACACCAGGGAATTTCACGAAGGGGAAGACGGCTTCTTTGACGGAAAAGTAATGCGGCACCACTTCTTTTGTAATGCCTTGCGAGGCAAGGGTCTGTCCCGCCATCGCGCGTGCTGCAATTTTTGCCAACTGCAAACCTGTGGCCTTGGATACGAAGGGAACCGTACGCGAAGCGCGTGGATTGACTTCAAGCACGTACACGTCGTCATTTTGGATGGCGAACTGAACGTTCATCAAACCCTTCACATTCAACGCCCGCGCCATCAGCGCGGTTTGACGCTTGATTTCCTCGGTTAACTCAGGGGATAAAGAGTATGGTGGCAAGCAACATGCGGAGTCGCCAGAGTGCACGCCCGCCTGCTCGATGTGCTCCATCACACCACCGATGAACACCTCTTGACCATCGCACAAGCAATCCACGTCGATTTCAATCGCGTTATTCAAAAAGCGATCGAGCAACACCGGTGAGTCATTGCTGACTTTGACAGCCTCGCGCATATAGCGCTCGAGATCAATTTGCTCGTGCACGATTTCCATCGCGCGGCCGCCCAACACATAGCTTGGACGCACCACCAAGGGATAGCCAATTTCTTGGGCGTGATTCAGGGCTTCGCTTTCTGTACGCGCTGTGCGGTTAGGCGGCTGACGCAAATTGAGTTTGTTGAGCAGTTTCTGGAAACGCTCGCGATCCTCTGCAACGTCGATCGACTCTGGGCTGGTACCAATAATCGGTGCGCCGTTCGCCTCAAGTGCGCGGGCGAGTTTCAAGGGAGTCTGACCACCGTATTGGACAATGATGCCCACCGGCTTTTCCTTGTGGACGATTTCAAGCACGTCCTCGAGGGTCAGCGGTTCAAAGTACAGGCGATCCGAAGTATCGTAATCGGTTGATACGGTTTCTGGGTTGCAATTGACCATGATGGTTTCGTAACCATCTTCGCGCAAGGCAAGCGCCGCGTGCACGCAGCAGTAATCAAACTCAATACCCTGCCCGATTCGGTTGGGGCCGCCTCCGAGCACCATGATTTTTTTACGATCGGTGGGTGCGGACTCGCATTCTTGTTCGTACGTAGAGTAGAGATACGCCGTGTTGGTCGCGAACTCGGCCGCGCACGTATCAACGCGTTTGTAAACGGGACGTACGTTGAACTGGTGGCGCAACTTGCGGACCTCGGCCTCGACCGTGTCGAGCAGAAACGCTAAACGACGATCCGAGAAACCGCGACGCTTGAGCTGCAAAAGCGTCTCCACATCGAGATCTGCGAGAGTGCGCTGCTCGAGGGCTAATTCGATATCAACGATTTCTTTAATTTGTGCCAGGAACCATGGATCGATCTTGGTGAGCTGGTGCACCTCATCAAGGCTAAAGCCTTGCGCGAACGCATCGCCCACGTACCAGATTCGTTCGGGGCCAGGTTCGCCGAGTTCGATTTGGATTTTTTCGCGATCGGTTGTTTTTTGATTGAGACCATCGACACCGACTTCTAGACCGCGCAGCGCTTTCTGGAAGGACTCTTGAAAGGTGCGACCAATCGCCATCACTTCACCGACCGACTTCATCTGTGTGGTGAGGCGTGCATCCGCGGTCGGGAATTTTTCAAAGGCGAAACGTGGCACTTTGGTCACCACGTAGTCGATCGTCGGCTCAAAGGAGGCAGGGGTCGCGCCACCGGTGATTTCGTTTCTCAACTCATCAAGCGTGTAACCCACGGCCAGACGCGCAGCGACTTTAGCAATCGGAAATCCCGTTGCTTTGGACGCGAGTGCCGAGGAGCGTGACACGCGCGGGTTCATCTCGATGACGATCATGCGGCCATTTTCAGGATTGACGGCGAACTGTACGTTGGAGCCCCCGGTATCGACACCGATCTCGCGCAGCACCGCGATCGAGGCGTTGCGCATGATTTGATATTCTTTGTCGGTCAAGGTCTGTGCGGGCGCAACCGTGATGGAGTCGCCCGTGTGCACACCCATTGGATCGAGGTTTTCGATCGAGCAGACAATAATGCAGTTGTCGGCGCAATCGCGCACGACTTCCATTTCAAATTCTTTCCAGCCGAGCAGTGACTCCTCGATGAGCAATTCGCTGGTGGGCGAGGCCTCAAGACCACGGCGACAGATGGTTTCGAACTCTTCGGCGTTGTAAGCGATACCACCGCCGCTGCCGCCCAAGGTAAAGCTTGGACGAATCACGGCCGGAAAACCTGAGGTCCCAATGTCAATCGCAATCCGCTTTTGAACTTCCCACGCTTCTTCGAGTGTATGGGCCACACCGGATTTGGCGGACTCAAGTCCGATCGCCGTCATCGCGACTTTAAATTTCTGGCGGTCTTCGGCTTTTTCAATCGCGTGCGCGTTCGCGCCGATCAACTCCACGTTGTATTTTTTAAGTACACCGTGCTTGTCGAGATCGAGTGCGCAGTTGAGCGCGGTCTGACCACCCATGGTGGGTAGAACCGCATCGGGACGCTCTTTTTCAATGATCTTTTCTACGACTTGCCAGGTAATGGGCTCGATATAAGTGACATCGGCAGTCTCAGGATCCGTCATGATGGTCGCAGGGTTGCTGTTGACCAAAATGGTGCGAAAGCCCTCGGCCTTTAGGGCTTTGCAAGCCTGGGCGCCGGAATAATCGAATTCGCAGGCTTGACCAATGATGATCGGGCCTGCGCCAATGATGAGAATACTTTTTAGATCTGTACGCTTGGGCATGGTGACTCTTTATTTTTTACCGGCCATCAGGCTCATGAATTGATCGAACAAGACCACGATGTCGTGCGGTCCAGGGCTGGCTTCGGGGTGCCCTTGAAAACAAAATGCCGGGCGGTCCGTGAGCTCAAAGCCCTGCAAGGTGCCGTCAAACAATGAAATATGCGTCACGCGGGCATTGGCGGGAAGCGTTTTGGCATCGACGGCAAAACCGTGATTTTGAGCTGTGATAAATACGCGTCCTGTCGCCAAATCTTGTACAGGGTGATTGGAGCCATGATGGCCCGTTTTCATCTTGAGCGTCTTTGCGCCTAGGGCTAGACCCATGATCTGGTGTCCGAGACAGATCCCGAAGGTGGGCAACTTGCGCTCTAGAAAAACCTTGGTGGCAGCAATGGCGTAATCGCAAGGATCTGGATCACCGGGGCCGTTAGACAAGAACACACCATCAGGCTTGAGGGCCAACACTTGTTCGGCGGTTGTTTGGGCAGGGACCACAGTGATGCGACAACCTCGTTCGGCGAGCAAGCGCAAAATATTGGATTTCACGCCAAAGTCATAGGCCACCACATGAGGCGTCTGGCTATCATTGTTGCCATAGCCAACGCCCAGTTGCCAAGTGGACTCGGTCCAAGTGGCATTTTTAGAGACGGAAACAAGCTTGGCTAAATCCTGACCAGACATGCCTGGAAAGGCTTTTGCAAGCTTGAGCGCTTGCTCCGCATCATCGCCCACAAAAATACAACCACCTTGCGCACCACCCTCGCGCAGGATACGTGTGAGCTTGCGGGTATCAATTTCAGCAATCGCGACAATGCCCTGTGACTTGAGGTAATCAGGCAAAGACTGGGTCGAGCGGAAGTTTGACAGACGAGCGGGGCAGTTGCGGACAATCAAACCTGCAGCGTGAATCTTGGTCGACTCAACGTCTTCGAAGTTGATACCCGTGTTTCCGATGTGAGGATAGGTCAGCGTAACGATCTGGCCGCTATAGCTGGGATCCGTCAAAATTTCTTGGTAACCTGTCATGGCGGTGTTGAACACCACCTCGGCGACGGTATGCCCCGGGGCACCGATCGAGATGCCTCGAAACACGGTACCATCAGCCAAGGCTAAAATGGCAATCGTTTTAGTGGCAGTTGATTCAACACCAAACCCTGGGTTTTTAAGCTCTATCTCAGTAAATATATTTGGTAGCACAATGAACCCCAGCATCAAATCTTGTAAGCAAACCTTGGAAGTATAACCCGATGGCCAGCCTTCTCGAATCTTTACGCAAACACACCACCGTTGTAGCAGACACGGGGGACTTTGAGAGCATGAAACGCTATCAGCCCACCGATGCGACCACCAATCCATCGCTGATTTTGAAGGCTGTCCAGCAGGATGCTTACCGCCCCATGCTGGAGCGTTGCGTCAAGGCGCACCCCAAGGCCTCCAAAGAAGCACTGGTGGATCACTTGCTTGTGGCGTTTGGAAAAGAAATCCTTAACATTGTGCCAGGGCGCGTTTCCACTGAGGTTGATGCCCGCCTTTCCTTTGATACCCGCGCCACCATTAATCGGGCCCGTCAAATTATGGCGCTTTACGAGGCCGAGGGCTTTGGTCGAGAGCGTGTCTTGATCAAGATCGCTGCGACTTGGGAGGGTATTCAAGCCGCTCGGGTACTCGAATCTGAAGGCATTCGCTGTAATTTAACCCTGCTGTTCTCTCTTTCCCAAGCGGTGGCGTGCGCGGATGCCCGCGTTCAGCTTATTTCCCCTTTCGTGGGTCGTATCTACGATTGGCACAAAAAACAGCAAGGCAGTGCCTGGAACGAGGTCGAAAGCAGCGGCCGCAACGACCCCGGCGTTTTGTCAGTCACCAAAATTTACAACTACTACAAATATTTTGGTGTCACGACCGAAATCATGGGTGCGAGCTTTCGAAATACAGGCCAAATCTTGGCCTTGGCCGGGTGCGATTTATTAACAATCAGCCCCGAGCTTTTAGCCAGTTTGAGCGAAGCTCAGGACAGTCTTGCAGCCTCCCTCACGCCTGACAATGCGCGCGCCAGTCAACCGCAGGCTTTGCCCAGCAATGAGCAAAACTTCCGTTTTCTGTTAAATGAAGATGCGATGGCGAGCGAAAAGCTCTCCGAAGGCATTCGTGCTTTTGTCACTGACGCACGCAAACTCGACGCACTGATTGACGCGCAGCGCTGAGGGATCACAGGTTTGGGAACGACAAACACCGTGAGCTTAAATCACGGTGCTTTTAGGTAGGACGACGTTCCATCAAAGCCCAGGCAACGGTCCCAGCATCCACATACTCGATTTCGCTGCCTGCTGGAACGCCGCGTGCGAGGCGCGTGACCTTGATGCCGAGCGCGCGCAAGGACTCTGACAAGTAATGCGCAGTCGTCTCACCCTCGGCCGTAAAGTTGGTCGCAAGGATGACCTCGGCCACTTTGCCATTACCTGCTCTTTTTAAAACGCGCCCAAAATCAAGCTCATCTGGGCCCCTGCCCTCAAGCGGCGCGAGACTCCCCATCAACACATAATACAAACCGGTGTAACCGTGGGTCGCCTCGATTGAATTTTGATCCGCAGGCGTCTCGACAATACAAAGCAGAGTCTCATCACGTTCTGGGTGCTCACACGTTGCACACACAGGCACCTCGGTAAAGCCATTGCACTGCTCACAGTGCTGCAAGCGCTCGACCGCTTGGGTTAGGGCGTGTCCGAGCTGCTCGGCAGCTTGCAGATCATGCTGCAACAGGTGATAGGCCATACGGCGCGCCGTCCTGATCCCCACGCCCGGCAAACGTTTGAGCGCCTCTACGAGCGCGAGTAACGGTTGCGGTTCAGTGCCGATTTTTTCCATATGAATTAGAAAGGTAGTTTCATTCCGGGTGGTAAAGGCATGCCAGCCGTCACTGAAGACATTTTTTCCGACGAAGTCGCTTCGGCTTTGCGCAAGGCATCGTTAAAGGCGGCAGCCACCAAGTCCTCGAGCATATCTTTGTCGTCGGCAAGCAGGCTAGGATCAATCGTCACGCGCTTGACGTCATGTCGACATGTCATGGTGACCTTGACCAATCCGCCACCCGAGGCACCCTCGACCAAAATATCGGCCAAAGCGTCCTGGGCCTTTTTCATGTTTTCCTGCATCTGCTGAGCCTGACGCATCAGGCCGGCAATTTGTCCTTTCATCATGATTGGATTTCCTGAAAAAAATTAAAGGGTCAATCGGGCAGAATTCTAATTACGCTGACTGGGTCTAATGGATCCGGTGACCACCTTGGCACCAAAGTCCTGAATAAGTGCTCGTACAAAAGGGTCTTGCTCGATCGCAACCACTGCAGCCTCCTGACGCGCCTGCTGTGCCACCAGATCAAGCGCATGCGCAGACGCGCCCTCGCCCGCACCGATCTCAAACAGCAACTCGATCTCGAAACCAAAGTAATCATTCAACACGGTGCGCATGCGTTCGACCGGAACACCTTCCGACAAGGCTTTGCTCGGAACGCGCAAGGTCATTTGTTGCTTGACAATTGCAACGCACTCAGACTGTCGGGCCAGCTGTTCGGCCATCCCTGAAAGCGGAAGTTTGGCGGCGAAGGCAGCCCATGGCTCGGGCAAGACGATGGTGCCGATGCTGGCAGAAGCCACGGGGGGGGTGATGAACACTTGATTAAGCCCCTGCGCGTCTGCTGAATGCATTTTTTCGAAGTCCGCGGCAGTCAGAGTGTATTCGTCTTGCTCGTCGGCATCCTGGAAATCGAAGCCGTCGTCAGGTTCTGCATCAAGTGCCGCATCCGTTGCTGCCTCAGTTGCTCTATCTGGTCCTGAATTAAGCTCTGGCTCTGGCTGTGGCTCTAGTTTGGGCGCTTGCGCTCGCGCCTCTGCCGGGATGACGGCTTTAGGGGCGGACACAGGCGACTTTAGCGGCGTTGACGAAGGCGGCAGAGATGCCAGAGGCTTAATTGGAGTTGACTGAGTAGTGGCCGTGGCGTTGGGTGTCACTGTAGAGGCCGGGGCCGAAGCAACTTGGGCCGACGCATCCGGGGCAGGCATGGCTGAGCCTGAGGTCCCACCCAAAGAAAGCATCCGCACGCATGCCAAAACAAAGCCTGCGTACTCTTCTGGAGCGATCGAAAGCTCTGAACGACTATGAACCGCGACCGTATAAAACAATTGCACCACATCGGGATGCAGAGAGGTCGCGAACCGACGAATATCGAGCGCAACAGGGTCGGCCTCATCAACAGCTGCACTGACGCGCTGAGCAATCGCAATGCGTGATAACAAGACGGCCAAATCAGCCAGAGCCGCGCGATAAGAAAGACCGCGTATCGCGAGTTCGTCGGCGATTTCAAGCACCGCAGTTGCCTGCCCTGATTGCAAAGCATCCAACAATCGAACCAGATGCCGCTGATCAATGGTGCCAAGCATTCCCCGCACCGACTCCTCGGTCAGGTTGCTGGCGCTGTAGGCAATCGCCTGATCCGTCAACGACAAGGCATCGCGCATCGAGCCTGCGGCCGCCTGGCCGAGCAGACGCAGCGCGGGCACTTCGAAGGGGATCTGTTCTTGACCTAAGACGTTTTCGAGATGACCCACAATCGCCTCGCCAGGCATTTGCTTTAAATTGAACTGTAAACAGCGGGACAACACCGTGACAGGGATTTTCTGGGGATCCGTCGTCGCGAGAATAAACTTGACGTGCGCAGGCGGCTCTTCGAGCGTTTTGAGCATTGCGTTAAACGCATGGCCTGACAGCATGTGGACTTCGTCGATCATGTAGACCTTGAAGCGGCCCGCACTCGGCGAGTAGACCGCCTGCTCGAGTAATTGGGTCATTTCATCGACGCCACGATTAGAGGCGGCATCAAGCTCAAGATAGTCGACAAACCGTCCCTGGTCGATCTCGGTGCAAGCCTGACATACGCCGCAAGGCGTCGCCGTGATGCCTGTTTCACAATTGAGCGACTTGGCCAAAATCCGCGAAAGCGTTGTTTTACCCACGCCTCGCGTGCCAGTAAACA
Source organism: Bordetella parapertussis (assembly GCA_945868195.1). Classification (GTDB taxonomy): domain Bacteria; phylum Pseudomonadota; class Gammaproteobacteria; order Burkholderiales; family Burkholderiaceae_B; genus Zwartia. The sequence continues at coordinate 11,515 of CAMBLP010000057.1, forward strand.
GCCAGGCGTGATGAAGGCGCTGGGTGGTCAGTGCGTGCGTGAGGGCGCGAACAACGTGATCTTGACCGACCAGCGTATCGAACGAGCGAGGGCGCCATTTACGCGCGAGAACCAAATAGCTCATAAGTTTTACCGACCACAGACGGAAATGAAAGAGGCGAGCCTGACTTCGGCACTAATTCTGCACGGCTGTGGCTGCTTCGTTCCCGACCTGACCAGATTGACCGCCGAACCATGCGAAGGGGCCCGCCAGATTAGATTTTAGCAGGGCTTGCCTCACTGCACTGGAACATATTCAAACCAGAGCTGATCACGCGGAAAATACAAAGCCGCGCGCGCCGGAGCACCATCCAAAGCGGATAATTTTTCGCAGTACCGCTCTAACTGCGACTGATAGCGCAACATCATCCGCTGGCCAAAGGCTTGCGTGGTTTCAGTCAGCTCGGGTCGACCGGTTTTGTAATCGACGACCAGCCAGCCCTTGTCGTCTTTAAGGGCATAGTCCAGCACTGACAGCTGACCGGTTTCATCCAACAAAGCCCATTCGTGCCGAGCCTGAGCATGGCTTAGTAGCCACTGGCCTCGCTCACTCGTGAGCATCGCGACCAAGGTATCGATGACTTCGGTGGCAGCTGCAGCCCCCTCCTCTGATGGGACCCCCAGTTGTTGTAACTGCCGTTCAATACGGGTGCGTTGCTGAGTGACCCGCTCCGCAGACCAGTTCGCGCAGCCTTGCTCACCCATTTGTGCCAACCAGCCATGCACCAAAATACCTGTCAGACGCTCGAAACTCGAGCGCGCGCGCCAAGTAAAGGCGAGATTTGTAGGCTCTGGCGCTCGACGTTGCTGAGGGCTCCGGTCTTTGAGGCGTGTCAAACGCGGCATGACAAATGCAGGGACGGGTTGTTCTGAAATTAAAACCTTTTCAACCATCGCGGCAAGCTCAGGCAGCTGCACGTGGGGAAACAGGCGCGCTAATAAGCTGCCCGCGCGCGCTGCCAACGGCGCCCCTGTATCGACGTCGCGCTGCAACTCTGCGACGAGGTGTAGGCTTTGTTTCGCTCGGGGGGCCGCCACATACAACAAGCGATCGACTTCGAACTCACTGCGCCGC
>CAMBLP010000058.1 GCA_945868195.1 Bordetella parapertussis
TCGGCGCGAACAACTCGCCGGCTTTCCTGATGTACTCAGGATCAGCAGCGGCTTTAGCAACGGCAGTCACAAGCTTTTCACGAATTTCGGGAGGCAAGCCTTTGGGTGCAGCCATTCCTCGCAGAGACGCACTTTCAATGTTGTACCCCTGCTCGGCAAAGGTCGGGACGTTTGGTGCCAACACGGTACGTTTAGCCGACATCTGGCCAATCATACGGATAGGGGAGCCACCCTTGATATAGGAAAGAGCCTCACCTACGTTAATCGCACCCAACATAATCTGCCCGCCAACGACGGCGGCACGTGTTTCACCAGAGCCCTTGTAGGGTACGTGCGTCATCTTGACCCCTGCCGAACGCTCAAATAACAGCATGGCAAGATGATCATCCGAACCCACACCAGTCGTACCAACTGTCACTTTTCCTGGATTGGCTTTAGCATAGGCCGCAAGCTCTTTGAGATTGGTAATTGGTGTGGATGTATTGACTGTAAATGCACCTGGATCATCGATCAGATTACCAATCAGGTCATAGCTCTTCCAGCCAAAGGTCGAAGGGCGTTCGATCGGAATCGACAACATATTAGGAGTATTCACAAAACCAATGGTGTATCCATCTGGTGTTGCCCTGGCGATTTCAGCAAAACCGATTCCACCGCCCGCTCCCGGACGATTAGTTATCACCAAACGTGCATTGTTGCCCAAATGTTTTTCGATAAAGGGTGCGATCAAACGCGCAATCAAATCCGTACCACCGCCAGGACCATACGCGATAATCACATTGATGGGTTTGGTAGGATACTGCGCCGCCGCGGTACCAGACCATGCCGCTGCGGCTAACAAGGCAACGCTGCCTAAAAGATTCAACTTATTCATGACTTTTTTCATACTCGTTCTCCTCGGTTTATGACTGTTGTACTGTTTAAGTGTTGTTAACCAAACATCTTTTTGTATCTTTCCAAAAATACTGGAAATACTTCAGGGTTCACTAAACGTGGTGGACGTTCTCCACGCAATATAACTTCGATTTGAGCCGCCCCCATGGCTGCAGCATTGCCACGCGCTTCGTGTTTCACACCAGCCGTATGATAGGTTGCCACAACATTGGGAAGACTCAGTAATGGATTGTCCGTCGCAGGTGGTTCGACAGACCAGACGTCGAGGCCTGCGCCAGACAGATGCTGATCACGCAGAGCTTCGTAAAGCGCTTGCTCATCGTGAATACCACCACGTGCTGTGGCAATGAACACCGCACCTTTTTTCATGGCGCGAAACTCTTTGGCGCCGATCCAGTTTAGTGTCTCAGGATTGCGTGGACAGTGAACCGTGACGACATCCGAACGTGCCAACAAATCTTCAAAACTCACCGGTGTGGCGCCACGTCGTTTGATTTCTTCGTTTGAAAGATACGGGTCATAACCCAGCACTGTCATGTCAAAACCTTTGGCTAACTCCGCCATGCGTGTGCCGATATTACCCACGCCAACGATGCCGATCGTCGAGCCGCGAATATCATTACCCATGAGATCTTCGCGCGTAGTGTAAGCATTGGCGCGCATGATACGATCGGACTCCGTGATCCGGTGCTTGACGGAAAGCAACATCCCTATAGCGTGTTCGGCCACAGAATTCGCATTACAACCAGACTGATTAACAACCAACACACCGTGGCGGTTACACGCCTCAACATCGACCGGATCGTACCCTGCACCCGAAGTCGATGCACACAACAAATGAGGCATCTTGCTGAGTAAGGCCTCGTCGACCCACCATTGCGACGGCACTTCATCGCGAGCGGCACAGATATGATAGATGTGCGCCTCTTTAAAAAGCGCAAGTGTCTTTTGCTCGTCATCCGCGTACTGGCACACGGACACATCGATGTCCTTGAGGCCGCTCATGTGTCGATCAAACGCTGGGTTCAACCAAAAATCAAACCGCACAACCTTTTTATTCATTGTCTCCGTCCAATAATGGACTGCCCACCGGAGTGGGCAGTGTGACTGATTTTATTGATTCAGCGCGGACTGTGAATCAGGGTATGCGCTTATAGCGCTCAAGACTTACTTGAGAACGCCTTTTGCGCGCAGGGCCTGATCGACCCAGCTGCGGTCCAAGGTGCCTTTAGCGATTTTGACAAAAATCTCTTTTTCTTTCTTTTCGATATCGGCCACAATCTTTGCCAACTGATCAGCCATTTCTGGGCGAATCGCAAACACGCCGTCCTGATCACCCACAATAATATCGCCAGGATGCACCACCATGCCGTCAACGCAAACGGTGACATTGATCTCGCCCGGGCCTTCTTTGTAAGGGCCGCGATGCGAAACAGAGCGTGCGAAGACTGGAAATTTACCTTTACTTAACGCATCAAAGTCACGGATGGGTCCGTCGATCACAAAACCGGCGATCTTGCGGCTTTCAGCCAGGGTCGACATGATTTCACCGATGATGGCGTTGCGCTGTAGACCACCCGCGTCGACCACGATCACATCGCCAGGCGCAGCCATATCAATCGCCTTGTGCACCATCAGGTTGTCGCCAGGCGCTGTTTTGACCGTAAAGGCGCGACCCAGAATGCGACCACCTTTGTGGATCGGACGCAGATCAACCGTTCCATTGGTGCGGCTCACGGCATCACTAATGTTCGCCACGGCGAATTTAGCGAATTTCTTCAGCGTGGCGTTGCTGACGGTATGCTTGTGTGTGTTGACTGCGAATCCTAGGTCTGCCATGTTGACTCCGTTTTGAAAAAATGAATAGTATGAAAAAAATAAAAGCTTAGCGCTTACCGACGTGAATGAGCGAAGCCGGGGTGAGTTCATTGAGTCGGTTGATGCCCATCATCGCCATGTTGCGTGAAATCTCTTGCGACAGCAAGGAAATCGCATGATCAACCCCTGCGGCGCCGCCCACCGCGGCGGCATAGTTAAACGATCGGCCCAAAAACACGCAACGCGCACCAAGCGCAAGGGCTTTTAATACGTCCGTACCACGACGCACACCGCTATCGAGCATCACAGGGCCATCTTTAAACTGATCAAGAATCTGCGGCAACATCCGCAGGGGTGCCACCGCGCCATCAAGCTGACGACCGCCATGGTTGGAAACAATCACACCATCCATGCCGTATTGGCGCGCGAGCGCTGCATCTCCGGGATGCAAAATCCCTTTGATCACCATCGGACCTTTCCAGCGGGCTCGGATCTCCCGCACATGATCCCAATTGAGATGCCCACGCGAAGAAAAATCACGCAAGACATTTTTAGACATGATGGGCGCGCCGCGGGTCGCAAAGGAGTTTTCAAAATGCGGCATACCGTGACGCATCAAGGTTTTTAAAAAGGTGCCGAACAACCATCTTGGATGCGTGAGCCCCTCCCAAGCCAAACGCACAGTGGGCCTGAGCGGTGTCGAAAAACCTGTACGCACATTGTTTTCGCGGTTCGAAGCTGACGGCGTATCCACTGTAATCACCAGCGTTTTAAAACCAGCGGTCGCAACGCGATCGATTAAGGGCGCAATCTGGTCAACCTTGCCAGGTAAGTAGGCTTGGAACCACGCGTCAGGCGCGACGGCGATCAGCTCTTCCATACGGATCAGTGAAGAACCGCTCATGATCATAGGAATATCTGCACGCTTGGCGGCTTCGGCCAGAACGACATCGCCACGATACGCCGACATCGCGGTGATGCCCATCGGCGCCATCCCAAAGGGCGCCTGGTATTGCTTACCAAAAATCTCAACGGTTTGTGATCGCTGTGAAATATCAACCAAAATACGGGAAACAAACTCATATTCGGCAAAGACATCGCGATTCGCGCGCAGCGAGTGGCAGTCCTCGCAAGCGCCTGCAACATAACCAAAAATAGGTTTTGGCAAGCGCTTTTCTGCAGCCCGCTCAAAATCCGCTAAAGACAAAATCTTGGATAAAGCACTTGTCTGAGTCATGGTTGTTATTTTGATTGTGTGTGAATAATCTTGTTGACGGCCTCCGCTGCCGCCGCAAGTCCCATCGATGCCGTGACAGTAACGCTTGAGCCGTACCCAGCGCAAGAGAGGCCTTGCAATCCAGTCTCTGTGGTCACTTCTGATGCTTGCCAGGCCTCGGGCAAAATCGTCGGCTGATCGAGCCATAACACCCGCACACCCATTTTAGGAGTGCGCTTGCGTGGCTTGCCCGCCTGGGTAGAGGCACGGGCAAAACCATGTTGCTTTCTCAAGACATTGCGCAACCTGGCGAGAAGGGCGTCATGGGTGGCCTCGGATAAATCTCCCGCGCGCAGGGCAAGCACATTCGTTTTACCTCCTGCGCCCCCGCAAACGATGAGTGATTGAGCTCTCGCCCGGGCCTGAAGCGCCATCGCCACCTTGGCGCTCATTTGATCGGTGCAATCAATCACAACACTGAGGGTTTCTGGCAGGACTTCATAGACATTTTCAGGCGTTAAAAAATCGTCCACCAGGGTGACTTGGCAGTCTGGGTGAATCCCTTGAATCCGAGCCGCCATCGCTTTGACCTTGGATTGCCCAAGCGTCTCCGAGAGCGCATGCACCTGTCGATTGATATTGGATTCGGCAATGTGGTCGAGGTCAATTAAGGTCAAGGCTCCGATCCCGTGGCGAGCCAAAGCTTCGGCTGCCCAGGAACCCACCCCGCCGATACCGACGACGGCCACATGTGCTTGACGCAACGCAGCATATGCTTCCAACCCAAACAAGCGTGCGAGTCCACCGAAGCGGCGCTCTGCCTCGCTGCTGTCGTCGATGCGAACATTCGACTGAACTTCTGGCTGAACGCCTTGCATTGAGTATCCTGTGGTCTGCTGAATGATGCATTTTTGCATGATCCAGAAAAAAACTGGCATTCTCTCTCGACAAGAGTCCGCCAGAGGAACACAATTTGGATCTAACACCGTGAGCATGTCGTCCCCACCCACCCCATCTTCTGCCAAATCGTCCGCCATCGCCGGACCGATTGCACTATGCCTGCTCATCTTGTTGATCCATATGGCGATCTCCGGTGGTCGCGTGGCGGTGTCTCTCACTGCACTTGAGCTCAAACGCTCGACCTTCGAGGTCGGTATCCTCATCGCAGTCTTTGCCCTCTTACCGATGCTGCTTTCAGTCAAAGCGGGTCGCATGCTTGACCAGATTGGCCCTTGGCGCCCGATGAGAGCAAGCGCCTTTGTGGTGATCTTTGGCACCATTCTGCCTTGGGTCTGGCAGGACTTCGTTGCCCTTGTCATTTCCGCAGCCTGTGTCGGTATCGGTCACATGATTTTTCAAATCGCCGTGCAGCGACAAATGGGCTTGAGCGTCGGAGAAGAGCGGCTCCGCAATTTTTCCTGGCTATCTCTCTCCATGGCCACCTCTGGACTGCTCGGACCCTTGTTAGCCGGAATATCGATTGATTACCTTGGTTACCGCGCCGTGTTCGCCCTATTGGCGATTTCCCCAGTGCTCTGTGTCTTTGGTCTGTATCGCGTCCGCAATTATCTTAAGACCTCCCATACGCCCCCCACCGCCGTCGACGAAAAGAAACAAAGCGTCACTGACCTGATCGCGAGTCCTAAGCTGCGTCGTGTCTATACGGCAAATATGCTGCTTTCGAGCGCCTGGGATACACACATGTTTGTTGTGCCGATTTTCGGCGTGATGGTTGGACTCTCCGCCACCACAATTGGTCTGATTCTGGCCTCTTTCGCAGCCGCCACGATTGTGATCCGGCTGGCCTTACCCTTGTTGCAACATCGCGTTCGCCCTTGGCAACTGATCCACTTTGCGTTGCTGACAACGGGTCTAAACTTTGTGCTCTATCCATTTTTCGAGCAAGTCTGGATTTTGATGACCCTGTCTTTTGTATTAGGCCTCGGACTCGGTTCAACGCAGCCCAGTATTTTGGCTCTTTTGCAACAAAATGCGCCTGCTGGACGGGCCGGAGAGGCCTTTGGACTGCGCATGGCCTTGATTAATGGCTGTCAGGTCACACTACCACTTGCCTTCGGTGCTCTGGGCGCCGTGATCGGGGTCATGCCACTGTTCTGGCTGACCGCCGTTGGACTCGGCGCAGGCCGTTGGTTCACCCGCCATGCAGAGACCGCAAAAAAATCTGAAGGTGGCCTGCCATGAGCGCATCCTCACACATCCCTGTCGCCCCGCCTCTCAGCACGTTTACCCGCTGGACCGAAGAGCGTTTGAAAACATCTCGCGAAGCCGCACTCAAAGATTGGTGCGGTATTCAGGACGTTTGGGTGTTTGGCTATGGCTCACTCATCTGGAAACCCGAGTTCGACTTTATCGAGCAACGGCCCGCCTTGCTCCCCGGCCATCATCGTGCGCTGTGCCTCTGGTCTCGTATCAATCGTGGCACGCCTGAGTTACCCGGTCTAGTGTTTGGGCTGGAGGTTGGCGGTCAGTGCCATGGCATGGCTTTTCGCGTCGCTGCCAATCAAGTTTTTCCGATCTTTGAAGCGCTTTGGCGAAGGGAAATGGGGACCGGTGCCTACCACCCAAGCTGGATTAATTGCCAAACGTCCCAAGGCGCTGTCAAGGCGCTTGCTTTTGTGATTGACCGTGCAGGACCAGCCTATGTGCCAGAGCCTTCCGATGACGCTCTGATCGAGATTATCTTGAGAGCCTCTGGCATTTACGGGTCTTGCCTTGAATATGTCACGCAAACAGCCGATGCGCTTGAGGTTGCGGGCATTCATGATACGAGGTTGAAAGCGCTCATGACTCGACTCAAAGAGAGACTTAATCAACGCTAGCTAAACTGGCATCACTCCCTTTCCTGACGGCAGGTCAATCAGAGCAACCGGGCTGATGTCACGGTACACTCTTTGTTGCCCTTAACTCTCGTTTGGCGTCTGCTCTCCGCGCGCCGTATCGGACCCGAATCATGTCTATTGCCGATATCCGTCAAAGCTACGATAAATTCACATTGTTAGAAAAGGATGCCAAAGCATCCCCTTACGAACAATTTTCAGTCTGGTTTGACGAAGCGCTCAGTCAAAACGTCGCCGAACCCACTGCGATGACATTGGCCACCGCAGATGCGCGAGGACGTCCCTCCTCGAGGATCGTGCTTCTCAAAGGCGTGGACGACAAGGGTTTCTTGTTTTTTACCAACTACGAATCTCGCAAAGGGATCGAACTGGCCATTCAGCCCTGGGCGAGCCTGCTCTTTTTCTGGCAACCGCTTGAGCGCGAAGTCCGCATCGAAGGGGTTGTTGAAAAAGTGACGGCTGCGGAGTCCGATGCGTACTTCCAAACGCGTCCAGTCGGTTCGCAAATTGGTGCCTGGACCTCTCCCCAAAGTCGGCCTATTACCCTCGAGCAACTGGCCGCGACTGAAAAAGCGCTCAAAGAACAATACGGCGATCAAAAGCCTCCACGCCCCCCTCACTGGGGCGGCTATCGACTCAAGCCCGAGTATTTCGAGTTTTGGCAAGGGCGTCCTTCGCGCCTGCACGATCGCCTGACTTACCAAGCCACCGCTGCGGGAAAGTGGTCGATCGGACGGATTGCCCCCTAATATGAACGCGACTTCCCCCTCTTTTGATTCGACTTTTTTCAGGGCAGCATTAGGCAGATTTCCCACGGGTGTCACGGTCATTACCGCTGCGGCTGAGGGCATGACACCGGTTGGTCTCACCGTGAGTTCGTTTAATTCCGTTTCACTCGATCCACCCCTTGTGGTGTGGAGCCTATCGCGCAATTCTTCTTCGCTCAAGACCTTAGAGCAATGCGATCGCTATGTCATTCATGTCCTAGGTTCGACCCAAATGTCGGTCTCCCAACGGTTTGCGAGCGGTCCTGCGGCCGAGCGTTTCAATGGCATTCCTTTGACAAATGCGCCCAACGGCTCACCTCGACTCGATTTGCCGTGTGCCGCGTGGTTTGAATGCGCCAACCATCGTCGCTACGAAGAAGGCGATCACATTATCTTTATTGGTGCCGTGGAACACTGCGCGCGCACTGAAGCTCTACCTTTGGTCTATCACGCCGGCGGCTATGATCTAACGCCTGCTGACGTGCGTACATAAATCAAGATATAACGAGACATCATGAGTACAGATATTGATTGCATCGTCGTTGGAGCCGGTGTCGTTGGGTTGGCGATCGCACGCGCATTGGCGCTCTCAGGACGCGAAGTGATGGTGGTCGAAGCCGCCGAAGGAATTGGCACAGGGACGAGCGCCCGCAACTCCGAAGTCATCCATGCAGGCATTTACTATCCTGCAGGCAGCCTTAAGGCCAAGCTCTGCGTCAAAGGCAGGCACATGCTTTATGCCTATTGTGCTGAAAAAGGTGTTGCGCACAAAAAGATTGGCAAACTGATTGTCGCAACCAGCCAAGAAGAGATTCCCAAGCTCACCGACATCTTGCAGAAAGCCCGCGTCAACGGGGTCGAAGATATGGAGTTGTTGACAGCGGAACAAGCGATGGCACTCGAGCCAGCGCTCTTTTGTACCGCTGCATTACTGTCGCCGTCCACGGGCATCATTGACAGCCATGGTTTGATGCTCGCCTATCAAGGTGACGCCGAAAACGCCGGAGCGCAATGCGTTTTTCATACGCCCCTCGAGACTGGACGGGTCCGCGAAGGTGGCGGGTTTGAGCTTCAGTTCGGTGGCGCGGAGGCCATGAGCATTTCTTGCAACGTACTGATTAACGCCTCGGGCTTGCACGCGCCTACGCTCGCGCGTCGCATCGAAGGCATCCCTCCCGTCTCCATTCCTAACGAGTATTTGTGCAAAGGCAGTTACTTTACCTTGCAGAGTCGCGCGCCCTTTACGCGCCTGATTTATCCCACACCCCACCATGCGGGTCTTGGGGTTCATCTCACACTCGATCTCGGAGGACAGGCCAAGTTCGGCCCTGACACGGAGTGGATTGACCGCGTGGATTACGACATCGATCCTAGCCGCTGCGATGGTTTTTATGAAGCGGTTCGCAGTTACTGGCCCGGCATGAAAGATGGCTCGTTGTCGCCCGGTTACACCGGTATTCGGCCTAAAGTCTCTGGCCCCCACGAGCCTGCCGCCGACTTTATGATTGTGGGTCAAGCCACCCATGGCATCCCTGGCCTGGTTAACCTCTTTGGTATCGAATCGCCAGGACTGACCTCTAGCCTCGCGATCGCAGAGGAAACCCTCGCCCGCCTCCATCCCTAAGCCAGAGAGACACTCAATATGTCACACCCCGTTCCAGACGCTCACGGACTCAATCTTTTTGCAGCGGACGCGGGGCGCGACCTCTTGGCCTGCTATCTACCCAAGGATTTACATGCGCATTTGTTGCCGCATCTTGAGCGACTTGGAGGCTTGGCAGGCGCCTTGCTCGACGATCTCGCCGGCGTCGCAGATAAACACCCACCCACGCTCTCCGTGCGCACTCGTGCCGGTATCGACGTCAATCAAGTCGACAAACATCCCGCATATGTCGAGCTTGAGCGCTTTGCCTACAGTGAATTCGGACTCGCGGCGATGTCGCACCGGGGTGGTGTGCTTGGTTGGCCCACGCCCATGCCGCCCGCAGCTAAATATGCATTGACCTATTTATTTGTGCAGGCAGAGTTTGGCTTGTGTTGTCCCGTGAGTATGACCGATTCGCTCGCTCGGACCTTGCGCAAGTTTGGTGATCCCGCGTTGGTCGAGCGTGTGCTCCCGATGGTCACGACGCAAGATTTTGACGCGCTTCATCAAGGCGCGATGTTCATGACCGAACAAGGCGCGGGCTCGGATGTGAGCGCGACAGCGACCGAGGCCGCCTTGGGTTCGGATGGTCAGTGGCAGCTCTCTGGTGATAAATGGTTTTGTTCAAATCCCGATGCGGGTTTTGCTATGGTGCTGGCACGCTCCGAGGCTGTTGACGGGCTCAAAGGCGTGTCCTTGTTTCTGTTACCGCGCACGAAGCCCGATGGCTCGCCGAATAACTACCGCATTTTGCGTTTGAAAGACAAACTCGGCACGCGCTCAATGGCGAGCGGTGAAATCCGTCTCGAAGGGGCCTTTGCCTGGCTCGTGGGTGAACGCGGCCAGGGTTTCAAGCAGATGTCGGACATGATTAACAACTCGCGGCTCTCCAATGGTGTGCGCGCCGCGGGACTCATGAGACGCGCCTTGACTGAGGCCCTCTACGTCGCCAAGCATCGCCAGGCGTTTGGCAAGCGACTCGACCAGATGCCCTTGATGCAACGCCAACTGAGCAAAATGGCCATGCTGACCGAGCAAGCCCGCACCATGGTTTACCAAACTGCGCGAGCGCTGGCGTCGGCGGACGAAGACGCCTCAAAGCGCCCACTCATGCGCATCATGACGCCACTGATCAAGTTTCGCGCCTGCCGCGACGCGCGCAAAGTTGCGGGCGATGCCATGGAAGTGCGGGGTGGTTGTGGCTATATCGAGGAGTGGAGTGACCCACGGGTCTTGCGCGATGCGCATCTTGGGTCAATCTGGGAAGGTACGAGCAATATCGTCGCACTTGACGTGCTCAGAGCCATTCAGCGCGAGGATTCCCTACCCGCCTTGCGCGCGCATGTGGAAGCATTACTTGCCGAAGGCGCACCCGTCAGCAATTCCTTGGCCGCTCTGCAAGCCGAACGCATCGAGCGCGCCTTTACCTTCGCCGCGACAGCCAGCGATCTAAACAATTCCGAACAAGCGCGACAAGTCGCCACCGCGCTCTACAACATCGTCACCATGGCGGGTATGCGCTGGGAGGCCAAACAGGCCAAGATGCCCATCCGCAACCATCTCGCCGACCTTGTCTTGCAGCATCGCCTCGCTGCACGCGACCCGATCGCCGACCCACTTTTAGCCGACGCCCTTCTGGTCGACTGGTTATCCGCCTCGATTTAACCCTATGATTACACTTATCCCTTTTCTCTAAAAAGAAGACAAGAAAAATGAGCCAAGCACCCTCCCCCAGCAAGCCCCGCACCGGTGGTCAGATTCTCGTCGGCCAACTCGTCAGCCATGGCGTCAAGCACGTATTCTGCGTGCCTGGCGAAAGCTTTCTTGCCGTACTCGACGCCTTGGTGGATGTCAGCATCGAGGTCACGGTTTGTCGACAGGAAGGCGGGGCCGCAATGATGGCTGACGCCTATGGCAAACTCACGGGCACCCCTGGTATTTGCATGGTCACGCGCGGGCCCGGTGCTTCTAATGCCTTGGCAGGTATTCACATCGCCAAGCAAGACTCTACCCCAGTGATTGTCTTTGTCGGACAAATCGAACGCGGCATGCGTGAACGCGAAGCCTTTCAGGAAATGGACTATCGCGCGGTCTTTGGACAGGCCGCCAAATGGGCCACCGAGATTGACGATGCGGCGCGGATCCCCGAGATCTTGTCGCGTGCCTTCCATGTTGCGACCTCAGGACGCCCTGGTCCCGTCGTGATTGCCTTGCCCGAGGATATGCTGGTCGAGATGGCTACGGTCGCCGATGCACCGCACTACGAAGCCATCGACTCCGCACCGGCTGCCGGTCAAATGGCTGCCTTGGCAGAACGCCTGTCCAAAGCGAAAGCCCCCGTCGCGATTTTGGGTGGCGCACGCTGGAGCGCACAGGCCGTTGCACAGTTCGCTGAGTTCGCCGCACGCTTTAAGCTGCCGGTGGCGGTATCGTTTCGCCGTCAAATGCTTTTTCCTGCCAATCATCCCTGTTTCATCGGTGATGTCGGCATCGGTCTGAATCCCGACTTGCTTAAACGCGTACAAGATGCCGATCTCGTGCTGCTCGTCGGTGGTCGTATGTCTGAAATGCCAAGCCAGGCCTATACGCTTTTCGATATTCCCGTGCCCAAGCAAGCACTTGTGCATGTACATCCTGACAGTGGCGAGCTCGGTCGGGTCTACCGCGCTTCGATTGCGATCAATGCTTCACCGATTGCCTTTGCTGCCGAATTGGCCGCGCTCCCAACGCCTGCGGCAATACCGTGGGCAGCGAGTACCGAGGCGATGCACAAAAGCTACCTCGCCTGGAGCGATCCAGCCCCCATCAAAACGCCCGGTGCCGTGCAAATGGGTGGTGTGATGGAATATCTCGAAGCGCATTTACCCGCTGATGCCATCATGACCAACGGTGCCGGTAATTTTGCGACTTGGCTACATCGCTTCCACCGCTTTACACAATACGGCACGCAACTCGCTCCCACCTCGGGTTCGATGGGCTACGGTCTACCTGCAGCCGTTGGCGCCAAGCGCTTTTCACCCGACAAGTTAGTCGTGTGCTTTGCTGGTGATGGTTGTTTCATGATGCATGGTCAAGAGTTCGCAACGGCCGTTCAGTACAACCTGCCCATCATCGTGGTGATTATCGACAACGGCATGTACGGCACCATCCGAATGCACCAGGAAAAACATTACCCTGGCCGCATTTCCGCGACACACCTGAAAAATCCTGATTTTGCTGCTTATGCGCGCGCCTTTGGTGGTCACGGCGAGCGGGTCGAAAAAACCGAAGAGTTCGGCCCTGCCTATGAGCGCGC
>CAMBLP010000059.1 GCA_945868195.1 Bordetella parapertussis
AGACTCCATATGAAAAAAACTTTCGCTCGACAGGCACAATCGAGTTTAGGCTTAGTCTTAGCTATGCTGAGCACTTCGGTATTGGCTGCCGATCCAACTCTCCCATCAACCATCAAACTGGTCGTCCCTTTTACGACGGGCGGAAGCAACGATATATTCGCGCGCGCCTTGAGCGAGCAGTTAGGCGCAAAGCTCGGCACGACCGTCATCGTCGATAACAAACCTGGTGCGGGTGGCGTGGTTGGAGCGGCCGAGGTCGCCCGCTCGAAACCAAACGGCGGCACCCTGCTTTTCAGCTCCAATTCCTTTGTGACCCGCGCCGCGGTCGACACCAACCTCCCCTTTAATCATCGCACCTCCTTCACGCCCGTCGCGATGGTGGCTCAAGGCGCTCTTCTGTTGGTCGTAGCGAACCACACTCCATACCAATCCACCGAAGAACTCATCAAAGATGCAACTAAAAAACAGGTCAATTACGCCACAGCAGGCATCGGTTCGATCGCTCACCTGAGCACCGAACTGATGAATTCCATGGCGGGTATTCAGATGACCCATATTCCATACAAAGGGATTTCCCCCGCACTGACGGATATGGTGGGTGGGCGCGTCGAGGCCTTGATCGCGACCCCCGCCTCAGTCGGCGGTGCATTACGCGGCAAACAGATTCGTCCGATTGCCGTGACCACGTCTACGCCTTCCCCCTTCTATCCCGAGCTGCCCTCCATGGCGAAGGCGATTCCGGGATATTCAGTCGATGTATGGTGGGGCGTTCTTGGTCCGGCCGGTATGCCTCAGGCTATTGTCGACCGACTCAACCAGGCAATCAGTGAAGTCGCACAATCACCGAAAATGAAAGAAATTTTTTCCAAAGAAGCTGCAACGCCATACACGATGTCGCCCAAGGAGTTCAGTGTTTATATGAATCAAGAGCTCGACAAATGGCAAAAAGTCGCTAAGGAAAGGAATATCAAGTTGACGGACTAAGTCGATTCGAATTCTATTTTCTTTTGGAGAAGTTGATTGTAGATGTGTGTTTAAAGGGAGGTGAAAACACAGTATGATCGCCGCCACATTTTTTGGTGATAGCCGCGGCCGCCTCCATGACTTTAGGAAGAAATTCCTTAAAAACTTTACGGTCAAATCTAAAGACCGGCATTCCAAGCGAGATCGAACAAATCAATTTCTGCTGTGCTCCGAAAATCGGACAAGCAATGGCTGCCGCTTCGGAGCCACGCTCTGACAAAGAGACAGAGTAATAGCTCTGTCTGATGATATCGAAACGTTCACCCTTCTCTCCCGAAAAGGCAAGCAAGACTTTACCCGCTGCGCCCTTGTCTAACTCGACGCGCTCGCCCTCTCGGACATGCATGCGAACAGCCCTGGGCTGTACCATCCTATGCAGGCAAATACGATCATTTCCCTCACGGATATAAATCGCGACTGTTTCCTTGGTGTCACGCACAAGTGTTCTCAGAACAGGCGCCGCATAATCCCAAATCCGGAATGTTTCTTGATAAAGCATCCCGAGATAAAAAGGAGTCGCTCCAAGCATAAAGCGACCATCATCGAGTCGATTAATGAATCCCGCATGCTCGAGTGACTCGCATAAACGCAAGATCGTGCTGTGATAGAGGCCGGTCGCCGCGGAGATTTCAGCGAGCGTCATGCCTTCCACACTTTTTTCAAATGCCAGCAGGATTGACAAGGCCCGATTCACGGCCGCAACACCTGGTTCTTTCTTCTTTGTAGCCATGACTCGACCCTGAAAACGAAAATAGACATCTATTCTATTTTTGCTATGATAGATCATCCTAAAAGACCTCACCACAATCGATTGACCATAGGCAAACCTGATGACAGATCAACTCATTTTCGATGTGCATGAAAAGATTGCTACGATCCGCTTAAACCGCCCCGAAAAATACAATGCCTTCACCTCTGAAATGCTTGAGGCCTGGGCAGGCGCTTTGCGTGAAGCTTCCAAGCGCGAAGACGTTCATGTGATCGTTGTCACGGGTACGGGAAAAGGCTTCTGTTCAGGCGGGGATGTCGGCAATATGCACAACCGCAAAGAGGACAGCGCCTATAGCCGCAAACTTTTCTTGTCCGATCATGTGCATCAGATTCCTCTGACGCTCGAATCGATCGACAAACCCGTTCTTGTCGCCGTGAATGGTGTCGCGACGGGCGCTGGCATGGACATGGCCTTAATGGGCGATATTCGCATTGCCGCACGCTCTGCGCGCTTCGCTGAAACGTATGTGAAAGTCGGTCTTTTCGCGGGTGACGGCGGCACTTGGTATTTGCCGCGTATCGTGGGCATGTCTAAAGCACTCGAGCTTTTTTGGACCGCGCGCTTTGTCGAGGCGGACGAGGCGTTGAGCCTGGGCATCGTCAACAAAGTGGTCGATGACGATCAGTTGATGCCCGCGACCTATGAAATGGCAGGTCAGATTTCCGCTCAACCCCAGCTCGCCGTCAGAATGATGAAACGCGCCGCCAAGCAGAGCATGTCAATGGACCTAAGAACACATCTCGAGATGGCTTCCTCGCATATGGCTGCGATGTACTCCACCGAAGATCACAAAGAAGCAGCCACTGCTTTCAAAGAAAAACGCCCTCCGGTCTTTACCGGACGTTAATGACTCAATCAAATCGCTCTACAAACTAATTTCTGGAGAAATGTAATGGATCTGCAAGCCTGTGCCGATGGACTCGACAGCGATGAAGTCATGATTCAAGACTTGGTCGCAAAATTTGTCGATCAAGAGCTGATGCCACTTGAGGCGGCTGTCTTGGAGCGCGAAATCAGAGGCGAGCATCTAACGTTGACCAAAGAAGAAGAGGCACCACTTCTTGATAAATGCAGAGAACTCGGACTCTGGGCGCTGGATGCGCCCGAGGAATACGGTGGCGCCGGACTTTCAAGCGTCACGCTTGTCGCGCTCAACGAGGAAATCGGTCGAACAGTCACGCCGTTCTCCTTTCCACCTGACTCACCCAACCTTCACATGCTGATGGCCACGGCAACCGAGAGTCAAAAAGTCAAATACCTCGAACCGTACGCGGCGGGCACTGCGAAATCAGGCATCGCGATCTCCGAACCCAATGCGGGTGGCGATCCGTCAGGCATGATTACGCGCGCCGAGCGCGACGGCGACTCCTGGGTCATCAATGGTCGAAAGATCTGGGTGAGCCGTATGAAAAGCGCCGACTTCACAGTCGTCATGGCACGCGTCGGGCAAGGCAAACGACACGAAGGCATCACAGCGTTTATCGTGGATAAAGGTACACCAGGCTTTAACGTTTTACGTGAAATCCCGATGCTCGCTGGTCACAGAACCTACGAAATCGCTTTTGAGGATTGCCGCATCCCCGTCGAAAATTTGCTCGGTGCGATCGGTGAGGGTTTTGCGCCCATGCAATTGCGCCTAAATATTCGCAGACTGCAGATGGGTGCATGGTGTATTGGTATGTGCCGCAGAGCCCTCGAAATGATGAGCTCGCACGCAAAGCAGCGCACAACTTTTGGTGCCCTGCTTTCTGATCGTCAAGCCATTCAGTGGTGGATCGCCGATGGTGTCACCAAAATGCATGCCTGTCGTCTCATGGTGCGTGACGCTGCGCGCAAGATGGACCTTGGACAAGACATCCGTACCGAAGCTTCCATGATCAAGGTTTACGCCACCGAACTGGCCACCGAAGTCCTCGACAATGCTATGCAAACCTTTGGCGCGATGGGCGTGACCAAAGAGCTGCCTCTTCATCTAATGGCTCAAAAGGCGCGTGTCATGCGTGTCTACGAAGGTCCAAGTGAAGTCCATCGTATGTCGATTGCCAAGAAAATCTTGAAGACCGTCAAGTAAAGACGATGAACAGCACACCTCAACCCGGCACAGCCAGCAAACCCCTTGATGGCATCACAGTCATCGATCTGACGCAGATCTATCAGGGTCCCTATGCGACGTTTTTGATGGCCAAGGCTGGCGCGACTGTCATCAAGGTCGAACCCATCATGGGCGAACCCTCACGCATTCGCGCAAAAGTCAGCGGGGGTGCTTCTTTGCCCATGGCGATGCTCAACGTCAATAAAAAAGGCATCACGCTCAACTTAAAAACAAGCAAAGGCAAAGCGCTTTTAAAACGACTGGTCGCCGATGCTGATATTCTCGTCGAAAACTTCACGCCTGGCGTGATGGATCGTCTCGGTCTGGGATGGGAGGTTCTGCATCAAATCAATCCGAAACTCATTTATGGCTCGGGTACAGGCTACGGACTCTCAGGGCCTGACAAAGATAATCAGGCGATGGATGTGACGATTCAAGCTTCGTCTGGCGCGATGAGTGTGACAGGCGATCCGGACGGCCCGCCTCTGCGCTCGGGTTCTTCATTTATTGATTTCTTGAGCGGTGTCCATCTCTATGCGGGCATCATTACCGCACTGTTTGAGCGTACCCGCACGGGTCTGGGCAGGCTCGTTGAAGTCTCGATGCAAGAAACCGCTTATCCCACACTTGCCTCCAATATAGGCCTGGTCTATCGCAGCAAAGGCAAAATTCCACAGCGTGTTGGCAACCGTCATGGCGGCCTAGCGCTTGCACCCTATAACGTGTACGAAGCAAAAGACGGACATATCGCGATCGTTTGCGCCACCGAAGATCACTGGATCAAAATTTTGAAATCCATGGGTCGAGAGGACTTAGTCACGGATGAACGGTTCTCCACCAACAAAGTCCGTGTTGAACATATCAAACGCACGGATGACTTTGTCGAAGCTTGGACGCGCACCATCATGCGCAGCGAGTTGTTCAAGCTCAGTAAAGAGTTCGGTTTTCCAGCCGCGCCTGTGCGCGACCTGATTGAGGTCATGAATGACCCCCACATGCACGCCCGGGGACAACTCGAGTGGTTTGACGATCCCGATCTAGGTCGCATCGTCTTGCCGGCGAGCCCACTCATCATTCATGGCGCAGAGCGTGTGAAAACAGTTGCAAGCCCCTCGCTTGGCCAACATAATGAAGAAATCTATTGTGGAAAACTCGGGATGAGCGCGCAAGAGATGCAAGCACTCAAAACAGAAGGCGTCATTTAAGCGCTACCGTATATCGCGCGATCTACCATTCATCGAAGGAGACAAACATGAAAACCATACTTGAGAGCTTTGCCGAATACTTTGCCAAGGCGCGCTTTGAAAACCTTCCCCCTGAGGTCGTTGAAAAAACAAAACTACTGATTGTTGACTATCTTGGCGTATCGATTGCCGGCTTAAAAATGGATTTCCCAAAGATGACGATCGACTACCTCGAGAGTCTCGAAGGCGTTGGTCAAGCAACAATGATGGGTGCGTCACGCAAGGTGCCTGCGATTCATGCCGCCCTAGGCAATGGTGTCTCGGGTCACGCGCTCGACATGGACGATGGCTTTCGTTATGGTGGCGTGCATGCAGGCGTTGCCGTGATCCCTGCTGCGATGGCTTTCGCGGAGTCGCTACAACTGAACGGTAAACAATTGATCCTCTCGGTTGTCTGCGGTTACGAAATCGTCAATCGTATTTCTAAAGCGATGAACCCTTCGCATTTAGGACGGGGGTTTCATACGACGGGCACCATTGGCGTGCTGGGCGCTGCGGCGGCCTGCGGCGTGCTTGCGGGTCTCAATAAAGAACAAATGGCCAGCGCGCTCGGCATGGCGGCCCTACAGGGTGCCGGTTTGTTAGAAATTTTGAATGACGGCGCGATGGTCAAGCCGTTACATCCCGGCAAAGCAGCGATGGGGGGCGTGCTTGCCGTCGAGTTTGCCAAGCGTGGCGCCAAAGGTCCGTTGACCGCCCTAGAGGGCGAAAAAGGCCTATTCAAGGCAATGGCCGACAGTGTCAACACAGACGGACTGTTCGACGGTCTAGGATCTGATTTCTATATCATGGGTCAGTACATTAAGTTTCATGCGGCGTGTCGTCATATCCATCCTGCAATTGATGGCTTGTTGGATATTATGCGCAAGGAAAATCTCTCCTATCAAGAAATCAATGCTTTGAATGTGACGACGTATCCTGTCGCGATTAGTTTTTGCGGCACAAGCACCTTGCCTGAAACAGCGGAAGCCGCGAAATTCAGTCTCGCCTCGTCTTGTGCCATGGCGGCCTATTATGGCGACGCTGGTGAACAACGCTATTCTCTCGATACGGTTGAAAACTCGGAAATCAAACAGCTCGCCTCGCGTGTCACAAGCTCCGCCAACGACCGCTGGGCACAAGCCTATCCTCGCGAACGCGGTGCAAATATTGAATTGCAAACAACTTCAGGCAAGCATTTTTCAATTGAAATTCCACTCTCAAAGGGTGAGCCTGAAAATCCCGCGAGTGACGAAGACTTCATGAGAAAGTTTAAGCAAAACGCAATCTCCCAGCCAGAATCACTGGTGAATCAAATTCTCGATCTATCTCTCGCGCTTGATACGCATGAAGTTTCAGCGCTAACGGTTTTACTCGGCAAACTTAAGGGGAACTAACATGAATAAGGTTTTTGCTTCGCTTCTCAAACACATGTTGTGCATCGTTTGTGCGTTCACTGCAAGCCATGCTTGGGCTGCCTTTCCTGATAAGCCCGTCACACTTGTTGTGCCGTTTGCGCCGGGTGGCTCCAATGATATTGTGGCGCGTCAACTCGCCAAACAACTGACCGCGCAGTGGGGACAACCTGTCATTATTGAAAATAAACCAGGTGCTGGTACTGCCATTGGTGCTGCATATGTGGCCAAACAGCGTAATGATGGTTATACCTTATTGGTCGCCTCATCGACATTCACGATGGCACCAGCAGTCAATCCGAAACTTCCCTTTAATCCCATCAAGGACTTCACGCCTATTGCAATGATCGGCGAGGTACCACTGGTGTTGGGCGCAAAACCCAACGCACCGGGTAAAGACGCGAAAGAGTATTTCGAGTATTTGAAACGCACACCTAATTTAAATTATGGTGCAACCGGCGTTGGCAGTATCCAGCATTTTGCGGGCGTCATGCTGAGCCAGGCATTGGGCAACAACATGGCTGCCGTACAGTACAAAGGCGGTGGTCCTGCGATGACCGACACCATGGGTGGACATATCGAGTTTTCGATCGGCAGCATGACCCAAGTCTTGCCTCAGTTACGTAACGGAACCTTGCGCGGAATCGCGGTGACGAGTGCCCAACGCTCAGAGGCTGCACCGAATCTTCCGACCTTTCAAGAGGCCGGCATTAAAAACTATGAGATTCAACAATGGTGGGGAATACTCGGCCCCGCCAATGTTGATCCTAAAATTCAAACCTTCATTAATACCTCCGTGAACCAAGCGCTGAAATCCGAAGAACTGATTAAGTTTCTCGCCACGGATGGTGGAAAAACCAAACCCATGAGCGTCGCAGACTTTACCGCACTCGTGCATGGTGGCCTAAAGCGCTGGGTTGAAGTCGCCAAGCAGACGGGTATTACTGCTCAATAATCGACAACTTTAGTACGATCTATCGAGACACAGATGAGCCTCACCATCACACCGATCCGTCAACATTTTGGTGCTGAAGTTTCAGGTATTGATTTATCAAGTCCTGTATCTGCTCCAGATAAGAAATCGCTTAATGACTCGCTCGCGCAATATGCAGTATTGGTCTTTCGTGATCAGTCCTTAACACCACCTCAGTTCATGGCCGCGGCTGAAATTTTTGGCGAGCTGATGGATCAGCAACTCAAGAAGTATGTGCTACCCGATTATCCAATGGTGGGATGCAATTCAACCGATGATTTGCCGCGTAAAAACGGCAAATTGCAGGTGCGCGGTGAAAACTATCATACGGATCATTCCAATGACCGTTGCCCACCCAAGGCGACGACACTGCATGCTTTGCAGATCCCGCCAACGGGTGGGGACACGCAATTTGTCGATGTGCGACAAGCCTACGATGATCTACCTGATGCAATGAAAGTCACCCTCAAGGGATTGCGCTCACTACATGTCCATCAAAGTAGTCGCAGCCCTCGCGAACTCACCAAACTGAGTCCAGAGGATCTAGCAAAAATTCCTACTGCGCTCCAACCTTTGGTGATTCGTCATCCAAGCAATGATCGCCCGGCCCTTTATCTCAACACAGGCCGCATGGAAGGCATCGAGGGCATGGATCCTGATGCTGGCTTTGCCTTGATCGAGGATCTCTATCAACATGCCACGCACTCGCGCTACGAATACCGTCACCAGTGGCGGGCGGGCGATATGGTGATCTGGGATAATCAAGCGGTCATGCATCAAGCCAATGCCGATTATGATCCTGAGCAAAAACGCTTTTTATATAGACTGATGATCAAGGGTGTTGCCCTGACACCTGCGAAACTCTGACACCAAAGGGAAAGAACTGATGATCACCCGAAATACATGGATTGTCTGCTCTTTAATGAGTTTTGCCATTCAGTTCGACAAAGTCATTCGCGCGCAGGCGCTTGATCTCATTTCACTTGCGACGGCCTTAGCGATTGCGCTGATCATGGGGGCAGGCTGGGCCTTTGTAGCGGGTTGGGTCCGCGTCAAACTCATCCCCAGCTTGGCTGACGATCACGCTAGAAATATTCAGATAGGGTTTGGTGCTCTTTTCCTGCTGCTTATCGTTGGTTTGGCCTACAAAGCCATTCAACTTTAAGGCTAATGATAGGCAGCAAGGCTCGCCAAGTCTTGGCCCTTGATTCGCGCGACATTCCCGTCAGCAACAAAAGCATTAAAGTCGATCGGATTGCCGCGCTCGGTGAGCGCTTGTGCGGCTGCCACATTTCCAATGACGAGCGAAGCGGTTTGATCTAAATTGAGATGTAGCACTTCAGAGACTTGATACAGGCGCTCTATGACTTGTCCATTGCTTGAAGTGATCTGCACCCAACAAGGTGCTGTGAAATTGAATCCTAAAATTGTTGGCTGAGGACGCACTATTATATTTTCTGGCATGCGTTCAGAGATATTTTCTGAGAAAGTCGATACCTTGATTGACTCATTCACTGGTTCATTCGCTGGTTCAGTCGCTGGTTCATTCGATAACGCACCCACAAGAGGGGCATTATTGAGTGAAGCGATCACAGCGGTCTGAGACAGTGCAACCTTGTGATCTACAACGCTGTGCTCGGCCGCATTAAATCCCTGCAACAACATAAGTGTGGCGACTAACCCTAATGAGATGAAAGTCATGCTGATACCAAGCCGACCAAAACGACTAGTGCGTTGACCGCTCGAAGAGATCATGTCACCGGTCTGGCGTGAACGTATCAACTTATTGATGCGCAGCTCCTGTGAAGAAACTGAGTCGTCGCCTTTCTGCAATGCTTCCATGCGCTCTAGCCAACTGAGCACTTCGTTCGCATGGGAGGTATCCATCGTCTCAGCGAAGCGCCGAACGTTATGAACGTAATGCGCGATGTGCATAAAGGGGCTTTGACGTCCCGCTTCTATCGCCATTACTTGCGCTTGAGAAAGATTAAGCATGCGTGCGGCAGCAGGAATATCCAATCCTCGCAGCAAGCGGGCAGCATTCAACTGCTCGCCCAGCCAATATTTATCGGCGGCGCTTAAATAGTCAATTGTTGTACTTTCTTTTGGCACGACAGCACTTTTAAATATCGCTAGCGCTGAGCCAAAAAAGTTTTGCTCTTTTCGCACTAGAGTTGTAATGATGAACAACTATGGTGCGAGTTTTTGCGAGCAATTGCAAGAAAATGTTAGATTTTAATGTCTTTTTATAATACTTTTAGGTAATTTTTATAGCACATAAGTGCTACGAGCCTTGGCAAATCAACTACTGACCGGTTGAAGCCATAGCAGGCATGAGTCGCGCCAAGTAATAAGAAATATCCTGTAAATCTTGGTCAGAAACACCGTAGACCGAGGCCGCCATGTTGGAGTCTCGACCGATCGCTTGGTTGTTCTTGAACTGCTGCATGCTCAGCAGCAAATAATCCTCGCGCTGCCCCGCAAGCCTGGGAATTTGTTCGCGTCCTAAGTAGGTCGGCAAATGACAAATGCCACAACGCATCCCCTCGGCGAGCTTGCCTCCACGCGCAAAAACTTCTGCATCTCTGTCGGTTGGAACAGGGGCTAAGGGCTTGTCGGCATAGTACTTGGCAAGTGCGGTGACTTCGGCATCAGAAACGCCATTGAGCATCCCTTTCATCGATGGGATATCACGCATGCCTTCTCGGATCAAGACAAGTTGAGTTTCGAGAAATAATTTGGGTTGAGCCGCTAAAGATGGGATCCCTTTTATTTGAGAATTTCCATCTGCGCCATGACACGCTGCGCACAGCGCTAAGCGCTGCGCGGAGATCTGTGCATAAGCAGCTGGAGCCGCCGCAAAGACGGCTCCAACCAAAACAACAACACGTACAACAGACAACAATGACATCAAGATTACTTCTGGTAAGTCACGCGATAGATGACGCCATTTTGCTCATCAGAAACCAACAATGAACCGTCTTTCATCTGATGCATGTAAGCAGGACGACCCCACCATGACTGATCAGCTTCGTTCATGAAGCCGGTCATGAAAGGGACAACCTTTGCGTTTTTACCATCCGCATCGGCACGCACCGTAACGACGTCATAACCAATTTTCTTCGTGCGGTTCCAGGAGCCTTTGCGTGCGTTGAACAGCACGTTTTTGTACTCAGCAGGGAACATGTTGCCCGAATAAAACGTGACGCCCATGGTCGCAGCGTGAGGTCCCATCAACGCGACTGGGGGCTCAACACCTGCGCAAGCATTTGCTTTTTTGACATCGGGATCAGGGATCTTGCCCTCATGGCAATAAGGGAAGCCATAATTAGCCTTAAGCTTCAAACGATTCATCGTGTCGTTGGGTGTATCGTCGCCCAGCCAGTCACGACCATGATTACTGAACCAAAGCTCTTTAGTCACGGGATGCCAGTCAAAGCCCACGGTGTTACGCACGCCGGTTGCCAACACTTCCATACCGGAACCATCTGGGTTGTAGCGACGAATCTGTGAATATTCAGTCGTCGGTTCTACGCAAATATTGCAAGGTGCACCGAAGGGTACATACAACTTACCATCAGGACCAAACGCTACATATTTCCAGTTGTGGTGTGGCAGGGGAGGAAATTTAAAGTTTGCAGTGATGTCAACGGGCGTTGCATTGGGGTTTTTAGCAATGCCGTCAAAACGCAAGACCTTGTCAATCGCCACAACATAAAGCGAACCGTCCTTGTATGCAGCGGTAGGCTGGTTGAGCTTGTCCACTACCACACGTGAAGTGCGCTCTTTACCATTGTCAGTCACTTCATAAATGCGACCGAGTGCGCGAGTACCAACGTAGTACTTGCCATTCTCACCTTCGGTGATCGCGCGACCGCCGGGGATGCTGTCAGCCCAAACCTCAACTTTAAAACCTGGAGGAAGTTTGATCTTATTAATCGGCACATCGGCGGCTTTAGTCGCCACCAGTTTGCCCGGCAGAGGTGCCAGTGTC
Organism: Bordetella parapertussis; assembly: GCA_945868195.1. Classification (GTDB taxonomy): domain Bacteria; phylum Pseudomonadota; class Gammaproteobacteria; order Burkholderiales; family Burkholderiaceae_B; genus Zwartia. The sequence goes on from CAMBLP010000059.1 coordinate 11,493, forward strand.
GATTTGGCCATCGACTCGGGCATGCCCTGTTTCCAAGCTGGTGGAGGTGCAGCGGCGGGAACTGCGGTCTGCGCTTGAGCAGACATACCAAAAGCTAGGGCCAAACCCAAGCCACTCATTGCGCGCAAGTAATTTTTCACTGTCGTCTCCGTGACGTTTGATGTTTGAATAATCTCATCTATTTAGAACCTACTGATCAATATTACTAGAACAGAGTCAATAGGTTGACTCATGGTAAATACCTATCCCACTGCTTTAGTCCCTCAAACGTAGCCTCCAACATGCCAGGATCTGTCAGGTCATGCCCACCCCCGCTGACACGGATCAGCGTTGCCTGAGGCGCTGCATGCTGAATCGCCAAACTATTCGCATAGGGACACAGCGCATCCAACTCTCCATGCACCAGCGTCAAGGGAATCGCCTTTAAGGCCTGGGCTTGCGCCAAGATATCCTCTTGAACAAAACATCGATGCCTCAAGTAATGGCTCTGAATACGGTAGCGAGCGATCAAAGCCGCGCCATCGCTCGC
>CAMBLP010000060.1 GCA_945868195.1 Bordetella parapertussis
GAAATACCACGTCCCACAAGATTACTAATTTTACGCATCAGGACCTGACCGTCTTGCATCGTAATGCTCACCTCGGCCCCAAACTGTTCTGGCGAGTCGTCTGCCATATCAGGATGTGGCCCGGCCGTCGTTTTGGCCATGATCTCGCGTACTTTTTTATCGAAATGGGCCTCGCCCTCGAAGTCACCTAAGCGCACCGCTCCAGACACAAGCGCACGAGACACCGCGTACTGTACAGAAAACTTCGCCTCAAGCGAGGTCATCGGGTTCGGGTTATACGTGTGAGGGAGTCTTCTCTTATGCACCAGAATCTCAACGCTCTTAACCTGTTCGAGATCAATCGTATGTTCTTTGCGCAACTGAAGCATCATGGTGATAGCTGGATGGGTGCTGCCGCAGCAGGGAAACTGCTTCAAGCCCATTTCAGTACTCAGCACCTCAAGGGGATTCGCCCAACCCTCAAACATCAGTTCTGCATTGTAATTACCCGGACCATTGAACACATTCAAAAAACCCTGCTTGTGTTCAAAGGTTTCAGGATTTGCGTCGTAACCAGACTCGGCAAGCAAAACTGCCAAGAGGCCGTTACGCCCTGTTTGTCCGACATGCAGTGGTTTGACCATCGTCCCAAAGTTCGATTTCAGTCCGGAAGCGAGTGACGCCGCGATCGCAAGCGCCACCGACATTTTTTCCTCGCTCAGACCGATGAGGTGACCGCATGCAGCGACCGCACCAAAGATTCCAAGCGTGGCCGTTGGATGCCAACCAAGGTCATAGTGGTGAAAATTCACGGCGCGTGCAATTCGAATTTCAGTTTCAATACCCACCACGTAAGACTGGATCAACTGCAATCCTGACTTTCCACGCTCTTCGGCTAACGCAAACAACGGTGCGACCAAGGGTGCAGACTGATGTCCCCCCATTGGCTGGCTAAAGTCATCATAGTCATGTGCATGGGAGCCCACACCATTGATGAATGCAGCATCCAGTGCAGACGTCTTTTTATCAGTACCAAACACTGTCGACTGACCAGGTGCAGTGGCAATGCCGGGCGTCTTGAGCAGGTTTGCGACGCACGGCTCCACAACACCCGCAAGCGTCACACCAAGCGTATCAATAATGGCCGTACGGGACAGACTGATCGCCTGCTCGTTAATCAGACCGGTATCAAAATTACAAATTAAGGTAGCCAGCCGGTTAATTAACGTCAGGCCTTGCTCAGACTTTCCCATCATGAATCCCCTTGCACCCTTAGGCTGCTTTTACTTTTACCTGAACGCTGCTCAAAGAAGCCGCCATTCGACCCGCAATTCGGCCAAAGGTCGCACCGGAAACCAGTCCCGTTCCAGCAGGATAATTATCATAAAAAAGGCCGCCGATCATTTCACCACAAGCGTAGAGACCCTTTATTGGACGCCAGTCTGTACCGATGACACGCGTTTGTTCGTCCACACGCAGTCCACCAAAAGTAAAGGTGATACCACCTGTTGCGCTATAGGCATAAAACGGGCCTTTTTCCAGCTTAGTTGCCCAGTTGGTTTTCTCTAAAGCTAAACCACTAGTCGAGAGCCCATCTTTTTGTGAGGGGTCGAAGCCATCTGAAGCGTGTTTAGCTGCAGCGTTGTATTCCAGCACCGTCTTTAGTGCTTGCTTCTTATCATCAATGTCAAGCTGCTCAATCAGTCCCTCGATGGTGTCTGAGGTGATTGGATCACTCGTTGAGTATCTTGGCTCAAGCAGATGGACGACTTGGGAATCAAACAACTGATATGCCTTGGCGCCGGGTTCGGCCAGCACAGCGCGACCATACTTCGCATACGTAAACATAGCGCCATCGGCACCTTCGTCTACAAAACGGCGACCCAAACGATTAATCATGACGCCGTACAAGTAACTCAAACGATTACTTTTATCGGTCATCTCCCTGGGTGCAAAATTACCCCAGTCTGCGGAGATCGGCGTGGCATGACAGCCACTCCACTGCCCCCAAGGCATCGCACCGAGACCCATCGCCATACGGAGTCCATCACCCTGATTATGCGGCGTGCCACGAACCTTTGCTGCACCGACCAAGGGTCCAATATGCTGTGTACGCATCTGCACGTTTGCCTCAAAGCCACCACAACCTAGCACAACTGCTTTTGCGTGCAGCTCAGAAATACCGCTTTCCTCGCGCACTCTCACGCCATCAACCGCACCCTGTGCGTTTTGAAGAAGGCCGACGACTGCAGCACCATAACGAACTTCAATGCCCATCCGCTCGCAGGTCGCAAACCAGCTGCGCGAAAGTCCAACGCCTTCGTGCTCAGCACGCACAACCAAACCGCGCGCCCAAACAATACGATTGCCCTTTCGAACACCCGTCAACGTGATGGACGGCTCCATTGGAATCTTACCGACCGTACTCATCCAGAAAACGGTGTCCTTAGAGCTATTGACGAGAAGGTGTGACAACTCCGGATCGGTCTGCCCAGAGGTTACACGCATCAGATCGCCGTGAAAATCCTCTTTGGTGTAAGGCTGAATACCTGAATAAAAATCTTCGTACTCGTCCTCAACACCCGGCAATAGAGGACCAATTTCTCGGGGATCATCAAAAGCGAAACGTAACACGCCACCGCTCCAGTGCGTATTGCCGCCGCGCATTTCACGAGGTGCTTTTTCCAGCACTAGAACGCGCTGGGCACCGTTTTCTTTTGCTGATACGGCTGAGGCAAGAGCGGCGTTTCCAGCGCCAACTACGATCACGTCATATTCACTCATTATTTGTCTCCACGGATGTTAGTGGCTGGCCTGACCTCTGCCAACGCCGAATATATTCGATGAAATGCATACAACTGTATTTTATTGTATAACTATAATGGAGTAAAGTGGTTGTAAAGAGTGCTTTTAAATTCCCAACTTACTGTTGGGCACCGAATAGTGACGAACGATATTCACTGTCACAGCGACCAGCGAAAAGAAAATCGCGACTAAGAGCCCAAGCATAGGTCCCGAAATCAACCCCAAGCTAAAAACCAACGACACAACTGCCGCACCGAAGCTCTGACTAAAGACCCTTGTCGTCGCTTGCAAACCGCCTAGTGCTCCCGCTCTGTGCCGAGGCGCCGCGCCAATGAGAACACGATTATTAGGTGTCTGAAAAAAACCAAACCCGACACCTGAAATGAGCATCGCGGTAAACAACCAGCCGTCAGCAATCGATGCGGGCATTAGCACAACGCACAGCAAGCCAAATGCCATCGTGCCCGCACCCAAGCCGCTCAACAAGGCTACTGAATAACGATCAGATAAACGTCCTGCAATCAAGGCGATCACTCCTGCGCCAGCAGGCCAACCTGCCATTAAAAAGCCTACGGACAACTGCGATCGCTCAAGCGTGATTTGCAAATAAAAGGGCAGCGACACCAAAGTCGCCATCTGACCCGCAAAGGTGCTGGCCGATGCCGCGAGCGCATAACGCATCGCTGGAATCCGAAAAAGATCTACCGGCACAAGCGGTGCAGCTTGCTTGCTCGAGCGACGGACTAAGGCCATTCCAATCAGGATGGCAATTGCGATCAGGGCAATGCCGTGCCAAGTCGCGTCAAGCAAATAATCAATGCCAAGAATAAACAAACCGATTGTGGTCATGCTCAGCATGGCCGCCTGCCAATCAAAGCGTGACTTGATGGGGGCCACATCAGGCAAGTAGCGCACGCCTAACAAGGTCAGCAGTCCCATCGGCACGCTAAAGAAAAAGATCCAGTGCCATGTCGTCAACGACAAAATAAATGACCCGATGGTGGGCCCCAGTACGGAGGACACCGCAACGGTTAATGCGTTGAGTCCAATCCCGCGGCCGATCAAATGAGGTGGATAAATATGACGCACGAGCGCGCCAAATAAACACATGATGGCCGAGCCACCGAGTCCTTGAAAAATTCGACTAATGATTAAAGTGGGCAGATTCGGCGCGAGTGCGCTCGCAAGCGCCGCCAAAATAAAGGTCACCAACCCATAGTAAAACAAGCGCTTAAAACCGATGCGCTCACCAATCGCCGCCATCGGCAACAAGGTCATTGCAACAGTGAGGCTGTAGGCATTGACCACCCACACGATATTCGAAGCAGATTCGTTGAGACTCTCTGCAATAGACGGCAAGCCCACATTAATCATGGTGGCATCTAACACCGCCAACATGAGTCCGAGTGCTAGCGCCAACGCTGCCATGGCACGCCGTCTAGGCGGCAAACCCTCACTCGCTTCTGCGGGTTTGTCTACTTTGACCTCGCTCATACTTTTATTTTTTTGATAGGTCGCTTCCAACCATCAATCGAGACCTGTTTGGTACGCGTCACCGTCAGCTGATGTGCGGGCGCATCACGCGTGAGCGTCGTGCCCGCTCCTAACGTTGCACCACGTCCCACTCGAACAGGCGCCACCAATTGGGTATCAGAGCCAATAAATACGTCGTCTTCAATCGTAGTGCGATGCTTATTAGCCCCATCGTAATTACACGTAATGGTTCCCGCACCAATATTGACACGTTCACCCACATCCGCATCACCGATATAGGCCAAATGGTTGGCTTTGCTTTCTTTACCGATCATGGAGTTTTTGATTTCTACAAAATTACCGACATGCGTCTTGTCCGACAATACTGCGCCAGGTCGCAGGCGTGCGTAGGGACCAATCTGCGCGTCCGCACCCACCTGCGTTTGCTCTAAATGACTAAAAGCTTCAATACGCGTGCGCGCGCCAAGGGTCACATTCCGTAGTACGCAATGCGGGCCAATTCGCACGCCGTCTCCCAAGGTCACGATCCCTTCAAACACACAACCCACATCAATAAATACATCTTGTCCGCAGGTCAGTGTCCCACGGACATCAAACCGTGCGGGATCTGCAAGTGTCACGCCGGCCTCAAGTTGACGCCTGGCCAACTCTGTTTGCCAGAGTCGCTCGAGCTGCGCTTGTTGAGCTCGACTATTCACGCCTAAGGTTTCAAACGCAGCCACAGGCTGCGCGACGCTAACCGGCAAGCCATCTGCAACCGCCATGCCAATAATATCTGTCAGGTAGTACTCGCCTTGCGCGTTGAGATTGGTCAGACGAGAAAGCCATGCTTTAAGCATACGCGTCGGTGCCGCTAAGATTCCCGTATTGACCTCTTTGATTTCTCTCTGTTCCGCATTCGCGTCCTTGTGCTCAACGATGGCACAAACCTGCCCCTGCGCATCACGCACAATACGCCCATAGCCTGTTGGATCCGTAAGGATTTCGGTCAAAACAGCCAAACCCTCTCCGCGCGCAGCAAGCAGTGCACGCAAGGTTTCTGGCTGGACCAGTGGCACATCGCCATACAGAACGATCGTCACATCGTGATCATCATCCTCTTTCAGGAGTGGGACTGCTTGTAATACTGCATGTCCCGTCCCTAGCTGAGGCTGCTGCAAGGCAAACTGCAATCCGGGATGCTCCGCATACACTTTTTGAACGTGTTCCGCGCCATGCCCCACCACAACAGCAATGCCCTGGGCGCCAAGCGACTCAGCTGCATCCAGCACGTGAGACAACATCGCACGACCAGCAATAGGGTGAAGTACTTTAGGAAGGTTGGACTGCATGCGCTTGCCTTGACCGGCTGCGAGAATCACGATGTTGAGCATATTTTTATATTGGATGCGAAAGCGGTATCAAGGAATCGAAATAGTAAAACGGATTCTTTATTTTTTTGCTGGAGAACGGGTCACAGTTTTTTTTGTATTGCTGCGTGGAGGAGCCACCGTTTTGGCACCTGGTGCGGCAGGCATACTTGCTGTTGTGGCTGCAGCTAGCTGACCAAACTGTTGCGCCAGCATGTTCCACCACGCTTGCGCACCATCGGTATTCGAAACGTCAGATGTCTTTAATTTTGCTGCGGGTGGAATCTGAGACTCTGATTTGGAGGTCTGCGCAGGCGCAGAGGGCGCTGGCGCCGCTGACGGGGCATACTGCCAGCTCGGCTTAGCATTGTCGCGATTGGCAGACATAAACTGCTGCAAGGTCGTGATGGTTGCGAGTTGGACTTCCATGCCTTGGATCGTGCTACTCAACATTGATAAGTTCAGCTTGAGCCAACTCTCAACGGATTTGAGTTCATTAATTTTCTTTTCAAGCTCGACTGGATCAAGTGTCGCTTGCATCGCAAGCCCTTTAGCCAATCCATTCGTCCCCGACAATGCGCTAAAAGTCTGACGCATCATTTCAAGACTGGCGAACAACGGGTTAGACCCCATCTCCCCAGTCTGACCCAGACCAGGTAGCACAAAAGGATTGCTTGGATTCGTTGTCATCAGGAGCCCATTTCGAGGGAGAACCCTGACATATTACTCGCATCCTGACACATCGGACGGACTCGGCGCAGTCGTATTAATTTTAGGTTTTCTTTGGAAGTCCAATCGATATTCTGGGACAATAACAGGATGCAACGTCTCATCACACTCCCCGAAATAGAAGCCGCCATCAACTTTTGGCGACAACGTAGTCCTTCAGTAGGTGAAGAGCTGCGGCTATGCCAAGAGGCTTCGAGCCTTGCGACGCCCTACGCCTTGATGATTATCGAGAGACGGACTCAACTCGAGGTCGCTCAGCTCTCCGAAAAAGCCCAAACCGCACTGGTCGGTTGGCAAGCATCTCTCTCTGAACAGTCAAAAAAGACTTAGCGCAAGAGCAACTCGATGTCATGCGCCACCGCCGCTGCGCCGACCGTGCTGTTTAGCATCACGCGTGCGTCGCCTTTTTTATCCAGCAAGTAAAACGACGAACTGTGGTCCATCGAGTACGACCCTTTGGCGCCCGCGGATTTAGCGTAATAGGCCTTAAATGACCCCGCTGCCGCCTTGATCTGTTCGGGTGAACCTGTTAACCCAAGAAATCGTGGATCAAAACCGGAGATGTAGGCGCGCAGGACATCCGTCGTATCCCGCTCGGGATCCACAGAAATCATCAATACCTGAACCTGCGCGGCACGATCGCCCAACAACTTCATCACCTGGGTCAGCTCAGCCAAAGCCGTGGGACACACGTCAGGACACTGTGCAAAACCAAAAAACACCAAGGTGACTTTGCCTTGAAAATTGGCGGGTGTGTAGGACTTGCCATCCATGCCGACCAAGGTCCAGTTCTGACCGAGTTTGGTTCCTGCGATATCGCTGCCTTTAAACTTGACCACTGCGCTATCACCGCACGCCGTGAGCAACCACAAACACAAAGCAAATAGAGTGGCTCTCATTTAGCGCGTGACCACGATGAGCCAATGGTCGACCAGCAAGGCGGCAAACAACAGGGAAAGATACAAAATCGAAAACCGAAAGAGCTTGCGCGACAGCTCATCGCTGTAGTGACGGTAGAGTTTCCATGCATACCAAACAAACAACCCACCCAGCACCATGGCACACAGAAAATAAAGCCAGCCGCTCATCCCGATGACAAAAGGCAAGGCCGTCGTCGCCATCAATGCAATGCTATAGAGCAAAATATGCAACCGCGTAAACTGCTGACCATGCGTCACGGGCAACATGGGCAGGCCAGAGTTTTCGTAATCGCGTGTCCTGTAGAGCGCGAGCGCCCAAAAGTGCGGAGGCGTCCAGATAAAAATGATCAACACGAGCAACCAGGCTTCAGCAGGCACAGCATCCGCGACGGCTGCCCAGCCAAGCGCGGGAGGCATTGCACCCGACAAACCACCGATCACAATGTTCTGTGGCGTACGCGGCTTGAGGATGACGGTATAAATGACGGCATACCCGACAAACGTTGCAAAGGTCAGCCACATCGTAAGTGGATTGACCCAGCGATACAGCACAAACATTCCGATCCCGCCTAGGGCACCCGAAAAAAGTATCACCTGCGCGGATGAAATGGTCCCCGTCGCCGTCGCGCGGCGAGCAGTACGCAACATCCGTGCATCAACGCGTTGCTCTATTAGACAATTGACGGCAAAAGCGGCGGCGGCCAATAACCAGATACCAATGGTGCCGGCGATGACCTTTTGCATATCGGGCAAGGTCGGCGTAGCCAGAAACATGCCGATCACAGCGCAAAAAACGGCGAGCTGCGTCACGCGCGGTTTCGTCAGCACGAGATACTGTCTTAAAAGGCTCGGGGATGTGGCAGTCAAACTAGACATGGTGACTATTTAAATGAAACGTACACCATTGTAATGGCAAGCTCGCCTGAGCAGCGGGCGTCAGTGAACCCCACTCGCTTTCGTCCTCAACTAAACCTGATGTGTCGAAGAGGCTCTGGCGGTATGACCAAGGCGAAACAGCAGTGTCACCGTCGCCAAAACCAACCCTGCCGCACCACCGTTATGTAAAACAGCAATCAACAAGGGCCATTGGAAGAAAATCGTTGTCAGTCCGGTAAACAACTGCGCGGCTAGCAAAGCCAAAACAAGCTGCGAAGGACCCTTGAGCCCAGGATCAGACATGAGCCTCCAGCTCAACAGGCCCATAAAAGCAAAAATCACAAAAGCAAAGTTACGGTGTACCCAATGAATCCCCGTCAATGCCGTTTGCGAAATCATTTCTCCGCTGGGCATTTCTCCCAAACCGCGTACCAGCGAAAACCCACTTTTCAGATCCATGGACGGATACCAGCTGCCATTGCACTTTGGGAAGTCCATACACGCTAATGCTGCGTAGTTCGTACTCACCCAACCGCCAAGCGCGATCTGCGCAAACAATAACGCAAGGCCCGCCGCAACCCAGGGTTTGAAGCGAAGCGATGTTAGCTTGACTGCTGGGTAAGGACGCTCACGCGCTGCCAGCCAGGTCATCAGCGCTAAGAGCGACATGCCTCCCAATAGGTGCACTGTCACGATCAGGGGCATGAGCTTCATCGTCACGGTCCATGCACCGAACGCACCTTGCAAGCACACTGCCGCCAAGGTGAAGATCGCCAACTTGGGCGAGTATTCGAATTTTTCGCGGTGACGCCAAGCCATCCAAGAAATCATAATAATCAGAAAACCCAGAAACGCACCCACATAGCGATGGATCATTTCAATCCACGCCTTCGGTAAGGTCACGGGACCGTCAGGCATGACTTGCACCGCTTGTCTGATGGACTCAATGGCGCCAATCGGCGTCACACTGCCATAACAGCCGGGCCAGTCTGGACATCCTAACCCTGAGTCAGTCAGGCGCACAAACGCGCCAAACATGATGAGATCCAATGTCAAGAACCATGTCAAAAAAATGAGCTTTCGATATCGGCTTCTGGGTGTTGCGACCTGCTTCATTTATCCAATCCTAGAGGTCTTGATGAGCATACGAATATCCTTGCGGAACATTTCTGGATCAGCCACAGCAGGGTATTGCAACATCAAATTACCTAAGGGATCGATCACCCATATCGGAGTCGAGAGACCTTGACGGGCCTGCTCCGGAGTGACCGATCCAGGCGCGCCACCCAACAAGAATTGTTGGAGCGCAACTGGGTTCACGCGAACCATGACGGCACCCTTGTAAGCCTCAAGCACTTTTTCCGGAACGGGTGCGTCATCGGTGATAAACCAGACCCGTGCCAGACGCTCGACATGCTTGCCTTGACTCGCATGGGTATTTCTGATGATGTAGAGCTTGCGCGCACATGCGTCAGGACAGGCGGCGCCATCGGCAGCCATCATGATCCACTTTCCCTTGAGAGAGCTTAGATCAAAGGGCTTGCCATCCAGCGTCGTTAAGGGCAGGTCCTTAGCGGTCGGCATGGGCCGCTGAGGTTGCACAAGCTCGCCATACGCCGCGCTCCCTTCTGGCCGTAATTCCGGATTGAAATACACAAGAAGTGCCGCAACCACTGGCGCCAAGCTCATCAGCATGATGATGATGAGAGGCGTCTTGGAGCGAAGCTTCTTTTGTGCAGCACCCTGTTGGATGCCTGTTTTATTGTTGGAGGACGATTCAGTCACAGCAGTTCCATCTTTCAGTCATCTACGTTTATCTAAGTAGCAATTTACAGCGAATGCTAAGGGGGACCAGAATATCAGCACAAGATTACGGTGATTGCTGACGCCTTAGACGCCTCCAAACCACCACCAAAAATGCGCTCAGCACAATGCCCGCAAAGCCAAACCACTGCATTGCATAGCCTACGTTTTTATCTGCATCAACAGAAGGCTCTGGCCAAACTCGCTTTAAACCATCCGAGTCACCGCCTGCGGTCTGCATGAGCACCGTCGGCAAAAACTTAATCCCCGTTATCTGCGCGTATATTGCTAAATCGAGATTTTGCAATCGAGGCAGCAACTCAGGGTCTACTTCGCTCGATCGCGGCTGGACCGTCCCTGTCCACCCTTGGGGTAGATTCACTGCGGCATTTGCTTCACTTGTCCAGAGCTCAAAGAGTCTCGGCACCCGAACAGCCAGCTCACCCTCGATTTTAACGGGTAAGTTTGTCGTTGGGATATTTGTCACTGGACGATTTGCAATAGGTCTTTCAAACCATCCTCTCAGCACAAGGACCGCCGTATCCTTATCCAGCATCAACGGCATCGCTAGCCAAAGGCCAGGCTTACCCTCAAGATTTCGATTATCGAGCAAGACACTCCACTCACTACGCCAGCGACCTGCGGCTTGGGCGGGTCTCCAGGCGCGCAATTCAGAATCTGCGATTTCAGGCACTATGCGAATAGGCGGTGCACGCCTGCCTGCCTCGAGAGTAGCGGCCACCTCTCTGCGTTGCTCCGCACGCTCAAGCTGCCATCGACCGAGCATGACACAGACCATAGCCACTACCCCTAGAAGTATTAAGGCAATCCAGGTCAGTCTATTTGAGGTAGCGTGCTTCATGTCTGCGATAATCTCGACTTTCAGTGAGGGCTGTCATGCGTTATTTAGTGATTCTTGCGTTTGTTGGCATTTTAGGCAGCTTAGGCTCTGCGCTGTTCTATCTCATGCGCGACAAAGGGACATCAAATAAAACCGTCAATGCCCTGACTGTCCGCATTGGACTTTCCGTTGCGCTTTTTCTTTTCCTGTTGTTTTCCCATTGGATGGGCTGGATTGAAACGACAGGCTTTAAACGCTAGGGCCTCTCACTAAAAAAAACGGGCCAGCTTCATGCTGGCCCTTTTTTATACTGCACAACATGTGCAATGCTGCGAGAGGAGTACCTTAGAACCAATACACAAAGATATACAGCCCAAGCCAGACAACGTCAACAAAGTGCCAATACCATGCGGCACCTTCAAAACCAAAATGATTGTCGGCCGTGAAATGGCCTTTCAACATACGAACCCAAATGACTGCCAACATCGTAGCACCCAACAACACGTGAAAACCGTGAAAGCCCGTCAGCATGTAAAAGAGCGAACCGTAGGCGCCTGAATCAAAACGAAGATTCAATGACGAGTAGGCATAAAAGTATTCGTAAGCCTGACAGGCCACAAAGACAAAGCCAAGCACAATCGTGGCAAACAGCCAGAAAATAGATTTGCTGCGATGATTTTCACGCAAAGCATGATGTGAAATCGTCAGCGTGACACCTGAAGCCAACAACAACGCCGTATTGATCGTCGGCAACCAGAAAGGGCCCATGGTTTCGAACGCCTCAACCACGCCTGCAGGTCCGAGATTTGGCCAGACCGCATTAAACTCTGGCCACAATAATTGCTTGTGATCCAAGTCGCCAAGCCATGGCATCGTGACAACACGCGTATACCAAAGCGCGCCAAAAAACGCCGCAAAGAACATGACTTCGGAGAAAATAAACCAGCTCATGCTCCAGCGATACGAGGCATCGATGCGCTTGCTGTTCAAGCCTGCTTCGGACTCCCGGATAGCGTCCCC
>CAMBLP010000061.1 GCA_945868195.1 Bordetella parapertussis
GCCCTGCTCGATCAGGAATTCAAATTCTGCTTGTTCCAGTGAATCAGGTGCTTCGTCTTGTTCGACGGCACTCAAGGCATGGATTTCAGTGGTGCTGGAGAGGGTTGTATTCTTCAAAAGGCTGCAATAGGTCTGGTTCTGTGGGGCGGTTTAGAACAGGCAATTTGATGCCGTTTCCAAAACATCGCTCAGTTTAGCCGTTCTGGAGACTAAACCGGTGCCCCACAGTCATTCCTTAAGCAGCTTATTCAGCCCGAATATTCGCCCCTTTGATGATCGGTGCGTACTTGCTCATCTCTGAGGCGATAAATTTCGAAAATGCAGCGCCTGAGATCGGGCGTGGTGTCAGACCTTGGTCCTCCAGCTGTTTGACCACAGCCGGATCTTTTAGGGCGGCTGTGACATCCGTTGTGATTTTGTTTAGAACAGGCGCAGGGAGGTTTTTGGGGCCAAACACACCGAACCAGTTCGTGAGTTGAATCGAGGGGTAGCCTAGTTCGACAAAGGTTGGTACGTCTGGCAGTAATTTTTCACGTTGACTACCTGCGACAGCGATGGGTGTGACCTTGCCAGCGCGTATTTGGCCTAAAAGGGGTGGCGTCGTGGCAAAGAATAGATCAATCTGACCACCAACAAGTGCTGCGACTGCAGGGCCTGTTCCTTTGTAGGGAATGTGGGAGAGTGAAATCTTTGTGGCACCACCAAGCAATTCACCGGCCATGTGCTGTTGGCCTCCCACACCGGGCGAACCATAGGTCAAGGGTGTCGCGCCCTTGCCCTTATCCAGTATCTCTTTGAGGGATTTTACAGGGAGCTTGGCACCGACTGCCAGAACAAGCGGCGCGTCTGCAGCCAGTGAAATCGGGGTGAGATCCTTGATTGGATCGTATCGCATATTTGTAAAGACGAGTTGATTGATGGAAACTTCAGGCGTGTAGCCGAGTAGCAAAGTGTAGCCATCTGGGTTAGCTCGCACGACGTCGTTTGCTGCGATCATGCCGCTGGCGCCTGGTTTGTTTTCAACCACAACGGCCTGACCCCATTTGTCCGACAGATACTTGGACAGGACGCGGGCAATGATGTCGGTCGCCCCGCCTGGACCGTAGCCGACTAGAAGCTTGACGGGTTTATCAGGATAGGCTGCGACCGCTTGAGGGGCAGTGATGAGTGTCGTAATAGTCAATAGTGCAGATAAAAGAGAGAGTCGTAGTTTCATGCTTTGCTCCTAAGGTGGATTAATTCAGGCTAAATAACACTGCGTTGATTTCAGGATGGGTTTGGATTGCGTTTAGTGAATGTGATGCGTCAGAACCATGATGGCTTTGCTCTCGGCCGTTCGCGGTGAGATCGATGACCGTTTGGACGTTGCTCAACTGCTTTGTTTTTGATGCGAGAGCCTGTGCATTTCCAAAATGAATCTGGTGCTCCCGCTCATCTGCAGTAAAGACGAGATGCGAACCGGATTTGGAGCGTGCGGTATCAACGCTGATTTTTTTGGAGTTTGAAAAAATAGAATTGATGTGGGCAAAGACATGTGCCGCAGCGTTAGGGTTGAATTGTCGGTCGATGAAAGCGCCTCGCGGGTAATAACCTCTGTCGACATCCATGAAGGTGTCGAAAATGTACTGAACCCCGCTTGAACTTTTGGAGTAGAGCATTGCCACACAGACTTTTTCTATCAGTGCCGCTTCGTCATCGTTTGATTGAGCGATGCTCGGCCCACTCAGTTTGAGCGAAGCAACGACTTTGCATTGATATTCCTTTGCAAAGTCGTTGAGCATAGGCGCTACGCTCAAGAGGTCCTGATCGGATTCGACGCGTACGGTGATGCCATCGATCGCTTTGGTGGCAAGCGCCTCCTTGATGAGCTTAGCCTGAGCAGTCAGTTCATCAGTCGTAAAACCTGATTTGACGAAATGGCTGAAATGTTTCCCGTCGTAATGTGAGTCATCGTAGGTATGAATCTTGCACCAGAAAATATTCAAGTTTATTTTCGCTTTGAATGCTTTCAACTTTTCAAGACTCGACTGGAATCGTGCGGTGCTTAGATTCGTCTCAATACCCGTCACGCCGGCGCGTCCAAGGTTGACCTCCAGTAGGCTAGTCTTGGGTGCGCCTAAAGAGGTAAGTAAAAAGCGATGTCCCATGTTGGCCAGTAGTTGCATGCGGCGATTCGTGGCCTCATCGAGCGCGTCCTGATCGGTCACTTTGGAGAGCTTGGCTCCCATTTCCCAGAGCGCGAGTAGGGGATAGTCGTTGCGTGCAGATTTGCGGCCAAATTCTTGCACGCCGCCTGTCGCGGGGATCTGTGCGACTTCGGTCCACGTGTGTCGCAGTTCGACACCAACTTGATTGAAGTGCGAGCTTTTCGGATTGGTGAGGTATTGGACGGAGCTTTTCTTTTCCTGAGACGAGGCACTGGTGCGTACACCCATCGTACGGATTGGGTAGGCGATGTGGCCGTCTGCGAAAACATCAACAACGAAATAACCAAACTTGGCGACATCGCCTCGACCGAATTCGACCGTTGGTTTGACACGATAAAACTCTGAATAGTCATGTCGTAAAAAGGCGGTGGAGGGGAGCATATAAAACCCGGACTGATCGAGTTGCTCGTACCAGAAGTTGTGAACGTGTCCCGCGAAAGAGGCTTCAACATTGGGGCGTTTCATCAGGTTGACGAGCCAGGAGCGTCCCGGCTCATCTAGGTTGTCGTAGCTGCCATGCTCGGTTTCGCTGTAAACAAAGGGCGGGTAGTGCATGAACAGGAATATTCTTTTGTCTGCCGCAGACTGGATTTGATCCTCAAGCCATGTTTTTTGTTCTTGTTCGGCGGTCAGTCCAGAGTTGATCAAAAGTGAGTTGATCAACACGCAGCGGATATTTTCCATATCGACGCTGTAATAGTCTTTGCCGAAGGCTTTTCGGTAGGCAGCGAGATGGGGCTCGCAGATCTGATCGGCGGGCATCCAGTCAATACGTTTGTCGCCGACATCGTGATTGCCGGGCAAGACGTGCAATGGACAGCGCAACTGACTACTGATCTGCTTGAACTGATTGACCGCCTGCATAAAGGTCGGGAGAGCGGGCATGGGGTGGACGATATCGCCGAGGTGGATCACGAACTTTGGTTGCGGCTCCATCTGCGCAATGTCTTCAAACACGAAACGGGCTCGCTCATTCGCGAGGTGATTGGTCTCGAAAGGCGAGCTTGAAACGTTGTCGCTTTCGTTGACGTGCGTGTCTGCGACGACTACGAAAGAAAAGAGGGGTTCCGCGGACCCAGCAGGCCTATTTTTAAGATGCATCTTTTAATTCCGAATAGTTGAATTAACAACCGAATAGTTGTAATTGATTATGTTTATATAAAGTTACAATGTCAATGAGAAAAAAGTAAATGTCAAAGGCATAGCAATCGATGCGAAGTCCCAAGGATGCTCTTGAGAGCCGAGATCCAGGTTTTCTGGATATGGAAATGCTTCAACAGCAGCCGCAGTTTGCTTCGACCTTGGCGAACGGTCTCGCCGTCTTGGGATGCTTCGGACAAGGCGAATCCCTGCTTGGAAACAAAGAGCTTTCGGAGCGGTTAGCGCTCGCTCGTCCGACGGTCACGCGGTTGACCTATACCTTGATGGGACTTGGTTATTTGAGGCGAGACAAAGCCTCGGGCAAGTATGCGCTGGGCGCGGCTGTTCTTTCTTTGGGATACCCGCTTTTGTCGCAGATGGCCATTAGGCAGGTGGCGGGTCCGGAGATGATGGAGTTGGCATGCCTAGCCAATGGTCCTGTTTCGATGGGGATGCGGGATCGTTTACAGGTTGTTTATGTTGAAACTGTCGTGGGAAGTGAAAGCAATTTCACCAAACCCGGGATAGGTTCTACCCGACCTTTGCTGAGAACGGCGATGGGGCGTGCCTTGCTCTATGGACATACCCAACAGGAACGTGGCTATATCTACAATGGTTTGAAGTCCGTTCATCCAGAGGACTATGCGTCCTGTCTTGCTCCGACCGAGCAGGCATACAAGCAGCTTAAATCGTCAGGTTTTTGTACAGTGATTGGTGAGTGGCAGCCGACGCTGGCCGCTGTTGCTGTGCCGCTATGTGTACGCTATAACGGCGTCCCACTGGCTTTTAATTTGACGGTGGCAACGTATGAAATGGATGAAAATACGATCGTTGAAAAATTTGCGCCCCGACTATTAAATTTAGTCCGGGGCGTCGAGCGCACACTTGGCTTGAGTTGAGGCCTTAACCTGTTGAGAACCTCATATTCCGCCTGCGCCTGATGAGCTGACTGATCAGTACCAGGATAAAGCCGGTAAAGCCTGCTAGATCCGCCCAGTTGTCGGGGTAGGTGAGGGCAACACCAGCAAGGACCATGATCGTGCGCTCGATCAGGTGTGTTTTTTCGATGAACCAACCCTGCAATCCGCCAGCGAGACAGACAATGCCGATCGCAGCTGTGAACGTGATCCAGGCGATTTGCAGCCAGTCGGCATTGGCCAAGGCTTTGGTCGAACCCATCAGCAACAGGCTCGTACCCTCGTCGCCCAACACAAACATAAAGGGAACGAGAATCGCGGGTGCGACGTATTTCCAGGTTTGAAGCGTTGTTTTATACGGATCACCTTTACAGATCGCCGCCGCAGCAAACGGTGATAGTGCGGTTGGTGGTGAGACTTCGGAAAGCACGGCGTAATAAAAGATAAACATGTGCGCCGCAAAATCTGGCACGCCTAAATTGATCAAAGCTGGAGCTGCGATCACGGCGCAGATAATGTAGGAGGCGGTGACAGGTACGGCCAGTCCCACGACCCACACGACAAGGCCCGTGAAAATTGCGGTCAGCAATAGAGAGCCGCCTGCGTACTCAATCACGATGGAACTGAATTTCAAACCGAGTCCCGTCAATGTCACGGTGCCCACGATCAGTCCGGCACCTGCGCAGGTCACGGCAATCGACAGCACGCCGGTCGAGCCCGAGGCCAACGCTTTGATCAGATTCGATTGATAAAAACCTTTGAAAAAAGGCTCGCGTCCACGAAGCCAGTCATAAGAAATAATGGCGGTATCGCGTCTGAGCATACTGGTCGCAGCAGAAACGATCGTCGCCCAAAATACTGACATGATGGGCGAGAAGCCGATCATCATGAAGACCACGATCGAGATGAGCGAGAAAAAGTGAAACCAGTATTTTTTAGTCAGGGACCAGGCGCTCTCGACGGCTTCGAACGACATTTTCTTCATGCCGTATTTGCGCACATCAATTTCTACCATAATGAATAAACCCAGGTAGAACAAGATGGTTGGAATCGTCGCCATCAAGAGGACGTCGAGATAGGAAATTTTCAGGAAGTCCGCGATTAGAAAAGCCGCGGCACCCAATACGGGAGGCGAAATGATCGCGCCCAAGCCGCCAGCCGCGAGCAACCCACCCGCGGCATTCTTTTCGTAGCCGACTTTTTCCAACATTGGAGCGGCGACTGAGCCAACAGTGACGGTTGTCGCGACACCAGAGCCTGACGGTCCACCCAGCAAAAACGAGGACAAGACGATGGTACGACCAACGCCTGAGGACTTGCCGCCCATGGCAGCAAAGGAGAAGTCGATAAAGAATTTACCCGCACCGGTAAATTGCAAAAAGGCGCCAAAGATCGTAAAGAGGATAATCAGTGTGGCGGATACATCGAGTGCGGTGCCATAGATGCCCTCGAGCGTCATGTACATAAAGCCAACAAAACGACCGATCTCATACCCTTTGTGCGTCCAAGGTGCGGGGAGATAATTGCCGAACAAGGCATACAAGATAAACAGGACTGTGACGGTTACCAACACCATGCCATTGGTGCGGCGTAAGGCCTCGAGAATCATCAAGATCAGGCCAATCCCCACAGCGATATCGAGCGGGAAGGGCTCGGTATTACGATCGGTAAAGTCATCGCCACCACTTAGAATGTAGTAGGCCACAAAAATAGAAAAGCACGCAACGATCAGGTCCCACCACATCAAGCGGTTTTTGAAACGAGCCGAAATAGGAAACATCAGAAAAACAAGAAACAGCACAATCGCGAGGTGAATGGTGCGCAAAACCTGCGTTGGAACGATTTCGTATGCGGAATACAAGTGAAAAACTGACATACCGACGGCGCAGAGCGTCAGAAATATGGCGAGTAAGCCACGATAATCGTTAGCGTCGCCTTCTTCTTGTCGGATGAGTTCATCTAGTTTTTGTTGTGTAGCGCGATCGATGGACGACTCACTCATGGCTGTACCTAGTTCTATTGATAGTGATATGGATTAAAAAAATTCAGCAAGTGCGCATGATGACGCACTTGCTGATGATGTTGCTGCAAATCAAAGAGGTCGTAAGTTTACTGAACGCTCTGACCTTTTTCTTTGAAGTATTTCAAGGCGCCTGGATGGAAAGGCAGTGGTGTCGCTGCGGCCTTTTGATTTTCCAGTTTCACGCTGTCGTATTCGCGGTGTGTGCGAACGAGCTCTTGTTTGTTATCGAAGACAGCCTTGGTAATTTTGTATGCTTCTTCGTCGGACATTTTTCCATTGACAACCAAGATGTTAGAGACCGAAGCGTTTTTGTTATCACCGGCCATGCCAGAGTAGGTCGCTTTGGGAATGGTGTCCTTGAAATACAGATTGCCGTATTTCTTGTTCATCGCATCGACTGCGTCGGCATGGTCGACCAAGACGATCTTGGTGCCGGGCGTGTTGGCCAGATCAGTGACCGCTGCGGTTGGCAAGCCACCGACCCAAAAGAAGGCGTCGATTTTGCGGTCTTTCACTGCGTTGACGGACTCGGCCACACCAAGGCGCTCACGACGCATGTCTTTATCTTTATCCAGACCTGCGGCTTCGATCAGACGGAAGCCCATGACTTCTGTGGCGCTACCTGGACTACCCGTGCTGACGCGTTTGCCTTTCAAGTCTTTCATTGTTTTGATGCCGCTGGCTTCGGTCGTCACGACATGCATGCGGTTGGGGTACAGAACGAGCAATGTTTTGACATCGACTTTTCGACCTGAGAACTTGTCCTTACCCTCCATAGCATCTTTGGCCGCATCGGCCATCGAAAACGCCATATAGGGTTTACCCGAACCAATCAGTTTGAGGTTGTCGACGGAGCCGCCAGTGACTTCAGCCGTGGCAGACATTCCGGGTACTTTTTTGGTGAGCACGGCAGCCAAGCCACCGCCCATGGGGTAATAAACACCCCCGGTACCACCTGTGGCGATCGAATAATTTTGCGCATTAGCAGCACTTGCGCAGACGACCGCAAAGCTTATTGCTAGGGTTTTTAATAGTTTCATTGTTTTCTCCAAAATGTTTTTATTGAGCGATTGTCAGCAAGGACTATGGTTAACATAACTCAAAACGGGCATCTGCTCAATGGCGGTTTGCGAGTAGATTAAAGCCTTGGGATCGGAGTCGCTTCTTCAGGTATTGGGGTGCGATTGACATTGAGCACCATCGATACCATGACGTAATAACCACTGACGACCATCAAATCGACCGCCCCTTGCTCTCCGAACTGGTCGACGACCGCCTTGTAGTGAGGGTCGCTGACTTGATGTGTTTCTTGAAGTTCATGACAAAAGTTGTAGACGGCCTCTTCGTCAGCTTGCATGTTCTTGGGACGCTGACCTTGAGCGAGATCGGCGGCCAGATCGGGATTAAGTCCTTCTTTGAGTGCGAGGCGCAGATGCGCATACCACTCGTATTGCGCCGTCCAGGTTCGCGCGGTGATCAAAATCGCCCATTCATTCAGATGTTTAGGGATACTGCTGTCAAAACGTAAGTATTCGCCAACCATCCGTAAACGTTCGGCTAGAACAGGGCTTCGCAGCAGCACATTAAAAGGTGCACCCAGGCTCGTTGCCCCTTGCACGACGCCCTTGCTGCCGGTGCCTGAAACCCTGCCTGACATCAAGCCATCAAAGTATTTTTTTTGGTCAGCCGACATTTCGTCTACATGGAGACGTTTAAAGCGTTGTTGATCATTGCTATTATTTTGGCTCATAAGAGGAGTCTCCTGGGTGAATGTTCGACTGTAGAGCAGTTTAAAGCCATTATCTGCTTGGGGTTAATGCCCTCTACTAAAATGAAAAGACTTCAAATCAAATAGGTTTATCTGATTAATGCCCCAAGGGGTAGGTGCCAAATGAATAACTCTTTGCTTTTAAAGCGCTTAGCGCATGCCGTTTGCTTGAGTGCCGGTCTCTTGGTCAGTGCTGCCCATGCACAATGGCTGAATTTGCATGAAGATGCCACGATGGTCACCTACACAGAACGTGGCGAGATCGTGAAAACCGATATTTTTGTGAATGTCGCCGAAATGTTGGACTACAAACAAAAGATGCGCGATCAAAAAGGCTTGGTTTTTCATTCAGTCGTGATTCGGGCCCAATACAACTGTCGTGACAATCGCGTGCGCACCTACACCATCGATTTTCATGAGGCGCGTATGGCGGGCGGCCAGGTCGTAAAAACTGAAAAGGTCTACAGCCCATGGCAGCCAATTAACCCTCGGAGTGTCGAGCAAAATTTAAAAAACTACGCCTGTGATCCAAAGTAGTTTTATAGGTCTTGCATGTCCACGATGAAGCGCTGAGAGCTTCTGCGAGAGGTTTTTGCTGTGATGCGTGCCTTGGCAATTAGAATCCTTAGCTTGTATACGTCACTGTCCGGTTCACAATGGCACAAGCTAATGTTGGTGTTCGTATTGCCTTGGTTGAGGATGACCCCTTGCTTCGCAAGGAGATTTTTTTTCATCTTAAAGAATGCGGATATCAGGTATTTGGCGTGGCAAACGGCAAATCACTCGATGAGCTTTTGATTACCGAACCGATTGATATTTACATATTAGATCTCACGCTGTCAGGCGAAGACGGCCTAAGCATTGCGAGTCGAATTCGCAAAAGCACGCCCAATGTTGGGATCATTATGATGACAGCGCGTGGTTCAACGGCGGATCGCATCAAAGGTTATGAGTCTGGCGCGGATATTTATTTCTACAAACCGATCTCGCCAGAGGAGCTTGTGGCAGGATTGCGTAGTCTGGCACGACGGCTGAGCAAAAGTTTGACCAATAACCGCTGGAAACTTAGCCTAAAAGACCGCTCAATCTCGGGTCCAGCTCAATGGCAGCGTGCCAGGCTGACGAATAGTGAAAAAGTGTTTATGTTGGGGTTGATTCAGGCACACAATCACACACTCGATACGGATGTGATTGTTGAAATATTGAGTCAGCGTTCAAGCAAAGAAGAAATGGGCAAGCACGCCTTAGAAAGCTTGGTCAGCCGCTTGAGGCGTAAATTGGCCTCGATCTCCGAACCTGATGCGGATGTCGCCATTAAATCTGTCTGGGGTATTGGTTA
Organism: Bordetella parapertussis; assembly: GCA_945868195.1. Lineage (GTDB taxonomy): Bacteria > Pseudomonadota > Gammaproteobacteria > Burkholderiales > Burkholderiaceae_B > Zwartia. The sequence goes on from CAMBLP010000061.1 coordinate 9,395, forward strand.
TCAACTCTGCATTCCCGTGGATATTGAAACTTAGTTACTTGGAATGAGCATGTCAACTTTAGTGACACTTAAGTCGGATGTGGTGATCGAGCCTTTGATTGAGCGCTGGTATGCGTGGTCACACCTGGTTTCGCCCGCGACTGCAGCGCTGAATGTACCGTTTCGCCATCTCACTTTGCTTGAATCGTTCGTGAGTGCTCCTGATATTCACGCAGCCGCCTGTAAAAATCCAAGTCTGCGAGGAGGGCCTTTTGTTGACCTTCCCGTCGATGCCGTCGATCAGGTGCGTGATTTAATCGCACAAACAAAGAAACGCCAAGAGCATCAGATTGCCTTTGGTGAGGCGTTAAAAGAAGCCTATCGAATGGTCTTAAAGCAGGCCGATGGTTTCAGTATTGAAAAACTTTATCAGACCTTGCCTGCGCCTGTTCGTGGCTATGTTGAATTGTTTTACACAGTGGGGGGGCATCCTGATTTACGTGTGATTGAGCCCATGCTGTATCGAAGTCCGGCATTCAATCCTGCTTCACAGTCAGCGTTGATATATCAAGCGAAGGGTGATGATCGTTCTTTTGCATTTAGTACGCCTCGTTTGCCGCGGCAGGATGCTGTGGAGCTCGAGCGTCCCTTTACGGACGAGATTTATGATTATTTGGCGTCTTTACGGTTGATCCCACAACCGCTTGATGCGGTGCTGGAGCGTCTGTCGCATGCGGGTGTGACGAATGAAAAGTTTCGGGATTTCTTAACCGACACTCCGCTCCAAAACATAGATCGCACACACAAAGGCGGAACACGCTGGCGTTATTTTGGGCACGCTTGTATCTTGGTCCAAGCTAATGACGGGACGAACGTCTTGGTTGATCCGATCGTTGCGTATGAAACGAGTGGGGGCGTTAAGCGTTTTGTGTTGGCAGATTTGCCCGAGCGTATCGATTATGTTGTGTTGACCCACAATCATGCTGATCATGTTTTGTTGGAAACCTTGTTGGCGTTACGCTACAAGATTGATACGATCGTCGTGCCCACTGCCGGTGGTGGGCTGGCTGATCCCTCGCTCAAGCTCATGCTGCAGTCGATTGGATTTAAAAAGGTGATTGAAATCGATCCACTCGGTGACGTAGAGAGTGGTGATATGCGGATCACGGCTCTGCCGTTTTTGGGAGAGCATGGCGATCTGGATGTTCGTTCAAAGGCCGCATGGCTCGTTAAGGCGGGTTCACAAAGTTTTCTTTTTGCCGCGGATAGCAATAATCTTGAGCCTTTTATTTACGAACATCTTAGAGAGATGTTTGGTCCGATTGAGACTTTATTTATAGGCCAGGAGTGCCAAGGGGCGCCGTTTAGTTGGACCTATGGACCGCTGTTGCCTTTTCCTATTGATCGTAAAAAAGATCAAACGCGACGTTTGAACGGCTCGGATGCTGTGCGCGGGATTGAGGTCGTCAAGAGTTTGGGTAGTCAAACAGTATATGTCTATGCGATGGGCGCTGAGCCCTGGTTGCAATATGTGACAAGCATTGATCCTTCAGAAGACACGGTGCCGGCTGTCAATGCCCGACAGCTTGTTGCGGCTTGCCAAGCGTTGGGGTTGCACTCGGAAAGGCTCTTCGGAAGCGCGGATGTGACGTTACCGGCTTGAGGTAGAGAAACTAAAGGAATTTTTTATTTTATTTTTAAGTTGGTAAAGGTGCGCAAGGCCATAGAGAAAACCAGCCTGGGGTGCTTCGCGATAGCGCCAGATCGGATCGACTTTCCAAAAGCGGTTGACCGAACATATGTAGTCATGACCGAGCGCTTCGATTTCATGCCACCAGCCCACCGGCATATAAAGCGTTTCACCTTCGGCTAATTCAATGGTTCTTCTTTCAGCGAGTGCCGTGCGTAAAAGAGGGTGCTTTTCGAAATCGGGCTTGTCGATGTAAACCTGACTGAAGTTGGGTCTAAGTCCGATATGCGACATTTCGAAGGGATATAGGCCCTCTTGAACGCTCGGTGGAAATAAAGAAACACGTTTTGTTCCACGGAATTGAGAAAGCGTGCCGTCTTGGCCATCATAGTGCAATGGCTCGACATGACCACCTGGGCCTACCCAGACATTGACATCGTTTGGCATTTGACGACGGAG
>CAMBLP010000062.1 GCA_945868195.1 Bordetella parapertussis
TTTGACTAAAAAACATATTAAATAAAAATGGCCGATTGATCTCGGCCATTTTTAACATCAGAACGGTTCCTAAATAAATACTCATTAATTATTAGTCAATCGTCGCTCCCTCTCCGGAAGGCCTAGCAACGGCTTCACTGCCAATTTCATTATTTTCTCACCTGATGATGATAATCATTTAAAAATTGGCCGGTTTATAAAATCCCGTTTATTTAGGTTTGTCGCCTTTCAGCGTGATGCGATGCAACAAACGCTTATGTCCGTGATAATCATTAATGGGATTATGTAAAACACAGCGGTTATCCCATAAGGCGATCGAGCCGACTTGCCAAGCAAAACGACATGTAAATTCAGGTCTGACCTGATGCGCAAACAAATATTTCAGTAAAGGCTCGCTTTCCTCTTCGGTCCAGCCCACAAAACGGGTGGTATGCCCTGGATTAATGTAGAGCGCCCGACGGCCAGTTTCAGGATGCACACGTACGACAGGATGCTCGGCACTCAAGTCTTCCCGTTCAGAGGCTTTGGCCGAGTCGGCCAGACGATCTTCGCGCGTTTTCGTCACGGCAGCTTTAGCCGAGGAATTGACAGCGTACATGCCTGTCAGGGTTTCTTGCAAAGCCGGCGAAAGAGACTCAAAGGCGGCATAATTACTCGAAAATAATGTATCTCCACCGTATGGCGGAATCTCACGCGCAACCAGCATCGTCGCCATGGGAGGCTCTTTCAAGTACGTTGTATCCGTATGCCAGACACCCCCAAAGTTGTGCTTTTCGTGAGGTAGTTTTAAAACTGGAATAATCATTGGAAAATCGGGCAACCCCTTCACAAAGGGGTATTCCACAACTTCGCCAAAGCGCATCGCGAACTGTTGAAAGGTCGCCAGCTCTAGTGGCTGATTGCGAAAGAAGATCACGCCGTACTTGAGCCAAATCTCACGAATCTGCGCGATTTGACTATCGCTAAGTCCATCCTGCAAATCGATACCATGGATTTCTGCGCCTACAGCACCTGAAAGCGGACGGACTTCTAGAGTTGTGTTCATAGCATTGTCATGGTGAGAAATAAACGAATCCTAATCATAGGACAGATTTGGGGTTCAACAGAAGTGATTTCACCAGTTTTAGGCGGCTGACTTATACAATGAAGCAGAATCTTTTTGGATAAATGCATGCGCACAGAAATCGGTACAACCATTCGACGCGAGGACTACCGCCCCTTCGCTTTTCGAATACCCAGCGTCAAGCTCGAGTTTGAACTAGAGGCTGAACTCACATGGGTTCGGACTCAGCTGAGCGTGACGCGTCGTCAGGATTTGCCCAGAGTCTCAAACCTCGTCTTGGACGGGGAGGATCTCGCGCTGATTTCTGTTCATATCAATGGCCATTTGCTCACCGGTTCACAGTATTTAATAACAGAAACCACACTGACACTCATGGATGTCCCCGATGAGGCTGACATTGTTATTGTCAGCACGTGTCAACCTGCTCAAAATACCAGCCTCTCCGGCCTGTACGTTTCTGGCAAAAGTCTCTTTACACAATGCGAAGCCCAAGGTTTTAGAAAAATCACCTGGTTTGCTGACCGACCAGACATCATGTCTGTCTACCACGTGACTTTGCGCGCCGATCGGACCCAATACCCGCTCCTTTTATCGAATGGCAATCTAACTGGGAAAAGAGACCTCGAAGACCATCGCCACGAAGTTCAATGGCATGATCCGTTTGCAAAACCCAGCTATTTGTTTGCCTTAGTCGCCGGAGACTTTGCCTGTCGAGAGCACCAAAGCATGACAGCAAGTGGTCGTAATGTTTTATTACAGGTTTACAGCGATCCCGGTTCAGAAAGCCAAACAGAATGGGCCATGGAGTCTTTAGAGCGTTCGCTTCGTTGGGATGAACAACGCTTCGGACTCGAACTAGATCTTGATCGTTTCATGATCGTGGCTGCGCGTGACTTCAACATGGGCGCCATGGAAAACAAGGGCCTGAACATTTTCAATGCCGCCTACGTGCTTGCCGATCCCAACACGGCTACCGATGCTAATTATCAAGCGATTGAAGCCGTCATCGGACACGAGTACTTTCACAACTGGACGGGCAACCGTGTCACGTGCCGTGACTGGTTTGAATTAAGCCTCAAAGAAGGCCTCACCGTATTTAGAGACCAAGAATTTACCGCCGACATGATGGCGCAAGGCCTTGATCAAACCGGTGCGGCGAGTGCGCGTGCCATCAAACGCATCGATGATGTCATCACCTTGCGTGCGGCGCAGTTTCCCGAGGATAGCGGACCGATGGCTCACCCGATCCGCCCCGAAAGTTACCAAGAAATCGGCAACTTTTATACGGCCACGGTTTATGAAAAAGGTGCAGAAGTCATCCGCATGATGCACACACTCTTGGGCGAACGTGTGTTTCGTTCGGGGATGGATGAGTATTTCAGACGACACGATGGTCAAGCGGTCACCTGCGATGATTTTGTTGAGGCCATGGACTGGGCTTTACAGCGCGCAAACCCCGGTAGAAATCTCGAACAATTCAAACGTTGGTACAGCCAAGCTGGCACACCTCGGGTCACCGCGTCGCTAGTCTACGACGATCAAGCGCAGCGTTGCTCGCTCACACTCACTCAGCAGTGCCCGCCGGTCGGTGTTGAAAAACAAGCAAACGCGCCGAAACTCCCTTTTCATATTCCCATCATCATCGGACTGCTTGACGCCGAGGGTGCTCCCTTTTTGCTGGGCAAGGATCCGCATACAGGAGCGCCTCTGACTGAACTGATGCTCGAACTCACCCAAGAAACACAAACCTGGGTCTTCGAACATCTCGCAAGCAAACCAACTCCCTCATTACTGCGACATTTCTCTGCCCCCGTCAATCTCATCTACCCCTACTCCAGCCAAGAGCTCGCACTGCTCTCGTCGCACGACCAGGATGCCTTCGCGCGTTGGGAATCCGGCCAAGAGCTCGCGAGCCGGCAGATTCTCAGCATGGCAGCGGATTGGAGGCAAACCGGTCAAACGAGCAATCCCGATCCCGTGATGCTCAAAGCATGGGGCGCCATGTTGCAAAACAAAGCGCTCGATGCGGGATACTTGGCACGCGCCTTGAGTCTCCCGATGGAAAAAACGGTGCTCGAGCGCATGGACGAGATGGACCCGATTGCAATTTCTCAGGCGCGTTCGTCACTCAAGCGCCTGTTGGGCCAGCACTTTCGCGCTGAACTCATCGAAGCCTATCATTCAAACGCAACACCTGGCCGTTACTCGCCAGCACCTGTTGCGTCCGGCAGGCGGGCACTTAAAAACCTCGCCCTGTCTTATCTCGTTTCAGCGCAAGACGGCGAGGCCATTGATTTCGCGTTTCAACAGTTCAACCACGCCACCAATATGACAGATAGGATGGCTGCGTTGAGTGCTCTCGTGCACGAAACGCATGAAGCACGCACGAGCGACGCCCTCTCTGCTTTTTACGAAAACTGGCAGCATGACCCGCTTGTCATCGACAAGTGGTTTGCGGTGCAGGCTTCCTCTCCCCAAGCAACAATCGAGGACATGCTCGGCCTCATGGCCCACCCTGCCTTTACGCTGCGCAACCCCAACCGCGCGCGCTCCGTGATTTTCCAATTTTGTGTCGCGAATATGCGTGGGCTTCACGCAGCCGATGGCGGTGGCTACCGATACTGGGCAGACCAAGTGCTTGCACTCGATGCACTCAACCCCGAAATCGCCGCACGACTCGCACGCGCTTTTGATCATTGGGCAAGATTTGTCCCCGCCGTGCGTGATTCAATGCAACGAGAGCTCAAGCGCGTCGCCGCTCAGCCCAATCTTTCACGCAACACCTTGGAAATCATCTCCAAGGCGCTTGCACTTTAAGCACGTTGAGTTTACTGACTGAAGCAACCTAGCCTACACTGACACCTTCACACTTTGACATCACATTATGAAACGCAAAACACTCACTCAGTACCTCGTTGAGCAACAGCGTGCCGCGCATGCCTTAAGCTCAGAAGTCCGCTTATTGATTGAAATCGTCTCCAGAGCCTGTAAAACCATCAGCCATGCCGTCAGCAAAGGTGCCCTAGGGGGTGTGCTGGGTAGCCTAGAGAGTGAAAATGTCCAGGGTGAAGTTCAAAAAAAGCTCGATGTGATCTCCAATGAGGTTCTGCTCGAGGCCAATGAATGGGGTGGACACCTCGCTGCAATGGCCTCTGAGGAAATGGAAACAATCCATCTGATTCCAAATCGCTACCCCAAAGGCGAGTTTCTCTTGCTCTTTGATCCTTTGGATGGCTCCTCAAACATCGACGTGAACGTGTCGATCGGCACCATTTTCTCAGTGCTTCGCGCACCGGCGAATGCCTCTGGTCGCGAAATCACCGAACAGGACTTTCTCCAACCGGGCAGCACCCAGGTCGTCGCCGGCTATGCCATCTATGGCCCACAGACGATGTTGGTGCTGACCATTGGACAAGGCGTTGTCGGCTTTACCCTCGACCGTGAAATGGGCTCGTGGATTCTGACCCACGAAAACATGACGATTCCGGCCGACACTAAAGAGTTTTCGATCAATATGTCTAATATGCGCCATTGGGCTCCACCAGTGCGTCGCTACATTGATGAGTGCCTAGCCGGTAAAACGGGCATTCGCGGCAAAGACTTTAATATGCGCTGGATCGCTGCGATGGTGGCCGATGTGCATCGCTTAATTACCCGTGGCGGTATCTTTATGTACCCTTGGGATGCGCGTGAACCCGGCAAACCAGGCAAATTACGCTTGATGTATGAAGCCAACCCAATGAGTATGTTGGTCGAACAAGCTGGAGGCGCCTCAACGGACGGCAACCAGCGCATTCTCGACATTCAGCCTACTAGCCTGCATCAACGCGTTGGCGTGGTGCTAGGCTCAAAAAATGAGGTTGAACTCGTGACGCGTTACCATCACGAGGCCAACAAGTAACAACCCCGCGCTTACTTTAGGGTAAAGATCGTCGCGCCTGTTGTTTTACGGGCAGCCAAGGCTGTTTGAGCCTCGCCTGCCTGCTCCAGCGGGTAACGCTGGTCGATACGGATTTTGATCTTCTTGGCCAACACCATTTCAAAAAGCTCATCCGCTGCGGCTTGCATTTTTTCTGGTGTATTGACGTGAATGGCCAACGTCGGGCGCGTCACATACAAAGAGCCCTTGGCAGCCAAAACTCCCAACGCCACGCCTTCGACTGGACCTGAAGCGTTACCGTAGCTGACCATCAAACCACGAGGCTGCAAGCAGTCCAGTGAAGTCATCCAAGTGTCCTTGCCCACGCCGTCATACACCACGGGCACTTTCTTGCCACCGGTCAATTCAAGCACACGCTCAGCAACATTTTCCTTTGAATAATCAATGACTTCCCAGGCGCCATGGGCTTTGGCAAGAGCCGCTTTTTCAGGACTGGAAGCCGTACCAATCACCTTGACGCCTAGCGCTTTGGCCCACTGACAAGCGATCAGGCCCACACCACCGGCAGCGGCGTGAAATAAAATAGTTTCGCCTTCTTTGATCCGGTATGTCTGGCGCAACAGATATTGAACAGTTAGGCCTTTGAGCATCATCGCTGCGGCTTCTTCGAAGCTAATGCCTTCAGGCAATTTGACAACCTGAGCAGCGGGCACGTTACGTGCTTGTGCATAGGCGCCAATCGGGCTCTGACCATAGGCCACTCGGTCGCCTTCTTTGAAGCGCGTCACAGCCTTCCCGACTGCAGTCACAATCCCTGCGCCCTCGAAACCCAGACCGTGGGGTAGCGGGCTCTTGTAAAGGCCGTCACGGAAATAGATGTCGATGAAGTTCAAGCCAGCGGCATGCTGTTGAATCGTGATTTCGTTGTCACCCGGAGCTGGGACCTCTACTTGAACAAGTTGCAAGACCTCAGGACCGCCGTTTTTTTCAATACGAATAGCTTTAACTAGATTGCTCATACATGCTCCAGGCAAAAAATAAGGAAATGCAAGAAATTGAGGATTTCATAACGCATGAGTTTATATCGTGCACAAGGTAAAATGCGGTTTTACCTAGATAAATTGCAGGAAAACTATGGCTGGACACAGCAAATGGGCCAATATCCAGCACCGCAAAGGTCGCCAGGATGCCAAGCGCGGAAAACTTTGGACCAAAATTATTCGTGAAGTCACCGTTGCCGCCCGTGCGGGCGGTGCCGACCCCGATGCCAACCCTAGGTTGCGCATGGCTTGGGACAAGGCTACCGCGGCTAATATGCCCAAAGACAACATTCAGCGCGCCATCACGCGCGGTGCCGGTGGGGCCGATGGCGCCAACTACGACGAGATTCGTTACGAAGGTTATGGCGTGGGCGGTGCCGCGGTCGTGGTGGACTGCATGACGGATAACCGCACCAGAACCGTCGCCGACGTGCGTCATGCACTTTCCAAAAATGGAGGCAACCTCGGCCAAGAAGGTTCGGTCGCCTTTATGTTCACGCACTGTGGGCAGTTTATCTTTGCACCAGGCACTTCCGAAGACGTCGTCATGGAAGCCGCTCTTGATGCGGGCGCAGACGATGTCGTGACCGACGAAGAAGGCGTGATCGAAGTCACCTGTGCCACGACAGCCTTTGCCGCGGTGCGCGATGCCTTAAAAGCTAAAGGTCTGGTGCCTGAGATGGCTGATATCGTGATGAAACCAAACAACGAAGTCGAGCTCACGGGTGATGACGCCCTCAAAATGCAAAAACTACTCGATGCTCTGGAGTCACTCGATGATGTCCAAGAGGTTTATACCAACGCCGTGATGGATGAGCAGGACTAAATTCGAATGAAACTACTTGTTATTGGCTCGGGTGGTCGTGAACACGCATTGGCCTGGCGCTTATTGCAATCCAAACGTGTCGAGCACGTCTATGTTGCCCCTGGTAACGGCGGTACAGCGTTAATGAAAGGAGCCTCTAATGTCGCCCTGTCCGACCCTCTGGCGTTAGCAGACTTTGTGCGTGCACAAGATATCGCTTTGACGGTGGTGGGGCCCGAAGCACCGTTGGCACAAGGTGTCGTTGATACGTTTCGTACTCAAAGGCTCAAAATTTTTGGACCCACGCGCGCCGCCGCGCAACTCGAAAGCTCCAAAGACTTTGCCAAAGCCTTCATGGTGCGTCACCGCATTCCAACCGCCGCATACCAAACCTTTACCGACCCTACTGCCGCCCATGCGTATGTAGGCGCTCAGGGTGCACCTATCGTTATTAAAGCCGATGGTTTAGCCGCGGGCAAAGGAGTTGTCGTGGCGACAACTCTGGACGAAGCACACGCAGCGGTCGACGCAATGCTGGGGGACGGCTCTCTCGGCGCCGCTGGTGCGCGCGTCGTGATTGAGGAATGCCTGCTCGGCGAAGAAGCTAGCTTTATCGTTTTATGCGATGGCAAAAATATTTTCCCACTCGCGACCAGCCAAGATCACAAACGCCTCAAAGATGCCGACCAAGGGCCCAACACGGGCGGCATGGGCGCTTATTCTCCCGCTCCGGTCGTCACTCCCATCATTTTTGATCGCGTCATGAAAGAGGTGATCTATCCGACCATCGCGGGCATGGCCGCAGACGGCATTCCCTTTACGGGATTTTTATATGCAGGCTTGATGATCGGCGAGGGCAATGCAGCGAGCTGTCCAATTAAAGTACTTGAATTCAATTGCAGAATGGGTGATCCGGAAACCCAACCTATCATGATGCGCATCCGCAGCGATCTCTTGTCAGTCTTTGAGCATGCCGTCAATGGCACGCTTGATCAGGCAACAATCGACTGGGATCCTAGAACGGCTCTCGGTGTTGTGATGGCAAGCGACAACTACCCTGGCACACCGCGTCTCGGCGACATCATCACAGGCATTCCACCTGAAACCTCTGAGTGCGTGGTGTTTCATGCAGGCACGACACTCAACAATGATCTTCTCCAGACCAGCGGCGGTCGCGTGCTGTGTGTCACCGCGCTCGATGATACGGTGCGCGCCACACAAAAAAGGGCCTATGACGCGGTCCATCAGATCCAGTTCCATGGGGCGCAATACAGAAACGATATTGGCTGGCGAGCACTGGAGTCGTGACACATGAGTCATAATGCCTTGGAATCAAACATCGATTCAATCGTAGATTTGCCAGCCGTTCGCCAATATCTACTCGGTCTGCAGCAATCTATCGTGACCGCTCTTGAAAAAGTAGATGGCGAATCGTTTCATCGCGATGAGTGGACGCGCGCCGAAGGAGGCGGGGGCATCTCCCGTCTCATTGAAGGCGGCTCGCTGTTTGAGCGTGCCGGTGTGTTGTTTAGTCATGTCAAAGGGATGACCCTCCCACCTTCTGCCACGCTCCATCGTCCCGAAGTCGCGGGTCGACCCTGGGAAGCGATGGGTGTATCGATGGTTTTACATCCACGCAACCCCTACATTCCAACAACACACATGAACGTGCGCATGTTTGTAGCAAAGGCCGCAGAAGGCTCGGATCAAAAAGATATTTTTTGGTTTGGTGGTGGCATGGACTTGACGCCCTACTATCCCTTTGAAGAGGATGCAGAACATTTCCATCGCGTGAATCGTGATGCGCTCGCTCCACACAGCGACACTGCCTATGCCGATTATAAAAAATGGTGTGATGAGTATTTCTATTTAAAACACCGTAATGAAACACGCGGCGTGGGTGGTGTTTTTTTTGATGATCTTAGCGCCAAAGGCTTCGATGCATCCTTCGCCCTCGTGCGCTCTGTCGGTGATGCGTTTTTGTCGGCCTATATGCCAATCGTAGAAAAACGTCGTGGCCTTGAGTACGGAGAACGCGAAAGGGATTTCCAAGCATATCGCAGAGGTCGCTACGTAGAGTTCAATCTTGTTTTTGACCGAGGCACGCTTTTTGGGTTGCAATCTGGAGGACGCACCGAATCGATCTTGCTCTCCATGCCCCCCATGGCCGCTTGGCGTTACAACTGGCAACCTCAACCTGGAACACCCGAAGCGCATCTCGCCGACTTTCTCAAACCAAGGCAGTGGGTCTAATGCGCATCGGACTGCTTGGCGGAAGCTTCGACCCGGTACACAAAGCACATCTATCGTTGGCTCAAGCCGCCCTCGCCTCACTCAACTTGGATCAAGTACAACTGATTCCCGCAGGCCAACCCTGGCAAAGAGCACCTCTTGGTGCAAGTCCTGAGCATCGACTCGAGATGCTCAAGCGCGCGACACGCGATATCAATGCCTTTGAAGTTAACCCTATTGAAATACACAGAATCGGCCCAACCTATACAATTGAAACATTGCAAGCACTCGACCCTGCACATGAGTATTTCTGGATTTTGGGTGCCGACCAATTAACAAATTTTTGTACCTGGCATCGATGGACGGACGTTGTTGAGCGCGTGCATCTCGCTGTGGCACAACGACCAGGGTCAACGCTCGTTGCGCCAGATGCTCTAAAGCAATGGCTCAGCACACATCAACGCAAGCTTTTAGATATTCCCTTTCCACCGCTGGATATTTCAGCCACAGCCATCCGTCAGCGGATTGCACAAAAGCAGCCCGCACAGGACCTCCTACCTGAGGTTGTTGAGCAATACATTCTCGAGCACGGACTCTACCGTCCGCTCAAAGCCTAATAGGATTATTTATGGACATCACCAAACTACAACGTACCGTTGTCGACGCCCTCGAGGATGTCAAAGCGCAAGATATTCGTGTATTTAGCACAACGCATATGACAAGTCTTTTTGATCGCGTCATCATTGCTTCGGCAACGTCTAATCGACAAACACGCGCCTTGGCTTCAAATGTCGCGGAAAAAGTCAAAGCTATCGGCGGAGAAGTCATTGCGACCGAGGGCGAAGAAACAGGCGAATGGGTACTCGTCGATGTGGGCGACATCATCGTTCACATTATGCAGCCTGCAATTCGCGCCTACTACAATCTCGAAGAAGTATGGGGCGAAAAACCAGTCAGAATGAAGCTGGCGCCAGAATCGACTCGCCCGGCAGTCGCTGCAAGTGATGTCGCCTTTGACCCCATGATCACGACCGACGAACCAACTGGACGTCGTGCCGCAAGCCGTGCCTCTTCTCGACCCACACGCTCTAACCGCTAAGCGCTATAAAAGGTCTACAGCAAAGTCGCACTCAGCCTCAATATGAAAATTCTCATCCTCGCCGTGGGTCACCGTATGCCAGAATGGGTGAACGCAGCGTGGGATGAGTACGCTAAACGCATGCCCGCTGACTGGGCGATTACGCTCAAAGAAATAAAGCCCGAATCCAGAACCAGCGGCAAAACGCCACAGCAAATGATGGCAGCAGAAGGCAAGCGTATTGAGGCCGCTATTCCAGAGCACACTTTACGCGTGGCTCTCGATGAACATGGTAAAGATCTGACGACTCAAGCCTTTGCGACAAAACTCCAAACCTGGCATCAAAGTCATCAACACATCACCATCATTATTGGTGGGCCTGACGGCTTGGACGCTGATCTCAAGGCATCATGCGACGGTTTGCTTAGATTGTCGTCCATGACCATGCCACACCCCATGGTACGTGTCGTCTTAATCGAACAGATCTATCGTGCTTGGTCGATTCTAAATAATCATCCCTACCATCGAGTCTGATTTCAATGAAGTCAACGCTATATTTAGCCTCAGCAAGCCCACGTCGTCATGCGCTTTTGAACCAAATCGGTATCAAACACGAAGTGCTCGATGTGCCCTCACCGCCTGGCGAGGATGAGCCAAAAATGGAGACAGAAACTCCACTGGCGTATGTGCAGCGGACTGCCTTAGATAAAGCGATACGTGCCCAACACTGGCTCGCTCAAAATAATCTAACGAGCTTTAGTGCAAAAGACCATGTTTCGATACTGACAGCAGACACCACGGTTGCGCTTGGCACACTTGTACTTGGAAAGCCCAATGATGATCAAGAGGCAGCAAAAATACTGCGCCTACTTTCAGGCCAAACACATACCGTATTGACGGCTCTCGTCTTATCCCGAGCAAATCCACACGAAATGCCAGATGATCCTTCATCAATGCGTGCTGCAACAATCAATTGGAAACATTCAACAGCACTTTCGATCACCCAAGTCAGCTTCAGTGAACTCACAGATGATCTGATCAATGAGTACATCGCAACAAAAGAACCATTTGGAAAAGCTGGCGCTTATGGAATTCAAGGCTATGCGGCGAAATTCATTCAGCGAATAGAAGGCAGCTATACAGGTGTGATGGGATTACCACTCTACGAAACAAGTGCGCTGATCCAAGAAATAAGTTAATTAAAATAATAAAAAAGGGCTCAAAGAATCCATCGCCCAAAGACAAAACCCCTCAGGCAAGGCCTGAGGGGTTTTGAGGGTAAGAGCTTGACGATGACCTACTTTCACAGACGTACGTCCACTATCATCGGCGCTAAGGTGTTTCACGGTCCTGTTCGGGATGGGAAGGGGTGGGA
>CAMBLP010000063.1 GCA_945868195.1 Bordetella parapertussis
GCGAGTTTGTTGATGATGGCGGGCGGTGTACCGGCGGGTGCAAACAGTCCATTCCAGGAGTCGGCTTCGATGCCAGGCATGCCTGCTTCGGCCATGGTGGGGACGTCCGGTAATTGAGCCAAGCGTTGACTTCCGGCTACGGCGATCGCCCGCACTTTGCCCGATTGAATCGCTGGCAAGACGCCGCTGGCTGTTTTAAAACCCATGCCTACGGTTCCACCTATGACATCTGTGAGCGCTGGCGCGGCACCTTTATAGGGAATATGCAATACGTCGATGCCAGCGCGTAGTTTGAGCATTTCACCCGCATGGTGTTGCATGCCGCCGGCACCCGAAGACGCGTAGTTTAATTTGCCGGGCCTGGCTTTGACATAAGCGATGAGTTCATCAAGCGTTTTAACAGGCAGATCTGTATTGACGACTAAAACGCTTGGAGAGGACATGATCTGAGTGATCGGTGCAAAATCTCGTACCGTGTTGTAGCCCAGATTTTTGTAGATCCCCATGTTGGTGGTGTTGGCGACCGTACCGACTAAAAGCGTATAGCCATCAGGCTTGGCTTTGGCGACAAATTCTGAGCCGATATTGGAGCCACCACCGGGTTTGTTTTCAACAATGATGGGCTGACCGAGTTCTTTTTCTAGTTTGGAGGCGATCAGGCGCGCAAAGATATCTGTCGGGCCACCGGCCGCAAAGCTGACAATTAAACGAATAGGCTGAGCAGGGTAGGCGGGCTGGCTCGATGCCGGAGCAGCCATCAACATCGCAAATAAAGCTAGACAAAGCCCAAGGTAATTTTTTGTTTTAAGTAAAAACGAGTGCATGAAGGGTCTCCTTTTTTTGAGTTATTCTGCATAGATTAACGGGCAATCAAAAAAAATGAAAGAAGAGACACGACGATGAGTGAAGAAATCACGATCGCGCAAGTGTTGGTGCGTAAACTTGGACAGAAAGGCGTTAAAAAAATATTTGGTTTGCCAGGTGGAGGCTCCTCGCTTGATGTGATCGCAGCCGCGTCTGCGCAGCACATCGAATTCATCCTCACTAAAACTGAGAACGCAGCAGTCATGATGGCGGGTGCGCTTTCTGAGACAACGGGTGTGCCGGGTGTCGCGCTCATGACCAAGGGCCCAGGCCTCACCAATAGTGCCAACGGCGTGGCGTATGCGTGTTTGGATCGTGCGCCTGTGGTTGTGTTGACGGACGGCTTTACCTCGAAACAGCTGTCCTACATTACGCACCAGGTGTTTGATCAGCAAGCGGTCTTGGCACCGATCGTCAAAGCGGTGAGTCGGCTCGAGTCTGAGGATCCAGAGGCTGAAATTGACGCGGTATTGGCTTTGGCTTGTGCCGAGCCCATGGGGCCCGTGCATATTGAGTTAACTTCAGAAACTGCGCGTAAAACTGTCTCTGTTCGGTCGGGGCGCCGAGTCAATGAGGCGCTGAGTGGTGGCCATCTTGGCGCGTCGGGCACTGCTCCTTCTACAGATCAGTTACAGGCGTTGGCAGTACGCCTTAAACAGGCGCGTCGGCCTATTGTTGTGCTGGGCTTGGAGGCACGCGCCCACGCAGATGAAATTAGAAAGTTTGTTGATACATTAAGGTGCGCCGTCCTTACAACTTATAAAGCCAAGGGTGTGATACCTGATTCGGACCCTCGCGTAGTGGGTATTTTTACAGGCGGCTCGCTTGAGCAAGAGGCTATTGCCGCTGCTGATCTGATGATTTTGATCGGCATGGACCCCGTCGAGTTGATTTTGCAACCATGGCGCTATGTGGCTCCCGTGGTGGATATCGCGGCCTGCGTGCACCCTGTTCATTATGTTCAGCCTGAAATGCGTGTGGTGGGAGACTTGACGGAGATCTTGCGCGCATTGTTGTCATCGGGTGGCTTTGCGCAAAGTGACTGGAGTGTGTCGGCGCTTGACGCTTTGCGCGAAAGTGCGCAAAAACAGTTGACTTACGCGCCTGTGCAATATGGCGTCGCACCAGATCGGGTCGCGCAATTGGCAGCACTTTGCTGCCGCGAGGCTGGGGTCAATCCCATGTTTTCGATTGATGCGGGCGCACATATGTTTTCCGTAGCAGGATTTTTTCCTGCGGAGCGTGCGGGGGATGTCCTCATCTCCAATGGCTTGGCGACGATGGCTTTTGCCTTGCCGGCTGCGATTTCAGCCGCGGTGCAACAGCGAAATACGCCGGTCTTGTGCTTTACCGGAGATGGTGGTTTGATGATGTGTCTCGGTGAGCTCTGCACTGCAGTGGAGCAACAGGCAAAGGTCATCGTGATTGTTTTTAATGACAGTGCGTTATCTCTCATTGATATCAAACAACAGAGTCGTTCGATGAAACCGGAGGGGGTGCGTTGGCGTCACCACGACTTTGCGGCGACGATGGAGGCACTCGGTGGTGTGGGTATCCGCGTCTCGAGTGAGCAAGAATTTGTCGAGGGCATGCAACGTGCGTTGGCTTGTGAGGGTCCATCATTGCTCGATGTTTCAATCGATCCGTCCGGGTACCCAGAGCAACTCAAGGCGATGCGGGGTTAATTTCAATCTAGGAGGCTGAGTGTCATGATCCATGTTTCAACAAAGCAAGAGTCCTTGAGTAACAGACGACTATCGCGCATGGAGAGCGGCGAGGTGCACTGGAGGACGGATTTTCTGCGCCCTTCGGATGCGGTGTCACACGATAGCAAAGCCGTCTCGCCCCAGGCATTTTTGATCGAGATGACGCCTCAGGAAATCATCCATCCGCATTTTCATGAGGTGGAGCAGTTTCAGGTGTTTTTCGAGGGCGAAGGGCAGATGGGGCGAACGGATGGCAAACTCGGTCCTGCGGTGGTGCATTACACAGATGCCTATACGGGCTACGGACCCATCACGGCAAGTCAGCAGGGACTTTCTTATTTCGCTTTGCGTCCGCGCAAAGATCCTGGGGCGATTTATCTACACAAAGAAGGCTATCGTGAAAAACTCCGTCCTTCGAAAAAACGGCACTTTTCCATTCCTTTTGTGAAAAGCACGCAGGCCGTGCTTGGGCACTTGGAAAGCCCCGTCGTCGAGCCACTTTTTGACGATAGCCACTACGCGCTCGATGATGGTTTGTCCGCGAGTTTGGTGAGGCTGGGTCCAAACCAATCTTTTACGATTCAGTCCAGTATAAAAAACGGCGGCCAGTACTTAGTCAATCTTCAGGGTGTTTTAAAGTATGCAGACCGCGACTTTGCTGAGCTCTCTGTCTTTTTTAGCGAACCCGCCGACCGTTCGTTTATGGTCGTGTCGGGCGAAGCAGGCGCAGAGTTTTTAGTTTTACAGTTTGGTCAGTCTTGAAGCTGCATTTCAACGAGTTGGCCTCAGTGAATCATGGCTCTAAGTTAAAAAAATTCAAAAGTTAATTTGCATTGGCTCCTGTTAGGCGCACAACATCGCCCCACATTTTGATTTCTGCCGCAACAAATTTCTTAAATTGGTCTGGGGTACTCGAGGTCACCAGGGCGGCTTGCGCAGCAAAAGTTTCCTGAACATCCTTCATCTTTGCAACGGTGGCGCAGGCAGCGGAAAGTCGATCAATAATATCTCGAGGAGTACCTGCTGGCGCAAATAAGCCGTTCCAAGAGGTGATTTCAAAATCAGCAATACCGACTTCGGCCATGGTGGGGACATTAGGCAGCATGCTTAGACGTTGCGAGGACGCGACTGCAAGCGGAGTCAGTTGTCCAGCTTGGATGCTAGGAATCGCTGAGAGCGCAGTTTTAAAACCAAAGTCAGTCACACCGCTTATGGTGTCGGTCAGCGCGGGAGCCGCACCTTTGTAAGCAATGTGTGTGATATCCAGTCCAAAACGACTTTTAAACAGCTCACCTGCAAGGTGTGGGGTTGTACCAACTCCAGATGACGCATAGTTCATCTTGCCGGGACGTTCCTTGGCAAGCTTGATTAATTCTTGCACTGTCTTAACAGGTAATTTTGACGAACAAACTAACACTGCGGGTGCGGACGAAGTGCTTGAAATTGGAGCAAAATCTGTTAAGAGGTTGTAGCCGAGGTTTTTATACAGAGACATGTTGATTGCATTTGCAACAGTGCCCAAAAATAACGTGTAACCGTCTGCAGGTGATTTTGCGGCGAGTTCTGTGCCGATATTTGATCCGCCACCAGGTTTGTTTTCAATCAAGATACGCTGACCAATAATATCCATTAATTTCGCTGAAATGATGCGCGCCGTGACGTCAGTTGATCCACCAGGACCAAAGGCGACAATGAGCTTTATCGGTTGAGCAGGCCATTTCGCTGAGGTGCGCTGAGCCAACGCAAGGGAAGGAACACTGACGGTTGACCCTAAAGCGATACCTGCTTGAATAAATTTTCTACGATCCATTTTTATGTCTCCAAAATAATAATTATTAAATTTATTATAGCGAACGAATTGGTAAAACCTAGTTTTAATTAATACTGTTCAAACATGCGTTGAATTTCTGCTGAGTCGTTAGTTTTAGTTAAGGCAAGTGCAAGCAAAATCCTTGCTTTTTGCGGGTTCAAGTTGTCTGCTCTGATAAAGCCAGCATCAACTATTTTGCTGGGTCCAAATGTACGCCCAGAACCTGCTCGGGAGGAAATTACTACTTTTACACCCGCAGCGACCGCTTCTTTCATGGCGATATTCTCATCGGGAGAAAGGAGTCCAGGCGCAAAGGCGGCACCCACAATGCCTTGAGCACCTGCCTGAATGAATGCGCGAGTCGCTATTCCATCGCTGCCCGCATAGTGATAGGCAATTTCAACTCTCGGCAAGGCCTCAAGTGTTCGAATATCAAACTCTACGTCAGGATTGTGGCGACGTAGGCTTTTTCGATAAAACTCCACTCGATCGCCATCGGCATGACCGAGCACACCGAAGTCAGGAGATCTAAACGTTTGCAGTCTTGAATTAGAGGTTTTAGTGACTTCTCTGGCAGCCTGGATTTCATCATTCAAACATACTAAAACACCCATTCCATGTGCTTGGGGAGATGCCGCTACGCGAACCGCATTAAATATATTGAGTCCTGCGTCTGAGGATAAAGCGCTCGCCGGACGTTGTGCACCTGTGATCACGACAGGCACATCAGTTCGAAGAGTTAAGCTCAATGCATAAGCGGTTTCCTCGATCGTTGCCGTACCGTGAAGAATCACAACACCACAAGGACCTTTGGTATTGCGTAAAAATTCTTCTATTGTGAAAACTAGTTTCTTCCAGTGCGGGAAAGACACAGCCGTTGAGGGCAGGGTGTCAAATTGAATGGGAACGATGTTGGCAACTGTTTTTGATTGAGGGAATTTTTGCAGCATTTCATCTGCATTTAAGCGCTTTCCGGTTGCTGTATATTCAAAGAGATCAAGTTCACCATTAGCGCTAATGGTAGTCAGGGTTCCACCTGTGCTGATGAGTGCGATTGTCGGTAAAGAACTGTTCAAAATAGCACCTCTTGGTATCGTTATTTTTGAAAAAAATTTGTTTACTTTAATAACATGTTGCTTGATTTGATACGGTGGTCAATATAAGATGATTTGATAAATTTATAAAAATTGGAGGTGAGATGGATAAGCTTGAAAAGTGGCGTGGATATGTGCCCGATGCAGAGTTGGAAACGTACAGAAAAGGGGGTTTCGCTCAACGGATCGGTATGGGCGAGCGGGTTGCCTTGCTCAATATCGATACGACCCATATGTTCGTTGACCCCTCTTATTCGATGTGTGGTCGAGATATGACCTCTGTCAAAAATTCTTTGATCATCTTGACAGAAGCATTTCGACGCTTGGACTTGCCTATTTATTACAGCCGCAGAGATGATCGCAGCCATCCGACCTATCGCGGAGCCTGGAACTACAAACTTGCTGAGCCAGAGGCTTTTCAGTATACGAGTGATCCACGTGCAGACGAGTGGCCGGACGAATATGCACCGCGTCCAGTCGATCGGATTATTCTCAAAAATAAACCATCCTGTTTTTTCTGTACCCCTCTCGAAGCATTTTTGCGTTACGACAAAATCGATACGCTTGTTATTTGCGGGATTTCGACTTCGGGCTGTGTCAGGTCTGGTGCAACGGATGCTTTTTCGCATAATTTCCGTGTCATCCTGGTGGATGAAGCATGCGGAGATCGCAGCCCGCAAGCACATTTGGCTAATATGTTTGATCTGGATATGAAGTTTGCGGATGTCGAGTCGATTGACTATGTCATGGCTGAGTTGAATCGCAAATTTGGTCAATAATAAAAATGTGACCATGCTAAAGCTTGACCAGTGCAAAGTATTTGCGCGATAGGATGCGGTCATGATTTTCTACGCCCACTTTTAGTTTGAGAAGTGGATGTAGGCTTTTTGAGCTGCATGGGTTGGTTTGATTGTTTGGTAGCCCAAGTATTTCCTTTCGAAGATTGTGTTCGCTGCAGGTCTACGCCGTACTGATAGATGTCAGGACGATATTGGACCTCAATCCATTCAACGGGTCGATCAGAATGGTCATACACAATGCGTTCGGAGACCAAAAGCGCAGCATTGACCTCGACATGCAATGCACGCGCAACTTCTGCGGTCGCTTGTTGCGCGCTAATGATCTGCTCCGCTCGTCCAATGACGACTCCGGCTTTTTCCAAGAGTTCCAATAGTGGCTTGCTAGACATTTGTTCAGTATGTATTTGCCTAGTAATCGCAGGTGGCAAGTATGTGACGGCATAAGAAAAGGGTGTACCGTCTAGACTTCTGACGCGTACTGACCACAGCACTTTTTCTCCGACTTTTATTTTAAGTTTGTGCGCAATCCGCTTGCCCGCTGGGACTGTCTCGTGAGTAAGCAGTTCAACTGTGGTGGCATCTCCCATGCGACGATTATTTTCAATCATTCCTTCAACACCGGCCAGCAAGCGCGTACTTGGACGGTAGGCAGCTACTCGTGAGGGCTTTCCTTGATGACGCTCAATGAGCCCGCGTGCACTGAGCTCATCCATTGCTCTTCTTGCCGTGATTCGAGAGACCTTGAGAGCTTGCTCGATTTGACTCTCGCTTGGAAAAATGCTGCCAGGTGAGAAAATACCACTCTGAATACAGTCTCTCAGATGTAAAAAAATTTGATGGTACAGAGGAGTCGGCAGTGATTTGCTGACGGTAAAGTTAAACCAACTCATTCCATTATTCTCAAGATAGTTCTGTAAATAAAAAACACTCTGTTGAAAAAGACTGGTCACGAGTACTCATCATCATCCTTTTGAGGTGTAGTGACTTTCCAACTCAATGAATTCTGGATAATCAAATAAATTCCACAAGCCACGGTGGTCTAGCATTTGATGCGACATCGACTTCGTAGAACCAGTTTTTAAAAGCTCACCGTACAAGGTGTTTCCAATGGATGCAAAAACACGCGTAATTGAATTTGGATAGATAGCGAGACCATAACCTAGCGCTTCGAGCTCACTTGCGGGGAGCATAGGCGTTTTCCCGCCCTCAACTTGATTTGCTAGGGTTGGCGTGGAGATTGACTGATTCAGCAATCGCATCTCGTCGACACTTTCTGGAGATTCAACAAAGGCAACATCTGCTCCTGCTTCTGCATAATGATTTGCACGATCGATTGCAGCCTGAATCCCCTCGTTGGATCTCGCATCTGTGCGTGCAATGATGACAGTCTGTTCATCGAGACGGGTGTCGACCGCTGCTCGAATGCGTCCAACCATCTCTTGTATAGATACGATTCTTCGACCTGGTTCGTGTCCACATCTTTTCGGCCAGTCTTGATCTTCGATCTGAATTGCACTCACGCCGGCGCGTTCCATCTCGCGAACAGTACGCATGATGTTAAGGGGGCCGCCATAGCCCGTATCCGCATCCGCAATTAATGGTAATGTCGTCACATCAGCGATGCGTTTTGATTGATCTAAAATTTCCGCAAATGATAATAAGGCTACGTCCGGAGCGCCGAGTCGTGTGATCGACACGCCTGAGCCTGTCATGTAGAGTGCTTGCGCGCCTGCTTTTTCTGCAAGTCGTGCTGTCAAGCAATCGAATACACCAGGTGCAATGAATAGTTTTTTTGACTTGAGCAATGCGCGTAGCGCTTGACTCTTGCCCTCATGGATTCCAAGTGATAACGGCATTTTTTTCATTTTTTCCCCTTGTCAGAACATGTTAGTTATTCATCAATCAAGACGGTTTTAGATGGTTTCGATTGAAACTGGAAAGAGCGCACGATGATCAGCTGCAGGCATGACGTGGTAGGCTGAAAATCGGTAGGCTGGACCTGCGGCGAGTTCAGGAGGCGTAAAAGGGAAAGCTAAATTTCCACCAGTGCATTTTCTTCCACTAAAGCCTTGATGTAGCAAAAATTGCTTAAAAGTTTTTGTTGCCGCTAAGGCGAGTTCTGGCGTTGTGGCAATCACTTCAACGAGAATAAATACCTCGCGTGGAGCACTAGAATGGTGTGAAGTTTGTGGCGGGTACACCCCATCTATTCCATAAAGTCTCGGATAGATTTCATAAGTACCTTGGACCAAGCCACGAGTCGTCGTTTCGACAATTTTTATTAATGCAGGCAGTTGCGCAATGACTTTTGGATCAGCTGTTCCTGCGAGAAGAACGGCACGATGTCCTATAAATTGACTCGCCTCAACCTTGATCGTTGTTTGTTCAGCATCACGCCAGATTGCCCCTGACACATGTGTACGCCGTTCATCCAGGGCGCGATAAACAGCTTGATCGACGCGCAAAGTACCATCAGGCTCTGTAAAGCGCACTGGGTCTGATTGCTCGTAAAGACTATGCGCGGCAACAGACAGAGGCGTCGCACTGCGCTCTGGGCTCATGCTTTCAAGTTCGAAACCCTGGGCATCGAGCGTTGCTAGCATGGCATCACGTCCACCAGGCTCGCAGCAGATTGATGTGCACTCAATTATTTTTGCCATATGCATGACATTGGCCATGTTGAATCCCAGCACTTTTGGGATTGCAGCAAAAATGGCAGTGTCGCACGCGCGTCCCGCAATGATGACGTCAGGTTCCAGCTCCAGCGCTTGCTCAAAAGGTGCGCACCCCATTTGTCCGACGATATGAGCGCTTGCTAAGAGGTCAGCGGCCGTGACAGGCAATTCACCTCCAAGCGCATTCAGTAAGCCCGCATCCAAGGCTTGAATAACCCGTTCAGGTTTTAAATCTGCTCGTATCGAAGCGAGCCTGAAATGTAATTGATGTTCTGCAGCGATTGAACGGATTATTTCAAGCGTTGCGTCTAAATGAGGTCCTGCCCCCGCGGTACCGGCGGATCCGATAATCAAAGGTACGTTCAGGCCCCGCGCCGCGACTAACACTGCCTCGAGATCGCTCCTTGTAATAGCTGGGCTTGTGGCCATTTCACCCGAGCCAAGGTATGCTGGCCCAGGGTCTACCGAGCCCATATCGCAGCCTATAAAGTCAGGTTTGCGTGCGAGTCCGGCAGTCAGTGCCTTGTTAGGAATGCCATAGCCTAGTTGTCCAGAAGCTGAAAGAATTCGTAATGTCTTTGGCTTGCGCTGTAGAAGCGCTCGCACGGCGCTCATAGTTCAATTCCTAGTAATGGAACATGCTGCTGTGCACCATAAACATCTCGATCTCCCGGAGATCCTGAAACAATTTTTCGCGGTAAAGCTATCTTGATCGCACGCGCAGCCGGGTATGGAGTCACTTGAACCTTGTTTGCCTCAGTGTCGTACAACTGTCCAATTCGTTCTGGTGATAATGCGCTGGATGCTATGGCGAAGGCGTAACTTTCTTCTGATGAAAACATTAAGTCGAAAGAGAGTGTGAGCGGTCCAGCATTCTTGCTACGTACAACGGTTGCGATGTCATTGAGTTGAGGCATGTTTATCTCATTGAGTGGTTGATAACCAACAGCCAAATCAAACAGTTTTAATAGTTACGATATTAGCTTGTTATAACAAGCTGTCAAGTCGGTATGCCTTCAACATGCACTCCACTAATACGGTTCTTCAAATCGCTCAAGGCGTCATGGGAAATTTTTATAGCGTATTACCGACGATGGGCATGGTGCTCGATTGGCTCGTTCCCACGATTTGGATCACGTGGGGTATCGGCATGTTGATCTTGTTGGGCGGAGTGATCGCTGGTACGGGGATACTGCAGCGTTATCAAAAGTTCTAAAGTTATTTTTCGCTGGAATGGTGTTCTGGGCTTTGTTGATGGTTGTGGATATTGAGAAATTTATTATCGCTGTATGATAAAAACTTAATATTTCTACAAAAATCATAGCGATCAAATCGCATCCAGGAGACAACATGAAAGCAAAAGATGGTCATCTCGAAATCCCCTCGCTCAAAGGTAAAGTCTCTGAGGAGGAGTGGCAGGCGCGTGTCGATCTGGCCGCCTGCTATCGACTCGTGGCGATGTTCGGCTTGTCGGACATGATCGCCAATCACATCTCCGCGCGTATTTCGGACGAAGAGGGCGTCTATCTCATCAATCCCTACGGCATGATGTATGAGGAAATCACTGCGTCGAGTCTGTTAAAGATCGACTTTTCCGGCAAGGTCTTGGGAGGTCCTGATTTTGGAAGTCTCGGCTATGGCGTCAATCGCGCAGGTGCAGTGATTCATAGTGCGATTCACGAAGCGCGCCACGATGTGGGGTGCGTCGTACATACGCACAGTTGGGCCTCGATGGAAGTCTCTTCTCTCGAGTGTGGCGTATTGCCGCTCAATCAAACTTCGATGCGCTTTCTAAAGATCGCCTACCATGACTACGAGGGTGTCGTTTTGCTTGATACGGAAAAAGCATCCTTGGTGAAAGATCTCGGCACAAACAACGTACTCATGTTGCGTAACCATGGCGCACTCGTGGCGGGTGTGACAATCGGAGAAGCCTTTAACTGGCTGCATCGCTTAGAGCTTTCCTGTTATGCACAACTTGCCGCGATGGCGTGCAATTCTCCCATGGTCAAGGTATCAGAAAGAGTGTTAGAAGAAACGTGGAAAAACTATCAAGCCAGTACGCGTCGCCGTTTTGGGGATCTAGAGTGGCCCGCGCTGATTCGTAAACTGGATCGCGCAGACCCGACGTATAAAAGCTAAAACACTCTCGCGCAATGCAACCATTTGATTGGCTCGCCGCAGTCAAGCAGTGACATGCGTCTAGCGCTCGATAACAAAGATCATGCCATGATATTTAGTGAATATTACGATTTTGTGATTGTTGGTGCGGGCTCTGCTGGTTGCGTGCTAGCCAATAGATTGTCTGCCGACCCATCTAGTCGGGTATTGCTGCTTGAGGCAGGTCCCGAGGATACGAACCCTTGGCTCAAAATACCTGCGGGTGTACCCAGGGTTGTGAACAATCCTGAGGTGTCCTGGTGCTATCAGACCGAACCTGAGCCTGGTTTAAACGGACGCAGAATCGGTTGGCCGCGTGGGAAAACCTTGGGTGGTTCGAGCAGTATCAATGGCCA
>CAMBLP010000064.1 GCA_945868195.1 Bordetella parapertussis
TCTGAGAAAGAAAGTGACATGATTGTTCTCCTGAATAAGCCCGAAACGTAGCGATGGTTTTGTGCATCGCTGCCTTCCGCCGGAAACGGCTATCAGAAGTAGATTGGCTCCCCGAGCTGGACTCGAACCAGCGACCTGCGGATTAACAGTCCGTCGCTCTACCGACTGAGCTATCAGGGAATAGTGTTAAATATTAAGGCTTATAGCTTTTGACTTTCAAGCTGAGAATTCGATAATTTTAAACACAAAAGATTCTAGCATAATCTGATAAGAAATTGGTGGCTTGAAGCCCATCCTAATCAAACGCGCAGCCAAAGAGCGATAATGGCTTGCTACAGGATGATTTCCCAACGCAATTAGACGCAACGATCTCAAGGAAATTAACCCGAGCCTCAAGAGTCCATCTCATGACTAAAACTTAAGGTTTATCCAGAAATGCTGATCAATTGTGTTGTTTATCGTGACGGTAACAAGCTGACAGACATTAACATTGCTGACATCAGTGAATGGATCACTCAGCCTGACTGCTTTGTTTGGGTGGCCATGCGTGACGCTTCCTTGGATGAGCTCAATCAAATGCAGGAGGAGTTTTCATTACATCCACTTGCAATTGAAGATGCCGTCAAAGGACATCAACGACCGAAAATTGAGGAATATGGAGATACGATATTTATCGTTATGCAATTGCTTGAACAGAGAGCCGATACGCTACATGTGGGTGAAGTCGCTATTTTTGTGGGTCGTAACTTTGTCCTTTCCGTTCGAAGAGACAGTGATCAAAACTTTCTCGGCGTTAGGGTCAGGTGCGAACAAGAGCCCGAACTACTCAAACTAGGCGCAGGTTTTGTTTCCTATGCCTTAATGGACGCCGTGGTAGATCGTTATTTTCCGATCGTCGAAGCTCTAGAAGCAGATTTGGAATCTATTGAGTCAAAAATATTTATAGAAAACTCAGCACGTTCAAATATTGAACAACTCTACGCCCTCAAACAACGCAGTGCCACGCTTAGACATGCTGTTGTGCCTTTGCTAGAAGTCGTAGGAAAATTGCATAGCGCACGTGCACCCGCCGTTTGCATGAATAGTCAAGAATATTACCGAGACGTGCATGATCACTTAGCTCGCATTAACGGCACTGTGGATGCGGTACGCGATACAATTGCGACAGCCATTCAAGTGAACTTGTCTATGGTTACCATCGCAGACTCGACTGTTGTGAAAAAACTAGCAGCTTGGGCCGCAATATTTGCTGTATCAACGGCCTTGGCTGGCGTCTGGGGCATGAACTTCGAAGTCATGCCTGAATTGCAATGGACGTATGGCTATCCCGCTGCACTCGCTGCCATCGCGTCAATTACCGGCTTTTTGTACTGGCGCTTTCGCCGCAAAGGTTGGCTCTAACTCTTGCGCCGTGGCGGTAAACCGGTGTGTTGCGTGAGTATCTGACCCGATCGAACTGGCTTGGCAGACCTTTCTGCTGCAGTTGGTTTCACTGACTGGCCAGATTTCACCGAAGCCTTTTCACCTACTCTCACTGGCGCCTGAACGACAGGCTTTCCATACGACGCGACAGGTCTGACAGATTGACCGGATCGCACAGGCTGGGCAGTTTTCACTCCCCTTGTAGCAGAAGCTTCAGTACTATTTTTACGACGCACACTGGTGTAGCTGCCATCAGTCTGTGGCTGATGAAATGGAATCAAATGTTTTTTTCCATTGCCGATTAGATCGGAGCGTCCCATTGCCTTAAGTGCCTCGCGCAGCAAGGGCCAGTTATTGGCATCGTGATAACGTAAAAATGCTTTATGTAAACGACGACGGCGATCACCGCGCACGATATCTACCGTCTCACTCTCACGCGTCACGCGACTCAAAGGATTGCGACCCGAATGGTACATGGCGGTCGCTGTGGCCATCGGGCTTGGATAAAACGTTTGGACTTGATCCGCACGAAATCCATGGCTCTTGAGCCACAGAGCCAGATGCATCATGTCTTCGTCTGCAGTGCCCGGATGTGCGGCGATAAAGTAAGGCACAAGAAATTGCTTTTTACCGGCCTCCAGACTGAACTTATCGAACAGCTGCTTAAACCGATCGTAGCTGCCGATACCGGGCTTCATCATCTTGGATAAAGGCCCCATCTCGGTGTGCTCTGGTGCAATTTTGAGATACCCACCTACATGATGGGTCACGAGCTCTTTGATGTACTCAGGTGATTTAACCGCCAAGTCATACCGCAGACCCGAACCAATCAGGATTTTCTTTACGCCTTTCACGGCGCGGGCCCGTCGGTACATATGAATCAACGAGCTGTGATCTGTATTGAGGTTTTGACACACATCTGGATAGACGCAACTCGGCTTGCGACAGGCAGACTCAATCTCAGGACTTTTGCAACCGATGCGATACATATTGGCGGTCGGACCACCCAAGTCTGAAATCACACCTGTAAAACCTGGAACCTTGTCGCGGATATCCTCAATTTCACGGATGACAGAGTCTTCGCTACGGCTTTGAATAATCCGGCCCTCGTGCTCCGTGATGGAGCAAAAAGTACAGCCTCCAAAACAACCGCGCATGATATTGACGCTAAAACGAATCATTTCCCATGCGGGGATCTTGGTTACGCCATCGTGACCACCGTTTTCATCCGCATAGACAGGATGTGGGCTTCGCGCATAGGGTAGATCAAACACCAGATCCATTTCTGCGGTCGTTAACGGAATGGGCGGAGGCGTAATCCAAACATCACGTGCAGTCCTGCCGTCTCCATGCGCCTGAACGATCGCGCGGGCGTTGCCTGGATTGGTTTCCAGATGCAGCACTCGGTTGGCATGGGCATACAACACAGGATCTGATTTGACCTGCTCATAAGAAGGCAAACGAATTACGCTGCGATCGCGAGGAGGAACTTTGAGCTTGCCTTTGACTTGCAAGGCAGGATTAGGTTGAAAGAGTAGCGGCGACTCTGTTTTGCCACCCATCGCGCCTGTGGCAGCCTTGCCGCCTTTGGTTGCAGTTTTAGCATTAACCTCGTCTGCGACAGCACGCGCCTCATCATTACGCGCACAGCTTTCGCCTTGCTCGAGTGCTTGCTCACTAATCATCAAGTAAGGATTGACGTGAGCCTCTACCCTGCCCGGCGCATCAACACTCGTCGAGTCAATCTCAAACCATCCCTCAGGGGTCTCGCGGCGTACGAACGCCGTTCCGCGCACATCGGTAATATGTTGAACAGGTTCCTTGGCCGCTAAACGGTGGGCAATTTCCACCACTGCGCGCTCAGCGTTGCCATACAGAAGCAAATCACATTTGCTATCAACCACGACCGAGCGACGAACTTTGTCAGACCAATAGTCGTAGTGCGCGATCCTTCGCAGCGAGCCTTCGATACCGCCCAAAATAATTGGTACATCTTTGTAGGCTTCTTTGCAGCGCTGGGTGTAGACAATCGCAGCGCGATCGGGGCGCTTGCCGCCGACATCACCAGCGGTATAGGCGTCATCACTGCGCATTTTGCGATCCGCCGTATACCGGTTGATCATCGAGTCCATGTTGCCTGCGGTCACGCCAAAAAACAGATTAGGCTTGCCAAGGGCCTTGAAAGGCTCGGCACTTTGCCAATCCGGCTGCGCAATGATGCCAACGCGAAAACCTTGGTTTTCCAGCATCCGGCCAATCACGGCCATGCCAAAGCTTGGATGATCCACGTACGCATCGCCCGTCACGATAATAATGTCGCAGCTGTCCCAGCCAAGCTGCGTCATCTCCTCGCGGCTCATCGGCAGGAAAGGCGCCGCGCCAAAGCGAGAAGCCCAGAACTTGCGATAGCTGCTCAGGGGTTTTGCATTGCGGGGGAAAAGGGAAACGTCAGCGTAGGTGGTCATATCCCTACTATTATCCGAGTAATTACCCTTATAAACAAGGTTCGCCTCAAAATCTATAGGGTCTTCAGGCTCAAAAGTGCTCTGCTATAATTTTTTTCTATGCCGATGTAGCTCAGTTGGTAGAGCAGCTCATTCGTAATGAGAAGGTCGACAGTTCGATTCCGTTCATCGGCACCAGTCGCAAGAGGACGTAGAGCCTCAGGGTCTTACGTCCTTTTTAATCCCCCCATCTTCTGCCTCAATCAATCGTTGGCGCATAACCAAACGGCTGACTCGGGTGAGCGGCCGTCTCTACCCACACACTTTTGACCTGGGTGTATTCCTCGAGAGCTTCGACACCGCTTGAGCGGCCATGACCGCTGGCGTCATAGCCCCCGAACGGCGAGGCGACATTGATCACCTTGTACATGTTGATCCAAAAAGTACCCGCCCGGACTTGACCCGCCACACGAAACGCGCGACCAAGATCCCGCGTCCAGACCGCGCCAGCCAAGCCAAAATCACTATCGTTGGCGATCCTGATTGCATCTTCCTCCGAGTCAAATGGAATCGCCACCACGACCGGTCCAAAAATTTCAGTTCTCGCGACAGCCATCTCGTTGGTGACATTTTTTAAAACGGTCGGCCGAACATAAAAACCTGTCTGTGGAGACTCTACCTGCGAATAACTTCCAACGATCTCTGCGCCCTCACGCACACCCGTATCAATCATGTTCCTGATGTGGCGATACTGTGTTGCGTTCTGAATCGGTCCCACTTCAGTCTCAGCCGAACTGGGTTCGCCGACACGCAGTTTGCTTGCGCCCTCGGAGACCATGTTCACGAACTTCTCGTAAATACTGCGCTGGACCAAGAGCCTTGAGCCCGCCACGCAGCTTTGTCCCGCACTACCAAAGATCGCGGCTTGCGCGCCGATGCAGGCTCGCTCTAAATCCGCATCTTCAAATACGATGTTGGCCGACTTGCCTCCGAGCTCCAACACACAGGGAATGCCGCGAACAGCCGCAGCGGCAGCAATTTTTCCGCCTGTCGCAGGAGAACCGACGAATACGACTTTCTTGACAGCCCGTTGACTCAAGGCAGCTTGACCAATCGTATGCCCATAGCCCACTAAAATATTGATCACGCCTTTTGGAATACCTGCTTGCTCAGCTAATTGGGCGACAGCCAGCGAACTTAAGGGCGTGAGCTCTGAGGGTTTGAGCAAGACAGCATTACCCATACAAATTGCAGGCGCAATTTGCCAGCCACAAGTAAACATTGGTGCATTCCAGGGCGTAATCTGCAGGACAACACCAAATGGCTCTCTTCGGGTGTAATTCAAATGCCCACTTGGCACTGGGATGACATTGCCATAGAGCTTGTCCGTCCAGCCGCCGTAGTACTCGAACATTTCAGCGACGCGCAATGCCTCGCCACGGCAGTCCCGTATCGGCTTGCCCGCAGAGAGCGACTCTAGCTGAGCCAGTGACTCGATATTCGCTCTCACTAAACGCCCGACCTCTTGCATCAACCGACCGCGCTCAGCGTGACTGAGTGCACCCCACACACGTTGCGCTGCACTTGCAGTCGTGGAGGCATGTTGCGCGACACGTTCAGTCGCATCTCGATATGTTAAAAAAATATCGCCCGTCGCTGGATTGACTAGACTGATTTCCGCACCCTCGCCGATGATCATCTCACCGGCCACGTACGAGCCAATATGACCTTGAGGAAAAAAAACCTGATAGGCCTTCATCAATTGTTCTGTTTGACTGACGCTCATGCTTGCTGCCTCCTTGCACTCAATTCAACAATCCTGTTGAAATCCTCGTCATCACCAATACATTGCGCACTCACACCCCACAACTCTGCGACCTTAGCTGCAAGCGGTCGATCTAGAGACAACGCAGAGATCAGCTCCTCCGAGAGTCGCACGTCTTTACGCATCAACTTCATCGTGAAACCTGAGTCGAACTTTCCGTTCATGATCCAAGTCGGATAACTATGCTCTGTAATAAAACTTCGGCCTGAGCCCGCGTTGATTCCTTGAAGCAACTGTTCGGTGGGTACCCCTGCTTGTTCCGCCATCCGAGTCACCTCTCCGGCGATCAACAAATGCGCCGCAGCGAAAAGATTATTCGCAATTTTTGCGACATGACCTGCACCACTATCACCGACATGGACCCGTTTTGCCGTCATGGCCGCTAGAATGGGCTCAGCACGCGACAAATTAGCTGCAGAGCCACCGATGACCATCGCCATCGTGCCCGTGATCGCCCCTTTGGGGCCGCCACTCACAGGCGCATCCAGCATCTGCATGCCCACAGCATTTAGTTTTTTAGCCAAACGACGCGTGGTATCAGGGTGCGAGGTCGACGTGTCAACGACCAATAATCCTTGCTTGGCATTCGCAATAATCCCCTTGGGACCTGCCACCACTTCTTCGACAATCGCTGCGGTCGGGAGTGACAAAATCACAATGTCGCACTCAGCGACAACTTCGCCAATACTTTCTCTGACAGCAATACCCTCTTGAGCGAGCGCTTCACGAATGGCAGGTGAAACATCGGTACCGACTACCTTGAAGCCTTTGCGAAGGAGAGTCAAGGCCATCCCTCGTCCCATGTTGCCCAAGCCGATCACACCAACAGTATTGAACATGTATGTATCTCCAGACTAAATACTAAAAACCAAGCAAAACCTTTCGGCGAACACCGTCAAAAGCTTAATTGGTCTAGGATATAGGTTTTAAATAATACCAAGAGACCCCATGCTTTCAGATCTTGCCATTGCCCAAGCGGCGGACAAAACGCCCATCCTAAAACTCGCTCCCGCCAAAGCAGGCATCCCCGAGGATGCTCTTGAGCCCTATGGACGCTTTAAAGCAAAGCTCTCGCTTGACTATATTCGTTCACTTGAGGGCCGCCCGAATGGGAAACTCATCCTCGTCACGGCGATTTCACCCACCCCCGCCGGAGAGGGAAAAACAACCACAACGGTCGGACTTGGCGATGCTCTCAATCACATCGGCAAGCGCGCCATGATTTGTCTGCGCGAGCCCTCGCTCGGTCCAGTATTCGGCATGAAGGGTGGTGCTGCGGGTGGCGGGATGGCGCAAGTCGTCCCGATGGAAGACATCAACCTGCACTTTACGGGCGACTTTAACGCCATCGCCTTGGCGAACAATCTATTAGCGGCACTGATCGACAACCATATCCATCACGGCAATAAGCTTCAGTTTGACGTGCGACGCATCACTTGGCGACGCGTCGTCGACCTCAATGACCGCGCGCTACGTCAAATCGTCGTCGGCCTTGGCGGGACCGCCAATGGCTTTCCTCGCGAAGACCACTTCGACATCGTCGTGGCCTCCGAAGTGATGGCAATATTTTGTCTGGTCAATAGCCTCAAAGATCTCAAAGAGCGCCTCGGTGAAATCGTCGTCGGACATTCCCTCTCTGGCCAACCCATCCGCGCACGTGACTTGCAAGCACAGGGCGCCATGGCCGCCTTGCTCAAAGAAGCCTTGGCGCCCAATGTGGTCCAGACGCTAGAGAACAACCTCGCGCTCGTACACGGAGGTCCCTTTGCAAACATCGCCCACGGCTGCAACTCCGTGCTCGCAACCTCCACAGCGCTCAAACTCGCAGATTATGTCGTCACCGAAGCAGGTTTTGGTGCAGATCTCGGCGCTGAAAAATTTCTGGATATTAAGTGCCGAAAGGCAGGCCTGGCACCCTCGGCCGTCGTACTCGTCGCAACAGTGCGTGCCTTGAAATATCATGGGGGCGTAGAGGTCAAAGACGTCGGCACTGAAAATCTCGACGCTTTACAAAAGGGTCTCGTCAATCTCGAGCGTCATATCCATAATATTCAGCACAATTTTGGTCTGCCTTGCGTAGTCGCGATCAACCATCGAACCGAAGACACTCCAGCTGAAATCGAACTTTTGAAATCAACGGCCGCTGCGCTCGGCGTCGAGGTTGTCTTGGCCCAACACTGGGCCAAAGGCGGTCCAGGCGCGGCCGAACTCGCACACGCCGTCGTCAAGCTGTGCGAGCAACCCAATCATTTTAAATTTCTATACGAAGACGATGCCTCACTTTTAGAAAAAGTGAGCACCATCGCCGTCAAAACCTATGGTGCCGAAGGCATCTCTTGCGACGCTAAAGTCAGAGGACAGTTTGCACGCCTCGAAGCCGATGGCTATGGTCATCTCCCTGTTTGTATCGCTAAAACACAATACTCATTTTCGTCAGATGCCAAACTACGTGGCGCACCAAACGGACATACCCTTGCGATTCGTGAAGTACGTCTCGCGGCTGGCGCAGGCTTTGTCGTGGTGGTGTGCGGTGACATCATGACGATGCCCGGCCTACCTATCGTGCCCGCGGCCAATGGCATTGACATCAACGAGGCTGGAGACATCACAGGTCTCTCTTAGACCTTATCAAAGTCCTTTTCTTAAACACCATCAATCCTAGGCGCTTTATAGTGGCCTTTGGCGTCATAAAATATTGCGGGATCTCTCTGACTCGGCTACCCTTGATCTATGATAAAGATGAATACGCTGAGTACGTCTCAACTCCTATGCTCGCGACTCGCCAGCACCATATGGGTCGCCTTTGCCGCAGCAACCCTCATCCTCGCCATGTCTGGCTGTTCAACAGCACCTCCAGAGGGACTGATTTCCGTCACTCCTTTTGACGCCAATCGCTACCTCGGTAAATGGTATGAAATCGCCCGTCTGGATCACTCATTTGAGCGCGGTCTCACAGATGTCAGCGCCACGTACTCCCTCAAACCAGACGGCAGCCTCGAGGTCATTAACCGCGGCTTTATCACCAAAAAGGACGAATGGAAGTCCGCCAAGGGTCGTGCCTTATTTACAGGCAGCCAAAATCAAGGCTCACTCAAAGTCTCTTTCTTTGGTCCCTTTTACGGTGGCTACCATGTCGTCGCCCTCGACCAAACTGGTTATCAATGGGCGCTTGTCGCCGGTCCTGATCGTGACTACTTATGGCTACTGGCTCGCACTAAAGCACTCACACCCGATGTGCGTGATGCGCTCGTCGCACAGGCAAATAAAATGGGCTTTGCAACAGACAAACTTATCTGGGTATCGCACACCAGAGCGGACAATTAAATACCGAGGTACAGACTGGCATGGATAGTTTTAAACATGAGGTGCGCGATCATGTAATCGCCATTTACGAAATAGCGCGCGATGAGATGCGAAATGTGTTTCAGTTTATCCGCGAAGCTTGGTTACTCATCCTTTTATTACTTTCACTGATCGCCATTGCCATTTGGTTGGCTAAACCCGCACCGCCAAAGCACGTCCTAATAGGCACGGGCGCTGTCGGAGACTCCTATGAAGATCTTGCCAAACTCTATGTTGACTACTTTAAGAAAAACGGTGTCACACTTGAGCTCGAAAAGACAAAAGGCGCCGAAGAAAATATTCAGCGCCTCAAAGATCGACATAATCGTATGCAAGCAGCATTTATTCAAGGCGGCGTGGTAACTAGTCGCGAACAAGCGCAAGGCCTTCAATCACTTGGGAGCCTTGAATACGAACCATTTTGGATTTTTTATAGAAAGGACTTGTATCCTTCCGGCTCGACACCAAGATTTGAATTACTTGAACACCCCATCTCGATCGGAGAACCAGGGAGCGGCACCTACTTTCATGCACTGCGCCTCCTGCAGTTGACACACCGAGATTTACCTAAAAATTTCAAAACCCTTTCGAATCACGATGCCGTAGAAGCTTTTAAAAATGGCACGATCGATACTGTGGTCATGGTCGATGGTTCAGACTCAGAAAATGTCCAAGCCATGATTAACGATCCAAAAGCACGTGTTGCCGGATTTGCCAAAGCAGATGCCTTTGCACGCTTATTGCACTACTACCATGTCTTAAGTATTCCAGAGGGCTCCTTAGACTTAGCACTTAATGAGCCACCTCAAACGATTCAGACCATTGCCACTACCACCAATCTCGTGATTGATCCTAATATGCACCCCGCGATTCAGCTATTGTTTTTACAGGCAGCTGAAAAAATAAACGGCGGGCGATCATTTTTTTCAAGCTACGGGGAATTTCCCGAATACAAAGATTCGATCATTGAGGAAAGTGATGTCGCCAAAAGTTTTTATGCGAATGGCACACCACGCTTATTGGAATACATGCCATTTTGGCTAGCCGAGTTTCTCAACCGCATGGTGATTTTGTTATTACCTGCGGCTGCGTTCGCATATCCAATTATAAAGACCATGCCTACCTATCGGCTGCGTCGAGTACGTTCACGTCTCAACGAAGTGTATGGTTCACTTAAACTCTTTGAGCAAGAGCTCGAAAACAATTTCGATTCAACCCAACAAGAAGCATATTTACAAAAAATCGATGAACTTGATAAAAAGGCACAAAACTTGCGTGTCCCTCGCAGTCTGATAAGCGAGTATTACACCTTGCGCACGACAATCGATTTTATGCGTAATTTGATCGATCGGTCTGTTAGAAACGCGAGGCCTGAAGCCTAACCGACCTTACGCGACAATCCCTTGGGCAAAGGAAAAGCAACATTTTCGTGCAGTCCATCCATGGTCCGCACGGAAATCGCTCCAAGTTCTTTTAAGCGTTGAATGACCTGTTGAACCAGCAACTCGGGCGCAGAGGCACCGGCGGTGATACCGATGCGTTGCCGCCCCTCAAGCCAAGCCGGATCGATCGACTCAGGACCATCTATAAGATAAGAAGCGATCCCCATGCGCTCGGCGACTTCGCGCAGACGATTGGAGTTTGAGCTGTTGGCACTACCCACCACCAACACCAAATCCGACGCAGGAGCGAGGACTTTGACCGCATCTTGACGGTTTTGAGTCGCATAGCAAATATCGCTCTTTTTAGGTTCCTGAATATGTGGAAACCGCGTTCGCAGCGCCTGCGCAACCTCTGCTGCATCATCGACCGAAAGCGTGGTCTGCGTCACAAACGCGAGCTTATCAGGATGCGCAACCTGAAGCGCCAAGACGTCTTTGGTCGTCTCCACCAAATACATCCCATTTTTCGACTGTCCCAGCGTACCCTCGACCTCTGGATGTCCCTTATGGCCAATCATCACGATTTCACAACCGGCCGCACGCATGCGTTCGACCTCGACATGCACCTTGGTGACCAAGGGACAGGTCGCGTCAAACACTTGTAATCCGCGCTGCCCTGCTTCGACGCGAACAGCTTTGGAGACGCCATGCGCGGAAAACACAACAATGCCACCCTCAGGCGCTTGATCGAGCTCATCGATAAATACCGCGCCTTTGCGTTTCAGGTCCTCGACCACAAAACGGTTGTGCACAATTTCGTGACGCACATAAATAGGTGCACCATGTAACTCAAGCGCACGCTCGACGATATCGATAGCACGATCCACACCCGCAAAGAAGCCTCGCGGTTGTGCCAGCAGGATTTCAGCGCCCGAGTTTGACATCACAGCACTCCCAGTAAATCGATATCGACCCGCAGCGTCAGGCCCGCCATTGGGTGGTTAAAGTCAAACAAAGCCGAGTCGTCGGCGATCTCTTTTAAGA
>CAMBLP010000065.1 GCA_945868195.1 Bordetella parapertussis
TCGAGCGAACCGGTATAGCTGCCAAGAATCTGCAAAGCTTTCATCGGAATAAAGGCAATCGGCCAAGACGCGCCGCCACCGAACAGACCGACGATGACGAGCTTGCCACCTTTGATCAAGATGTCAAAGCCCAGGGACGTTGTGGCAGGTGCACCGACAAGGTCGATCATTGCCTGAACGAGCTTGCCGCCATTGGCGGCAATGATTTGTTGTGCGGCGTCTGGCGCGGCGCCGTCCACGACAGCCAGTGCGCCTGCTTCGAGTGCGGCCTGACGCTTGGCGGGGTCGATATCCACTACGATCGCGCCGACGCCGTTTAAGGCTTTGACCAAAGCCAAACACATCAAGCCCAGTCCGCCCGCACCCATAATCACGATGGGATGCTTTTGATAGATGTTGGTACCGACTTTGTTCAGTGCGCTATAGGTGGTGAGCCCAGAGCAGGCATAAGGAGCCATTTCGGCTGGGTCCATATCACCGATGTCGATGAGATAGCGTGGATGCGGTACCAAAAGGTGATCGGCATAACCGCCAGGTCGCTGTACGCCGAGGTACTGTGGACTGGAGCAGTGATTCTCCAAACCGTCCAGACAGGCGGGACATTGGCGGCAGCCAATCCAAGGATAGACGAGGTAGTTGTGGCCTGGATGGACGCCAGTTGCCTCGGGGCCCATCGCGACGACCGTGCCCGCAGTCTCATGACCCATGGTCATAGGCAGTTTGATACCGCGATCCTTGAGTAACAAGCTGCGGCCATTGCCAAGGTCATAACTCCCTTCCCAAAAGTGAATGTCACTGTGACAGACACCTGCGGCGCGCACCTCAACCAGTACTTGGGTACCGGTTGGGGTAGGTGTTTCCATTTCCATCAAGCCAAGCGGCTCTTTGAAATTCATCACGCAATAGCATTTCATGTTTTGAACTCCGAGTGTGCGTGTAGTGATGACCTTGTTACATCACCAGTTCGATTAAGCGGGGACCTTTTTCTTTGGCAGCAATACGCATTGCCTCTGCAAAGCCCTCGAGCGTGTTGACTTGAACGCCCGGTACGCCGTGCCCGCGCGCGATCGAGACCCAGTCCAAAAACGGCTGATCGAGGTCGAGCATCCGACGGGCATTGTCACCCGCTTCAGGGCCGCCCATGTTGGCGAGCTCTCCGCGCAAAATCTTGTATGAGCGATTGGCAAAAATCACGACCGTGACATCGAGATTTTCACGGGCCATCGACCACAGCCCCTGCACGGTGTACATCGCGCTGCCATCACCGAGAAAGGCAAAGACCTTGCGATCCGGACAAGCGACTGCGGCACCGACCGCCGCCGACATGCCCCAGCCAATCGCGCCGCCCGTGATGTCAATGCAGTCGTGCGGGGCGGCCTGTGGCATCACCTTTGCAAACTGACGACCCGTGGTGACGGCTTCGTCCACCATGATGGCATTTTCAGGCAATAAAGCGGCGATGATGGTGCCGATATGTTCGACGACAGGCGCGCCTGACGGCAAGTCCGTGATGATGGGGCCGGTCGATTGCTGGGCAGGTGCTGTGTGTTGCGCACCGAGCGCATCGACCAAGGCTTGCAAACTTGCCTCG
Organism: Bordetella parapertussis; assembly: GCA_945868195.1. Lineage (GTDB taxonomy): Bacteria > Pseudomonadota > Gammaproteobacteria > Burkholderiales > Burkholderiaceae_B > Zwartia. The sequence continues at coordinate 1,592 of CAMBLP010000065.1, forward strand.
ATATCGTGGCTCAGCGTTGCCAGCGTCAGGACTTCGCAGTCAGGCTGCTTGATCATGCGAGGCTTGTTGGGATAGGCAAAAAATGCTACAGGTGGGGCGCTACCGACTAAGACCAGATGCTTGGTGTCTTTGAGCATCGCGACCGCACTGTCCACCGGAAAGGGCAGTGGTGTAATGTTGACACGGCCACGACCTCGCTCCATGCGTGGATTGCGAGGTTCGCAGGCCAACTTGCAGCCCGTGTGCGCGGCGATTTTTCCGGCGAGCGTGGCTTCACGCGCACGCAAGGCCCGTCCGCCAAGCAAGAGCGTCGTGGCCTCTGCGGTTTTTCGGTTAGACAAAAGGCGCGCAAGGGCGACGATCGTCTCAGCGAGGGGCGCTGCAGCGGTTTGAGCAGGCGCGGTCGAATAATGGCCCGGATCAGAGGGTTCCCAGGCACAATTGGCGGGCAGTACGAGTGTGGCAATACGACCCGGTGTGCTGCGCGCTTGCGAGATCGCCTCAGCGGTGTCCAGTGGGGCAGCCGCAGACGACATGGTGGTTTTGACCCAGTTGGACATGGGGCGTGCAACCGCTTCGACATCGGAATTGAGGGGGGCGTTATTGTGAATATGATCCCAGGCGTGTTGGCCGACGATGTTGACCATGCCGGAGTAGGCGCGTTTAGCGTTATGAATATTGGCCAGCGCATTGCCCAGACCGGGTCCAAGATGCAGCAACGTGGCGGCAGGTTTTTCAGCCATGCGGTAATAGCCGTCAGCCGCACCGCTGGCAACACCCTCAAATAAACCTAACACGCAGCGCATACCAGGGGCGCGGTCCAGAGCCGAGACGAAGTGCATCTCCGAGGTGCCGGGATTTGCAAAACACACATCAACGTCCCCTGCGAGCAGGGTGTGAACCATAGCTTCTGAACCGTTCATTTTGAGACTCCTCCTGATTTATTTTTCATTGTTTCACGCGCGATGATGACCTGTTGTACTTCGGTTGCGCCCTCGTAGATGCGCAACGCTCGAATTTCACGATACAACATTTCCATGGGATGTCCGACCTTGACGCCTAAACCACCATGCAACTGCACACAGCGGTCGATCACGCGTTGCGCAGACTCGGTCGCGAACATTTTGGCCATCGCAGCAGATTTTGTCGTACGTTGTTTGAGTACATCGCGCTCCCAGGCCGCGCGATAAATGAGCAGCGTTGCCGCATCGATCTCTGTGCTCATGTCGCCAATCGCTGCCTGTGTGATTTGCAGATCGGCCAACGTCGCGCCAAACATCGGACGAGAGGTGGCACGCGCAATCCCCATGTCGAGTGCGGCTTCGGCAAAGCCTAAGGCTGCGGCGCCAACCGAAGCACGAAAGACGTCGAGGTTTTGCATCGCAACTTTAAAACCTTTGCCAGCCTGACCAATGCGCTGTGTGACAGGGATGTCACAATCAGTAAAAGTCAATGTCCCGATTGGGTGGGGGGCGCATACATCAAAGCGCTCTGTAACTTGCAGTCCGGGTGTATTGGCATCGACTACAAAAGCGGTGACGCCCTCGGCCTCGTCATGTTCAACTTGAGCAAAGACCGTATAAAAGTCGGCAATATCCGCGTTGGAAATCCAGGTCTTGACGCCATTGAGTCGATAGCCCTGCGTTGTTCGTGTGGCGCGGGTGGTCATGGCGGCTACATCGGAACCTGCCTCGGGCTCCGAGAGCGCAAATGCGGCCAGCATTTTTCCAGAAGCGACATGGGGCAGATACTTTTGCTTGAGTGCCTCAGAACCAAACAAAGAGATCGGACCGCTTCCCAGGCCCTGCATGACAAATGCGAAGTCGGCCAGGCCATCGTAATAGCCGAGCGCCTGGCGCAGCAAGCATACGCTGCGGGAGTCGAGTTCATTGAGTGCGCCACCATATTCAGCGGGTACGCAATACCGCAGCCAGCCTGCCTCGCCCATTTGTCGAGTGAGCTTGATGCAGTGCTCATCGACGCTACCGGTATGCACGCGGTTTGGTAAGGCAGCGCTGGCCCATGCTTTGACATCGGCATAAAGCGCGCGATGACTCTCATCGAAAAACGGTAACTTGAGCGAATCAGGATTGAACATTTATTGGTTTCCAAGAAGATCAAATTTCATCTGCACGTGCCGCGTCGGGATCTCTAAGCGCGCAAAGTACACCACTTGCTCACCGATGCAGGCATACCGGCGCATTTCGGCGACGGGTGCGGAAAGTGGCAAGTGCAAGGCTTCAGCGGAGTCTGCACCGGCTTCGATAATGGTGAGTAATTGTCCGGCATGGGTGAGTTTGTCACCATGCAGTTCATGCAAAATGGGTGCAATGGTGGAATGTCGATAGCGGGCCGGATGTTGACGATAAATATTGCTTTCAAGATATATTTCGGTGTAGCAAAACGGGCCCGACGATGTGGTGTGAATCCGTCTCAAATACTGGAAACGCCCATGCGTTTGATAAGGACACTCCATGCCGAGCAGAGGGAGCGGAACATCGGCGTTGGACTCCATCAGGGTCGTGGTGCCGAGCTCCTTTGAGAGCGCGACGGTATCCGCCCAAGTTTTGGGTAAGGTGAGTTTGTGGGCCTCGGGGATATTCTCGTTGACGTAGGTGCCTGAGCCTCTGGAGCGATGAATCAGACCTTCACGCTCAAGCAGCCCAAAGGCTTGTCTGACCGTCGCTCGCGAGACACCCAGTGTCTCGACGAGTGCTTCAAGTGCGGGCACTTGGTGACCGCGTGGCCAGACACCGCGTTCGATATTGCGCCTTACGATCGCGGCCACCTGCAAATACAAGGGTTGTGGACTTCTTGCATAGAGGAGGCCGTGGGCTTGTTTCATCCTTGTTTCGCCAGCAAGGTATCGGCCATATCGCGTAATTTATTTTTTTGGATTTTGACGGCGTTCGCGCTTTCGACCGACGGAAAAACCGTGACGACTTCAAAATGTACCGGTACTTTATAGCCCGCCATGATGCGCTTGCATGCTTGGGTCCAGCCGGTCGGGTCGTAATGCGCGCCATCTTGCAATATCACAAAGGCGACTGGCAAGATTTTGGTGCCAAGAGTGCCCCCTACAACTTGACAAGCTTTGATACCTGGTAGCTTTTCGACCGCTTGTTCGATTTCGGCAGGATTGACTAGAAAGCCAGAAAGGCGCATCGAATCGCCCATGCGTGTTTGAAACACGAACTGTCGATCACTCACGGCATACCCTAAATCACCTGTTTTGAAATAACCATCAGAGGTGAGCGCTTTTTTCGTGGCTTCGGGTTGATCTAGGTAGCCCACCATACGACTAGGACTGTAAATTTCGATCTCGCCTGACTCGCCTTGTTCGAGGACACGACCCGTCACAGGATCTGACGTCCGAACACGGGCCTCAGGGTGTATCAAACGACCACCCGATAAGTACCTGACGCTCGTGTCTCCTTGTGAAGCGTCTGTTGGCTGAGCCGCCACGAGTGCTTGGAGTTCGCTTGAGCCATAGAGACCTGTGAGTTCAACGTGATTGCGTTCGGCCTGTTCTAGCAAGCTATTGATTGCCGGTGAAAAACTAGCGAAACCGAATAGTTTGCAGCTTTCAAAATCTGCAGGAGACTGGGCACTCTCGAAGAGTTTCAAAATGGATTCATTATTGGCATAAGTGTGGGTCACGCGGTGCTTGCGGATTTGAGCCAAGGTACTGTGTGTATCGGATACAGGCTCGCTGACAGTCGTGCATCCCGTCACGAGTCCACCCGTGAGGGTGGAAAAGCCAAAGGCGCCGCAAAAGGGTGCGCTCGCTAAAATACGACTGTTCGCGTCGTAACCATAGGCGTGCTGCATGATCTCGCCATGCTTGATCAGGGTTGCTTGATCATGCAGGACAAATTTGGGTAAAGAGGTGGTGCCCGAGGTCGTAAAACACACCACGCCAGCATTGCCAAACGCTAGGGGTGGCACGCTAGGCGTGTCGAGCAAGGCTTTATAACCGAGAACCTTGTAGCCACGCGCAGCGATGGCCTGCGTGGCTGCGCCCGCTGGATCGCCAAGCGTCATGATGGCGCGCAGTCTGGACAATACTTCTGTGGGGACATCTGCCAAAATATCTGCGAATGCGATGCCTTTAAAATCGGGCCACATCAGCAGCCAGTCCGCTTTACCACGACCAACGATATCCGCAACTTCCTGGCTGCGAAAGCGCGTATTGACAGCTAGTACTGTCGCACCGAGATGGGCACAAGCCAGAAATGTTTGTAGCCAAGCTAGACAATTCGGCAGCCAGACTGCGACGCGGTCCTGGGGACCGATCCCTTGTCGTGCAAGGTTGCCCGCCAATTGTAGGGACTGCGCATGCAATTGAGCAAAGGTCGTGATGACATCTTGGTCAATCAGTGCAGGATGCTGGCCATGGCTCTTGGCCAGCGCGGCCATGCGTTCGGAAAAAAACATGAATTGCCTCGAATGAACTTTATTCAGCGATCGACTCTGTGCTGTTATAGTGGTCTTGTGGAATCGTTACTATAGTACTAATTTACGCACTTTTTATTTGAGTTTTATGAATGACAAACGCTTCTACAAAAGCGTCAATCTAAAGGAGCAAGAAACTATGAAATCAACGCGTTTCGTTATCCGCGCCATCACGGCCGCTTTCGCACTGGGCGCCGCCACGTTTGGTGTGGCCCACGCTCAAAACTTCCCCACGCGCCCCGTGACCTTGATTGTGCCTTACCCGACTGCGGGTGCCGCAGACATTTTCGGACGCTCTATCGCTCAGGCGATGGAAGCGACGCTGAAGCAGACCGTGATTGTTGAGAACAAGGCAGGGGCTGCTGGTAATGTTGGCTTGACGCAAGTCGCCCGCAGCAAACCCGATGGTTACACGATTGGCTTAGGGACGATTGGAACGCAGGCAATCAATCAGTTTATTTATAGCCAGATGCAATTTGATCCAGCGACAGATTTAGTCCCGATTGCCCTGGTATCCACCACACCGAACGTCTTGGTGGTGTCTGCCAATTCCCCATGGAAAAACCTGGGAGATGTCATTGCGGCTGCGCGTGCCGCCGGAGATAAAAAATTGAGCTTCGGCACACCTGGTATCGGTTCGTCACCGCATCTGACCGGTGCATATTTTGAGGCGATGGCGGGTGTGGAATTACTCCATGTGCCTTTCAAAGGTGTTTCTGCCTCGATGCCTGCTTTGATCGGCGGTCAGATTGATTTGTTGTTTGATAACCTTTCAGGTTCGATCGCTCAGATTAAAGATGGTTCGCGCGTACGCGGCATTGCAGTGACTTCGCTTGAGCGTACGCCGATGTTGCCAAGCTTGCCAAGCTTTGCGGAAGGCGGTGTCAAAGGTTTTGATGTGACAGCTTGGTTTGCGATTTACGCTCCAAAGGGCACACCACAGCCTGTGATGGACAAGCTGATCGAAGCTGCGCGTGTTGGTCTGAAGTCACCCAAAGTCATTGAAGCCTATCAGCGGCTGGCTGCAGTGCCCGGCAACTTGTTCGGCTCTGATTTAGCCAAATTCGAAGCGGCCGAGCGTGCCAAGTGGGGTAAGCTCATCAAAGAACGTAACATTAAGGCGCAATAAAATGACAGGCACCACAGCACTCGTGACCGGCGGTAGCCGGGGGATTGGGCGCGCTGTGGTGCAGTCACTGATTGAGGACGGCTACGAGGTCATCAATTTCAGTCGGACTGCACCTGCGCAGTTGTTGCCTGGCGAAATTTTCGAATCTGTCGATCTCGGGGACCCCAAGCGCGCCCGTGAGGCGGCGTTTGACTGGGCCGCTAAAAAAGATATCCTCAACCTCGTCAATAATGCCGGCATGATTCATATCGGCAAGATCGAGGATATTACTCTTGAGCAAATCGAGGACATGATGTCGCTCAACATGATCGCACCGCTGATCATGACGCAGGCCGTCTTGCCGGCGATGCGCGTCCATAAGTTTGGCCGTATTGTCAACATTGGTAGTCGTGCCGCACTCGGAAAGTCCGGACGGACGATCTATGGAGGCACCAAGGCGGGCTTGGCGGGGATGACGCGCACCTGGGCTTTGGAGACAGCGGCTGACGGCATTACGGTTAATGCGATTGCTCCCGGACCGATTGCGACAGATTTATTTTTGGCGAGCAATCCACCAGAACTACCTCAAACTAAAAAAATTGCGGAATCGATTCCTGTGGGACGCTTTGGCGAACCTGAGGAAATCGCCCACGTGGTCCGTATGTTTCTGGATCGCAAAGCAGGATTTTTGACAGGCCAACTGTTGTATGTCTGCGGCGGAATGACGGTCGGCCTGACCGCTTGAGGGGTTTAGCCGTGCCGGATAGCCTCGAACTTTTTGTCGTGCATAACTTCTTCGACAGACTGTCCGGCTCGCACGGCTTGCACCATGCCGTCTTGACGGGCAGCGATGCGCTGTCCTAAAGCAATCACTTCCTCAATTTTGTCTGCTGGGATAAAAACGGTCCCACAGCGATCCGCAATCACGTAATCATTTTCTCGAACGGTGACTCCCGCCATCTGTACTGGGTTGCCCGAGTCGATCTGAATGATGCGATTGCGTGCGCTGATCATGGTCACGCCGCGTCCATAGACGGGGTAGCCGATAGACTCGCTTCCTTCGATGTCGCGACTGACACCATCGATGACAGAGCCCCTAATGCCTTTCATCTTGGAGGCGTTTGCCAGAATATCGCCCCAGCAGGAAATACCTTCGGGGCCGCCCGCGATCACGAGGATTTTGTCATCGGTTTTGATGCTGGTGATCACAGGAGTGATTAGATGCACCGTGGGTGCTGAGCCTTGTTTGGGGCCCAATAAAATCGTCGCCGCACGGCCGACGATTTTCGGGCAGTCCCACAAGGGTCTCAAGCCAAAGGTTGCGCCAGGCAAGCCCATAAAATCGAGCGCGTCAGAGACCGTGTTGGTATCTAGCGCCTCGAGAGCATGCAAAATCGAAGCAGTGTCCGCCATCATTAATCCAATTGAATATTGGCAGCTTTTGCGACGGCTTGCCATTTTTTGATCTCGGCATCGATGAAGACTTTTGTTTGTGCGGGTGTCATGTTGATCGGTTCGAACGCCATTTCAGCCAAGCGTGCAACATACTCTGGGTTTGTGACAATTTTTTGATTCCACTCACGCAACTTTGTTTGAATCGCAGTAGGTGTTTTCACGGGAACTGCGATACCCCACCAAGAGCTTGACACAATTCCTGGCATGCCGAGTTCTGTAAAGGTTGGAACATTTGGTAAGGGCTTCAGGCGGCTAGTATGCGCAACAGCCAAGGGCTTGAGTTTGCCTTCGGCGATTTGAGCCTGGAAGGTACTCAGATCGTTCACGTTGAGGGTGACTTCGCCACGCAAAACTGCCAAGGTCGCGGGTGCACCTCCCTTGTAGGGAACGTGCATGAGTTCGGTGCCGGTTTGAGTACGAAAGAGTTCGGCACCCATTTGGACGATGCTCCCTGTGCCTGCCGAGGAATAGCTCAGCTTGCCGGGTTCTTTTTTCGCAAGCGCGATGAGTTCGGCCACGTTGTTAACTGGAACGGAGGGGCCAACCACCAAGAGATGAGGCGCATCGGCGATCAAACCGATCATCGAGAAATCTTTTTGGAAGTTATAGGGTACTTTTTTACGTACCACTTCGTTCATCACGCTGGTGCTAGCGGTACTAAAAAGAATGGTGTAGCCGTTGGGTTCGGCACGCACGGCATTTTGTGTACCAATCATCCCTGCAGCACCTGCTGTGTTTTCAACAACGACGGGCTGTCCCGCAAGCTTTGACAGTTGTTGGGCATAGAGTCGCGCCACGATATCGGTCGGTCCGCCCGCGGGGAAGGGCACGATTAATTGGAGTTGACGGCTAGGATAGGGGGCCGGTGTTTGCGCTTGGGCAGCGCTGTGAAGCAAACCAAGACTGGCGACCGAGGCGGCTAACCATTGAACGAGGCGAAAAGTATTCATTTAAAAGACTCCGAAAAAGGCTAGATGTTTTGTGTGTCTAAGGGGGTGATGCAAGATGCAAAATCAATCTGTGTACGAATGAAACCACCACTGTGCAGGCTATAGGATAATCTGTCAAAACCTGCTTTGGACATCTTGGGCGACTTAGCCCAAACGCCATGGTTTAAATAACGTGCAAGAGCTCGCTCGAGTTGTTGAGCGCTGAGCTCTGGAAAGAAGCTTTGTACGTGACTTGCAAGAGTGGCGGGCGTCTGTCTGTGCATCCATGTCTGCAACTCACCCAAAATATCTCTCAGCGCGGTAAAGGCAATATGATTTTTTTTCCAGCCATCGCGAGAGCAAATCAAGCTAGTGTAAACCGTAGGGCCGCGTGAGTGTGCAGCATAAAGGATTTGATAGGCGGGGTTGGATAATAACTCGCTCGCCAGGGGTTCAAAGAGTTGAGCGACCTCGAGCGTACCCGCTTTGAGTGCCTGGATTTGTTCAGGCATACTCAAACCGCGCGTGAGTGCGTCCTCAATTTCTGCGACATTCAATCCCAGATCCCGCAGATCTGCCTGTAGGCATAACCAAGGGGTCGGGACCTCTGAGACTTGGGCTAAGCGAAGCTGCTTGAGCTGAGCAAGCTCGAAACGGCCGAGGCTTTTTTTGCCGAGCAAAAAGAAGGGATCGCGTGAGACGACTTCACCAAAACACAAGAGAGATTGTCCATTGGAGGGCGTCGTATCGTGATCTTTCATGACACGCATGGGTCCGCCCCAAGTCAGGTCCACGGTACCGTCTTTAATCGCATCAATCGCGCCGCCAGGCGAGCCCGGCGGCAACCATCTCAGCGCTAGACCAGCTTGTTCGGCCAGACCGAGTGCTTTGAGTAAGTAAAAGGGCGTGTAAAAGATAGCCCTAAAATTTTCAGCCAATGTCAGTGTCATGACGGAGGGCATTAATCCTTGATGCCAGTGATCGAGGTGACCATCGCGCGTGGGTCGCGCATCGGCCAACGACCGCTTTCTGCATGACCAATGAAGTTACCTAAGACATGGTTGAACTCATTGGGCATTTCGATGTTCATCGTGTGACCGCAATTAGGCAAAATCGCCAAGGCGGCTGAGGGAATCGTTTGCTTGAGCATCAGACCTGGCGCAAGGCAAGGCCAGTCTTCGTCACCGTTCAAAATCAAGGTGGGCACGGTCAGTTTGGCGAGTTTGTCTTTAAGGTTGTAGAGCGAAGGGCGCTCACGTTGCACGCCAAGTTGGGTGTTGGCAGAGCCAAGGGCCGAGTGTCCGTAAAACTGCTGTTTAAACTCAGCAAAGCCATGCGGATCTGCGCGTTCAAAAGGAATGCGGGTTGGTCCATGCGCATATTTGTCCACAAAGGCTTTCATGCCTTGCTTGAGCAGCATGTCGGCGCTGGCTTCGGCTTCTTTTTTAAATTGCTCTTGCTGGTCGAGCTCGGCGCCATAGCCGCAGCCTGCGACGCATAAGGATAAGGCGCGGTCGGGATGCTGGAGACCAAAATGCAATGTGGCAAAGCCACCCATCGATAAACCGACAATGTGTGCTTTTTGAATGTTCAGATGATCCATCACGGCAATAATGTCTGCGACGGCGCGATTTTGTGAGTAAGAGGAAACATTGGGCGGTACGGCGGAGGGAGGGTAACCGCGTGCGTTGTAGGTAATCACTTGATGCTGACGCGCGAAATGTCGCACTTGGGGTTCCCAGCTTTCTTTGTGTCCGGCAAACTCGTGGACAAAAACGATCGGGTTGCCCGAACCATAGGTTTCGTAGACTAGATCAACACCATCGTCGGTTTTTAAGGTCAGCATGAAGTTCTCCTAAGTAGGGAGCT
>CAMBLP010000066.1 GCA_945868195.1 Bordetella parapertussis
TTACGGAAGCGCCAACATCGTCTTTCACCAGCCCGCCCAAGGGGGGCACATCGCCTTTGTCACGGGAATGTGGCCAGGCAATTTGACGTGGCTCCCAACGCGACTCGCCACATTTTTTTCTGCGGTGAAACAGCGCGAAGGACTTAGGATCTAAACCGTTCCAACAGTCTTCTGTCGTCGGCAATTCGACTCGAAAGCTCTCGTATTTTGACGTCGATTTGAGACTGGACGTAAAAGTCTTTGGACATTGTTCGGGCTTGTTGCAACTGCGTAAACGCGGAGGGCAACGCACCAAGATTTTCATAATAGGCCGCCATGTTCTGTCGAGCTTCAACGCGTTCGCCGATGCGCTCTTGGCTCATTGCCAACATCTTGTAAAGTTCAGGTTCTTGAGTCGGCCAACGCTTAATCTGTGCGTTTAAAAACGTGACCGCCTCGGCGTCTCGTCCAAGCAACTGCAAACTCTGCGCAGTGCGCAACACAAAGGAACGTCTTTGTGGCCAACGTTTGTGGGCGGCTTGCGCCAAACTCAAGGCAGGCGCCACCTGTCTTCGCGCCAACTCAATATCAATACGCTGCAACTCCAGATAAGGTGAATTGGGCATCAGAGGCTGCGCCTGCGCGAGTGCCGTGGCGGCCGCTGCAGAGTCTTGACTGGCGAGTGCTGCGAGCGACACGCCATACCAAGCCGCAGCGCGACGCGCGGGCGACGGTGAAGCACCCTCGCGCTGCGTGGGCGCCTGGGCCTCGTCCTCGAGTTGTTCCTGCGCCTGACGCAAGGCACGTGGATCCACCGCCTGCAAAACACGGGACTTCGCCCGAATAAACCAGTACTCATCTTCGTTTTGACCGCCGGCAGAGCCGTACTGACGCGTACGGTTCTGCATGTCGCTCATCCGCTGCAAACTGAGTGGGTGGGTCGATACATAGGCGCCGCCGCCACGGCCTTCATTCAAACTTGAGGCTTTGCTCAAACGACCAAACATGACGACCATACCGTTGGGGTTATAGCCGGCCTTTCGGAGCATTTCGAGGCCGTTACGGTCAGCCTCTTGCTCGGCCTCACGAGAAAAGCCCAATTGGCGATCAATCGCCGCAGCCTGACCAAACGCCGCAATGCCCATCGCGGCCTGACCGCCTCCAGGCACCAACGCAGCAAGAAGCGCAGCCGCAATCGAGGCCAGCGCGATGTGACTGCTTTGACGTTGTTGGGTCAGACCACGTGCAATGTGCCGTTGAGTCACGTGCGCGATTTCGTGCGCCACGACACCGGCGACCTCAGACTCAGAGCCAGAGCCCACGATGAGTCCCGTATGCACACCAATGAAACCTCCCGGCATCGCGAAAGCATTGATTTCTGGATTTCGGACACCAAACACGTCAATCTGAGGAGCGCCGCCAGGTGCGTACGCACCCAGCTTACGACCCATGTTTTCGAGATACTGACTCATATCCGGATCGCTGATGTATTCGGGATCGCGCCGCCCCTGAACCATGATGGCTTCGCCAAGCTTGCGTTCTAGCGCAGGCGAGAGATCGAGCGACGAGGGAGAACCCATCGAAGGCGCGGCGGAGGGCTGCGCCCAGACAGGCGTAAAAACGAAACTAAGGGAGAGCGCGAATACGAGGCCACGCGAGAACGTGATCGAGGTCGAAGTTGGAGAATGTCTTGCCATACGCTTATGATAGCGGGAGTTGAGTTTGGTTCCGCCATTTTGGCGCGAAACTTCAAGGATTATTTATGCGCCCCGTAAGAAAAGCCGTATTTCCCGTTGCTGGTTTAGGCACGCGTTTTTTACCTGCCACCAAGGCCATGCCTAAGGAAATGCTCCCCGTGGTCGACAAGCCGCTGATTCAATATGCCGTCGAAGAAGCCATCGCCGCGGGCATCACCGATCTGATTTTTGTCACGGGACGGCATAAGCGCGCGATTGAGGACCATTTCGACAGCGCCCCCGAGATGGAGGCCGAGCTCGCCCGCAAAGGCAAAAAAGAACTACTGGCGATTGTTCAAGAAATCCTGCCTTCAAATGTGAGCTGCATTTATATTCGCCAGTCGGCCCCTTTAGGTTTGGGACATGCGGTGTTGACGGCGGCCCCGATCGTGGGCGATGAACCGTTTGCTGTGCTGTTGGCGGACGATTTGCTTGATGCGGATCGACCCGTGATCGGGCAACTCATTGATGCCGCCCTCACCCACCAAGGCAGTATTCTGGGGGTTCAAGAAGTGCCCTTATCCGATACGGACAAATACGGCATTGTTGCGACCGACCCCGTCTCTGCGCTGACAGAGCGTATCCGTCATATCGTGGAAAAGCCCAAACCGAATGTAGCCCCCTCTACACTCGCTGTGGTAGGTCGTTATGTACTAGACGCTAGGATTTTTGCGCATCTGCGTCAAACACAAGCGGGTGCGGGTGGAGAAATCCAACTCACTGACGGCATTGCGTCTCTACTTAAGGAACAAGCCGTTTTTGCACATCGCTACGAAGGCATTCGCTATGACTGTGGCAATAAAGAAGGGATGTTCAAAGCGACCGTTGCACTAGGACGCAAATATCACGGCCTGATTCCCTAAGGTTTAGACGGAGACTTTGGTGCCTGAGGCTTGTGTGCTCCAGGCTTAAGCACGCGGGGCTTCGGTTCGCCCCATCGCCCTTTGGCGGACAACCGCATCAGAGTGCGCAGTGCGACGAGCAGTCCGATGACCTCGGTCAGCGCTGCGGGAATCCACATCGTTAACCCCCCAATCATCTGATCCGTCTGAGGGCTCATCGCAATCGCTCGTCCGCACAAGTCAAACAGGGGATACAAATCCCGCTCGGTAAAGGCAATCACCGCGCCCGCCACCATCTGTGGCGCCATTGTCAAAATGGGAGAAATCACCCGTCCACCAGGCGTCATCGCCGCAGGAGGATTGGGCCGTCGGTCCAAAATCAAATTCCAGTACATGAAACCCGTAATGACCACTGACCAATTCATCAGTCGGTACAAACGCCAATCCAGCATCGAATAGAACTGCACGGACGGAATCAGCCAAATCACCACCAAAAATACAAACAAGGTCGGTACGATGATCGGATTGGTCATGATAGAAATCAGAGCCCGACCCAAGAGTGTTTGATTAAAGCGATGCAGACGAACGCGCCAGGATAGCGGCAAACCCGCACGCATCACCGACCCCGGGTAGGCGGCCATGATGACGAGAGGTCCAAGGTGGTGAAGCACAAGGTGCTGCAGTCGATGAATAAAAAACATGCGCTCAGCGTAATAGTCCAGCAGCGTGTGCATGGACAGGTACAGCATGATCCAACCCATCCAGAAAAACACCTGACGGGTCCTGGAGACGGCATGCACGCGATGACCTCGTACGAATAGCCAAGCACTGATGATGAAACACACCACCAGAACCGGGGAAAACTCCCAAGGCTTTAACCAACTGAGCCAATCCATCGATACAGCCTTTACGTGAATACGCTTTGTAGAACAAAACAAGCTCTTGATTGTAGTATGTTGAACGTAGAATCCTGATTAATCCCTCTTCCTGCTCATAACCGCTTATGTCCAACGTCACAAGTCCTATTCAGAGCTTTAAAAAGCGTCGCGAACAATTATTCGCATTGATGCATACTCAGGGAGGAGGAATCGCGATTTTGCCAACGGCGAGTGTGCGACAGCGCAACCGCGATAATCACTACACCTTTCGCCACGACAGTGATTTTTTCTACTTGTCTGGCTTTAAGGAAAGCGAGGCTTGGCTAGTATTGATCGCAGGCGAGGTTAACCAGAGCGTTATATTTTGCGAGGGAAAAAACCCTGAGGTTGAAATCTGGAATGGCAAACGTTGGGGACCTCAAGCGGCAGCTGAGTATTTTTCTTTTGATCAAGCCTATGACGTGGTTGAGATTGATCAACGTATGCCTGAACTCCTGCAGGGGCACGCGCAACTTTTGACGCCTTTGTCCAATTTTTCAAATCAACAACTCTTAAACAAAATACACGACTGGGTCGGACTGGCTCAGCGTAAAGCCCGCGGCGCTCGCGCCACCCCTGTCAAATGGCTGGACTTGAGCGAACCCCTTTCGGAGATGCGACTGATCAAGGACGCCTCAGAGCTCAACATCATGCGCAAAGCCGCCTCGATCTCGGCTCGCGCCCACATCAGCGCGATGCAAGCAGCACAGGCCGGTATGCGCGAATACGAGCTCGAAGCCGAGTTGCTATACACCTTTCGCCAGCACGGCGCGCAAGGCGTGGCCTACGACAGCATCGTCGCAGCAGGCGCCAATGCCTGTGTGTTGCATCATCCCGCCGGTAACTGCGTGATGCGCGACGGAGAGCTTGTATTGATTGACGCAGGCTGTGAGTTAGAGGGCTATGCCTCGGACATCACACGCACCTTTCCTGTTAACGGCCGTTTTTCGGATCCACAGCGGACACTCTATGCGATTGTGCTTAAAGCGCAAGAAGAAGCCGCGGCGCACACCTCTCCCAAACATCATTGGAATGCAGGCCATGAGGCGGCCGTCATGGTGTTGACGCAAGGCTTGCTGGACGAAGGACTCTTGCAGGGCTCGCTCGAACAAGCACTGGAAACCAGCGCCTACAACCGTTTTTACATGCATCGCACCGGCCACTGGCTCGGCATGGACGTGCACGACGTGGGCGCATACAGGGTCCCTCAGACGGGTACCCGAGACAGGCCCTGGCGCATGCTACAGCCCAATATGGTGCTCACGATTGAGCCAGGACTGTACATTCGACCAGCAGAAGATATCCCTGAGGTCTTTTGGAATATTGGTATTCGTATCGAGGATGATGCCATTGTGACCGAGCAGGGCTGCGAACTCATCACACGCGAAGTCCCAGTGGGGCTGGACGACATTGAGCATTTGATGCGCGCCTAATTAGGGTATTTACTATTGCCGAGAAGGCATTCATTGCATAAAAGATAGGCTTACCTTTATTCATAGCTTATTCGACATGTTTAATCCATGCGAACTCGAGATGCTAGGCGGCATCTGTATATTGAAAGGCTCGTGGATCGACGCCTCCGGCGCCGAGCGAACCATCAAAGACTGGTGCGCAGAACAAGGTCTGTCTCCCTTTGTCGACATTACGCAGCGACCCATCCTTGGAAGATATGCCGTACACGTCCAGGCCTCCCAACAATTACGTGAACTCACCCCGAACTTTGATACGAGTCGCTTGGCCTTCCAACTAGGACTCCGCACTAAAGAGCGCACAGAGGACTTATACCGAGAGGTTTTTTTATGCATGCTCGTAAGCCCTGTAGCCTATAGCTTTCCAACCCGTGCAGAACTGTTTGCGTCGATTCGAGCAAGATGTCACATTGTTCAGACAGCCCGACGAACCGAGCTACAGTTTGAAGTCTCACAACTCTCTCGCCCCCCATCCTTTTGGGACCAAAATGATGAAGGTGCTTTTATCCTCAGATCTGGCGAGTCGCTCGTTGAGGCGCTCGAAGCGGCGCTCTGCCCAGCGGTGACTTACGAACGTTATTCCTTTTCCTGTCGTGAAGCCTCCGAATATCTGATGTTGTATGGTCTCACCAAAGAACTTGAGACATCCAACCCCTATCTATTAGAAAAAATAGCGGCACAATGGAGATCTAAACCGTTGATCGCCGATGATTTCAACGACGCTTTTTTATTTGAACGCGGTTCGAGAGAGCGCCCCTTTCCAAAGCATTGCTACGTCCCGGGCGGACGCGTTTGGTTTAAAAACCCAGACGAACAGTCAGTGCAAGCAGATGGCTTTGAAGGCTCCTGGGTTTGTTACCTGGGCGCAGGCGAATTCGTCAACCTATGGGATAAAACCAAACCCTATTCGATCGAAAAAAAATGCGTCGAGATTTATCACTGGCGTCATGGAGTTTTCACACTTGCGTCGGGTACGGTCGGGATGGATGAAACGGTTGTCGATAAAAAAATGCAAGCGACCTTTAGCGATGCCGAAGAAACAAGACGCATCCTTGCGCTCATGATGGAGTATCGGGCGCCACCTGGCATCTATGGGACAGGCGGGTGCATCGACATGAGCCGTGACAGCTTGAAATGGGTCTGCGAGGGGACAAGCAACATCCAAATTTAAGGCTTCACTTCAGCCCTGCAAGTTCAAGCCGTCGAGCCAACCAATCGCTGTCCATACATAGATCACAATCATGGCGATGCCGAACATAAAGGCCACTGTGCCGATAAGCAGGGTGAAAGAGGCCACCAAGATCGCGCCCCAGCCGCTTGGGCGCTCTCGTTTAAGCCCAGGATTAAAACGGGCATCAAAGCGCGCATCACTCATGAGGCACCACACGATTGCCTCAATAAAACCATTCAGGATAGGGATGTACAAAAGGAAAAAAGCAGGATTTTCCCACCATACCTCTGCGAAGGCACTGATCACCAACAGCACCACGCTATACGTCGTCACCAGCCATGCATAAGGACGTCTGAGGTACCACCAATGGGCGCCGAAAACGCCCAGTAAGGCCGCGAGCAGGCCAACCGTGACTTTGTGACGGAACTTTGGATCAGCGTGTGTGGTGGACATAGTAGCGTTCACGTTCATGAGCTCAACATAACGATCAAATATTTCGAGCATACCTGATTCAAGGTCATCCTCCAGTCATGTCATTGCCAGCGGTAGAATAATCAAATGTCGCGACTAGATTTCGATGTTGTCATTATTGGAGGCGGGCCTGTCGGCTGCGTACTCGCTTTGCTATTGGCGCGCTCTACCCCTCACCCGGAACGCATCGCACTGTTTCAGTCTGGAGCGTCCTCCCAATACGGCTATGCACCCGAGGAGGATCCTAGAGTGCTGGCCCTCAATCATGGCAGCCGGGTCTTACTCGAGTCGCTTCACGCCTGGCCGACCGAGGCTGCGATCATTCAAAACATTCATGTCTCGCAAAAAGGCCGACTCGGCCGTACCGTCATTCGTCATCACGACTTTAACGTCCCGCAACTAGGCTCCGTCGTGCACTATCCACGCCTACAGTCTCGCCTGATGCAAGCCGTTCAAGCCTCCGGTATCGTCTTGCGCGCAGGACTTGCCGCTCAAGTGACCACACAAGACGCGCAAAGCGTCAGCATCGCTCAGGATGGCCAGCTTTTCCGCGCGGCACTGGTCATCCAGGCTGACGGACATCCGAACACCGCTGTACAGCGCGAGTACGCTCAAATGGCTCTGCTAACGCGTGCCAGCGCGAGTCTGCCCCGCAAAGGCTGGGCCTTTGAACGGTTTACTTCTGAAGGCCCCTTGGCCGTTCTGCCTCATCCGCAAGCCGCCGATGCGCAATCGATCGTTTGGTGTTGCGCACCCGAGCGCGCCCGCGCCCTCTCCACACTCGCCCCCAAAGCGTTTTCTGCGGCACTGAGCAAGATGTTTGGTTCGCGCTTGGGCGTGCTCTCTGTAGACGCCCCAGTCGTCGCAGTGCCTCTGCGCCTCAATGTTCGAGCTAATCTCGTTGAGGGACGCTGCGTTGCGATCGGAAACGCAGCACAAACACTCCATCCCGTCGCGGGACAGGGCTTGAACTTAGGATTGCGTGATACCGCCGCACTCGCCATCGCCTTGCGCGGCTGGTTAGCCGAGCCTGAACGAGATGTTGCTCTGATACTCGCTGAGTTTCAACGTCAGCGACAGCCGGACCGTCAACTCACCGCCTTGTTGACGGACAGCATGGCCCGAACCTTCACAACGGGTCTAGCCCCTATCGAGCATTTAGCGGGCCTCGCGTTATTGGGGATGGACGCCTTGCCTCTTGCACGCGCGCCCCTCGCGCGTCACTTATTACAGGGTTTGCGACGCTAAACCCTGGGGCAGTCTCGGCAGTCGTCTTTGAGCGATTACAATTTCGCTATGAAAATTGGTCCGTGGTCACTTCCGAACAACGTTTTCGTCGCACCGATGGCGGGTGTGACCGACCGTCCATTTCGTCAGCTTTGTAAAAAACTGGGCGCGGGCTATGCCGTCTCTGAAATGGCGGCCAGCAATCCCCAACTTTGGAACACGGTGAAATCCTCCCGTCGCTTGAATCACGATGGTGAAATCGATCCAGTCGCGGTGCAAATTGCGGGGGCGGATCCAGAAATGATGGCGCAGGCCGCTGTATTCAACGTCAGCAAGGGCGCGCGCGTCATCGATATCAACATGGGCTGTCCAGTCAAAAAGGTGTGCAACGTCGCCTCGGGCTCCGCGCTGCTGCGTCATGAAGATCTGGTCGCCCGCATTCTCGATGCTGTGGTGCAGGCCTGCCTGCCCCTGGGCGTTCCCGTGACACTCAAAACCCGCACCGGGTGGGACAGGGAACACCGCAACGCCCTACGGATCGCCAAACTTGCCGAAAACGCCGGTATTGCGGCGCTGACCTTGCATGGTCGCACGCGCGCGGATCTCTATTTAGGTCAAGCCGAATACGACACGATTCGAGAGGTCAAAGCCAGTTTGACGATTCCCGTGGTCGCCAATGGAGATATCGACAGTCCCGCGAAAGCCCGAGAGGTGTTGGCTTACACAGGGGCGGATGCCGTGATGATCGGCCGCGCCGCACAGGGTCGGCCTTGGATTTTTCGGGAAGTGGATCACTTCCTAAAGACGGGTGAAACGCTAGCACCCCCGACTTGGCTCGAGATGCGGGACCTACTCCTGGCGCATTTATCAGATCACTATCAGTTTTATGGTGAATTACCGGGCGTACGTACCGCGCGCAAACATATCGGTTGGTATGTCAGCAGCCTGCCATTGGGCAAACAGTTTTCCGACCAGATCAATACGATCGAGAGCACGCATGCGCAATTCGAAGCCGTGAATCAATGGTTTACGCTTCAACATACCATTTCGCCAGACATACCAGCGGCAACCTGCGACAATCAAGGTCTAAGCTCAGGCCATCTTTACGCGGCTTAACCTGCACGCATCGTGATCCATGAAAAAAAATAATATCCTCGAAGAGTCCGTACGCTTGAGTCTTGAGCAATATTTCAGCGACCTCGGCGACACCAACCCGAGCGATCTTTACGACATGGTGATTCGCTGCGTCGAGCGCCCTTTGCTCGAAGTGGCGATGGAACGCGCGCAACAGAATCAGTCAAAAGCCGCTCAGATGCTGGGCGTGACGCGCAACACGCTCCGCAAAAAACTCCTTTTTCATAAACTTATCCCTCAAGATTAACCAAGCAATGAATATTCAAACTGCCCTGCTCTCCGTTTCCGATAAAACCGGTATCGTCGATTTCGCCACTGCGCTCGCTGCGCGCGGCGTACGTTTGCTCTCGACAGGCGGAACGGCGAAATTACTCGCCGAGTCTGGACTCGCGGTCACCGAGGTCGCACAGCATACCGGCTCCCCCGAAATCCTCGATGGCCGTGTCAAAACCCTCCACCCAAAGATTCACGGCGGCCTCTTGGCGCGTCGCGACAGCGCCGAACACCTCAAGACGATCGAACAACACGGCATTGACCGGATTGATTTATTGGTCGTCAACCTGTATCCCTTTCGCCAAGCCGTCTCGAACCTGAACTGTTCCTTTGAAGACGCTGTCGAAAACATCGATATTGGTGGGCCCGCCATGCTGCGCGCTGCCGCTAAAAACCACGGCACAGAACAAGGTGGCGTGACTGTTGTTATCGATCCCGCTGACTATGCTGCGGTTCTCTCCGAGATGGATCAGACCGGCGGGACCTCCTACGGCCTACGCCTGCAGCTCGCGACCAAGGTGTATGCGCACACCTCCGCATACGATGGCGCCATCGCAAACTACCTGAGTAGCCTCAACGTCGCCGAACCCGCTCAAGAGACCGCACCTGCCCGAAACACTTGGCCCAACATCCTCACCTTACAGGTCTACCAAAAACAAGTCCTGCGCTACGGCGAAAACGCACAGCAGCGCTCGGCGTTTTACGTCGATCCCTATTGCCCAGCCGGTCTGCTCTCGAATTTTGTGCAATTGCAGGGCAAGGAACTCTCCTATAACAACATCGCCGATTCCGATGCGGCCTGGGACTGCGTACGTAGTTTCGACGCCCCTGCGTGCGTGATCGTCAAACACGCCAACCCTTGCGGTGTAGCCACGGCCGGCAAGGCACTGGACGCCTACCTCAAAGCATTCAAGACAGACCCGACTTCTGCGTTCGGCGGCATTATCGCGTTTAACCGCACGGTTGATCTCGCGACCGCGCAGGCTGTCAGCGGACAGTTTGTCGAGGTCCTACTCGCACCCGCTTACGATCAGGACGCACTGGCTTTACTGACAAGCAAAAAGAACGTGCGTGTGTTGCAGGTGCCTATGGGTGACGGCCAGAACGACATCGATGTCAAACGCATTGGAGGTGGCTGGCTCGTCCAAACGCCTGACTGCGAAACCGTCAAGGCCGAAGATCTGCGCGTGGTCACGCGCAAGCAGCCGACGACCGAGCAAATACGCGATCTACTGTTCGCTTGGAAAGTCGCTAAGTTCGTCAAATCAAACGCGATCGTCTTTTGTGGCGACAGTATGACACTGGGCGTGGGTGCGGGCCAGATGAGCCGCATCGACTCAGCCCGTATCGCCTCGATCAAAGCCGAGAACGCCGGCCTAACGCTCAAGGGCTCAGCCGTCGCGTCGGATGCCTTCTTTCCCTTCCGTGACGGACTCGATGTCGTCATTGACGCGGGCGCGAGCTGCGTGATCCAGCCTGGCGGCAGCATGCGTGACGACGAGGTCATCGCAGCGGCCAACGAGCGCGGTATTGTGATGGTGCTGACAGGTATGCGACACTTCCGTCACTAAAGGAGCAAGCGAAATGCGCATACTTGGTGTCGATCCGGGACTTCGCCGAACAGGGTTTGGCGTGATCGACGTCAAGGGCGCAACGCTCAGCTATGTCGCGAGTGGCACGATTATTGTGCCCACCGACATCACCTTGCCTCTGCGGCTCAAGGTCATTTTAGATAATCTTCGTCAAGTGGTCGAAGACACTCAACCTGATGTCGCAGCGCTTGAAATTGTTTTTATGAATACCAATCCGGCAAGTACGTTGCTGCTGGGTCAAGCCCGTGGCGCGGCGTTATGCGCACTGGCGGATCGCAATCTAGCCGTGCATGAGTACACGGCCCTTCAAATCAAAAAATCTGTCGTGGGTGCAGGTCGTGCCGCCAAAGAACAAGTACAAATGATGGTCCAACGCCTCCTGAGGCTCGATGGCCTCCCTGCAGCCGACTCTGCAGACGCACTCGCCTGCGCGATTTGTCATGCGCACATCGCACCGCTGACGGAGAAACTCGGACAAATGAACTATCAGACGCGCACTTCGCGCGGTCGCTCGCGCCTGCGCGCGGGTAGATTGCTAGGCTAGCCTCCAAAGGACTCA